>CANQZK010000024.1 GCA_947628285.1 uncultured Muribaculaceae bacterium
TGTGCCGTATTGTGTGGAACACTTATCAAACTTCCGTGGAACACTGGTCTGTTGATTATTCAGTAAACCCTAAGTAGCAGGAATCGCATACCCCGAAATGATACAGCACCACGGCAATGATTGCTATACCCTTTATGACATCGAATGCTATGTTGCGGCCCGTCGGATTCATAGATTGGTTGGAAATCAGATACAAAATTATGCAATATATCTGAAGAAGCGCAATAATCCTGTTAAATTTTCCTTTTTCTTTTGCTGTTAGGGAAATTTGTCGTACCTTTGTCGTCGGGTAAGTCCTACACGACCAGCTCCCCGAGAATCCCCCAGGTCTTGACCGAAGCAAGGGTATCGGGTTGTAGCGGTGCGATGTAGTAAGCTTACCCTTTTTTCGTTTTTGTAATCTTTAAACAAGCTCTTAATAATCATGCGTAGCCCCGACGAAGTTTCCGGATGCACCCTTCTGGGCAATCAAGGCGTAAAATATCCGACTCAGTATGCCCCTGAGGTGCTCGAAACGTTTATTAACAAACATCCTGACAATGAGTATCTTGTCACGTTCAACTGTCCCGAGTTTACCTCTCTGTGTCCCAAGACGGGCCAGCCGGACTTTGCCGAGATTGTAATCTCATACATCCCCCGCGAGCGGATGGTGGAGAGCAAGAGCCTCAAGCTGTATCTGTTCAGCTTCCGCAACCACGGCGATTTCCATGAGGACTGCGTCAATATTATAATGAAGGACCTTGTGCGCCTGATGGACCCGCGCTATCTGGAGGTGCGCGGCATATTCACTCCCCGTGGCGGCATAAGCATCTATCCCTTTGCCAATTACGGCGATGCCGAGCATCAGGACATGGTGCGCGCACGCCTGATGGCCAATTTCCCCGCACGCTGAGCCATGAAAGATTCTCTCATAGTCCTTTCGGGCGGCATGGATTCAACCACGCTGCTCTACGAGTATGCCGATGATATTGCGCTGGCAGTGACCTTCAATTACGGCAGCAACCACAACGCACGCGAGATTGAGTGCGCCCGCTACAACTGCCAACGCCTTGGCATTGAGCTTATTGTAATTGATCTTCCGTTCATAGGCCGGCTGTTTGAGAGCTCGCTGCTGTCAGGCGCCGACGCCATCCCCGAGGGCCAGTACGACGATGACAACATGCGCTCTACCGTCGTGCCCTTCCGCAACGGCATCATGTTGGCTATCGCCGCCGGCATGGCCGAGTCGCGCGGCCTGCGCCACCTGATGCTGGCCAATCACAGCGGCGACCATGCCATCTACCCCGACTGCCGCCCGGAATTCGTCGACGCAATGTCGCGGGCCGTGGCCGCCGGCACATATGACGGCATAGATATCCGCGCCCCCTACACCCTGCTGTCCAAGACCGACATAGCCCGCCGCGGCGCCTCGTTAGGCATGGATTACAGTCATACATATTCGTGCTACAAGGGCGGCGAACGTCATTGCGGACGCTGCGGCACCTGCACCGAGCGCCGCGAAGCCTTCATCCAAGCCGGCCTCCCCGACCCCACCGAGTACGAAGAGTAATTAAAAATTGGCGTTACCTCCTGTTGCGCGTCACATAAGAAACATACGCAACATAAGAAACATAAATAACATACGTAACATCAATAACATAACTTCTCGTGCCCCGATTATTTCTCTTTCCCGTTCCGCTCGCTGATGTCGCTCCCGCCGAGGTCCTGCCCGCCCCTAACCTGGAGATTATCAAGCAGGTAAAATACTTTGCCGTCGAGAATCTGCGGTCGGCGCGGCGCTTTCTGCGTGCCGTGTCGCCCGACATCGTCATTGACGACCTGGACCTGCGCGAGCTCAGCGAGCATACCGATGCCGCCGAGGTCGAGGCGCTCATCGCCCCCATGGACGCCGGGCACGACATGGGCATAATCAGCGAGGCCGGCTGTCCCGCCGTGGCCGACCCCGGCGCCGACCTCGTGTCCGTGGCCCAGCGCCGCGGCTATACCGTGGTACCCTTAGTAGGCCCCTCAAGCATTTTGATGGCCCTGATGGCCTCCGGATTCAACGGACAGTGCTTCACCTTCCGCGGCTATCTGCCGCGCGAGGGAAAGGCCCGCAACGCCGCCATGCGCCAGATGGAGCGCGACGTGCGCCGTGGCGACACACAGATATTCATCGAGACGCCCTACCGCAACAACCGCATCATCGAAGAGCTGTGCCACGCCCTGCCCGGCAACATGCTGCTGTGCGTGGCCTCCGACATAACCGGCCCGCGCCAGAGCATCATGACGCGCCCCCTGTCCCATTGGGCCTCAATGAAATACGATTACTCCAAGATTCCCACCATTTTCCTGCTCTATTCCTGACCTATGGCCCGACGATACAACCGACGCCCCATCCGCCCCATCGAGGAAATGCCCAGCCTGTTTGAGCCGGGCAAGCGCCTTGACGAGGCCGCCTTTGAAGTTTCGTTGACCGACGAGGCGCAGCGCGATGCCCGGGACGGCGCGACGGCTGATATCTCTGACCTTGTCCTGCCCGCCGACACCGGCCTGCGCCGCCGTCCGCTCATGTTCATCTCCTTTGGCAGCGGCAGCTCGGGCAACTGTTCCTACATCGGCACCACCGACTGCGGCATACTCATCGACGCCGGTTGCGACAATAATTACGTCACCGAGCAACTGCTGCGTAACGGCATCGACATGTCGGCCGTGCAGGGCATAATCCTGACCCACGACCACGCCGACCACGTGCGCTATTCCTACGCCTTGCTGCGCCGCAACACCCACATGCGCCTGTACTGCACGCCCCGCACCCTGGAGGGCCTGCTGCGCCGCCACAACCTGTCGCGCCGCATCAAGGATTACCACTCGCCCGTGTTCAAGGAGCATCAGTATCACTTCGGCGAGCTGACGGTCACGCCCTTCGAGACCAGCCACGACGGCACGGACAACGCCGGCTTCTTCATCGAGCGCGGCGAGCAGACCTTTGTCGTGGCTACCGATATGGGAGTGGTCACCGAGCGGGCCGACCACTATCTGCGCCGCGCCTGCGCCATGATGATCGAGGCCAACTATGACAGCCACATGCTGCAGACAGGCCGCTATCCGGAATACCTAAAGCGCCGTATCCGCTCCGAGCGCGGCCATATGGACAACGCCGAGACGGCCGCCTACCTGGCCCGCATCTACACACCGGCGCTGCGCCACGTCTTTCTGTGCCATCTCAGCCAGGACAACAATACCCCCGCCTCGGCCCTCGATGCCGTGCGCGACGCCCTTACAGCCGCCAGGGTGACAGTGACCGACTCGACGGCCAATATTGCTCCGGGCGCACTTTATCTGGCCACGCTGCCGCGCTTTGCGGCCTCGCAGCTTTATTTTCTATAAATTATTATCAATCAGTTGAATTGCAGCGCCTGCGGGCCGTTGTCGCCGTTGACAATGGTGCGCACCACCTCGTGCTGTGTCGGCGTGCCGACGAGAGGCGTCCAGCCGCATAGGCTCAGCACGTCGGCGTCGGTTATCACATGCGGGCTCTCGCGCCGGCGCACAATCACCATATCGGCATAGCAGCCCGGGCGCAGGTAGCCGCGGCGGTCTATCCCGAAGATTGCAGCCGGGGCGTTGGCCATGCGGCGGGCCACAAGGGTGGGATCGTCCAGCAGGTCAAGCATCTTAACCAGCGAGAACTGCACCATGGGCGCGCCGGATACGGCGTGGAGGGCGTCGCCGGCCTTTTCGGCCAACAGATGCGGCGCATGGTCGGTGGCGATGGAGTCCAGCCGGCCGGTCAGCACGGCGCGGCGCAGCGCCTCGCGGTCAGCGGCCGATTTCACCGCCGGATTCATCTTTATGCGCGCACCAAGGTGAGCGTAATCCTCATCGCAGAACAGCAGGTGATGCGGCGATACCTCGGCGGTAATCTGCTTTCCTTCAGGAGTTTCCGCAGGGGTGAACATCTCGCACTCCAGGCGGGTTGTCACGTGTGCCACGTGCAGGCGGCAGCCATATTGCGCGGCCAATTCCATGGCCCGTTCGGTGGCGCGGGCGCAGGCGTCTGCATCGCGTATCAGCGTGTGGGTGGCCATGTCGGCGGCACGGTCGCGGTATCGGGCGGTGTTCTCCTCTATGCGGTGCTGGTCCTCGGCATGCACCACAATGCGCGGCGCCGATGCGAATACGCGCCGCAGGGGCGTGTCGGCGTCCAACAACATTCCGCCCGTGGACGAGCCCATGAACACCTTCACGGCCGGCATCAGGCGGCCGTCGGCGCGCAGCAGCTCCGGCATATTGTCGGCCGTAGCGCCCATCATGAAGGCGTAGTTGGCGGCCGAGTCGCGCTCGGCTATGCGGTTCTTCTCCTCCCAGGCCTGCAGCGTGACCGTCTGCGGCACCGTGTTGGGCATGTCAATGTATGAAGTCACGCCTCCGGCCACGGCGGCGCGGCTCTCGGAGGCTATGGTGGCCTTGTGAGTCAGGCCCGGCTCACGGAAGTGCACATGCGTGTCAATCACGCCGGGCATGACCGTCTCGTTCTCGCGGAGCGTCACCACCTCGGCGGCACGCCGGCGCAGTGCCTCGGGCGCCTCGCCGCGGCCCATATCGGCTATGAGCGGGCCCTCGGTGAATATCCAGCCGCGGTAGGGGGCTTCCTCGCCGCCCGCTATCAGGCCCTCAATCAGTATGCTCATCACTTCTGCGAGTAATCGGGGAATTTCTTGAACAGGCTGTTCCACTTCAGGCGAATCACACCGAAGACAGCCTCGCCGAATATGCCGCTGTTCATCTTGGACGTGCCCAATACGCGGTTGACGAATATGATGGGCACTTCCACTATCTTGAATCCGTACTTATGGGCGGTGAATTTCATCTCTATCTGGAAGGCATAGCCCTTGAACTTGATGTCGTCAAGCGGCAGGGCCTCCAGCACGCGGCGGCGATAGCACACAAAGCCGGCGGTGGTATCGTGGATGGGCATGCCAGTGACCACGCGCACATACTTGGATGCGTAGTAGGACATCAGCACGCGCCCCATGGGCCAGTTGACCACGTTTACACCCGTCACGTAACGCGAACCGATGGCCACGTCGGCGCCGTCAACGGCCGTGACCTTGTACAGCTTGATCAGGTCGGCCGGGTTGTGCGAGAAGTCGGCGTCCATCTCGCAGATGATGTCATATCCGTCCTCCAGCGCGCGTTTGAAGCCGGTGATGTAGGCCGTTCCCAGGCCCAATTTGCCCTGACGCTCAATGATGGACACGCGGCCCGGATTCTGCGCCATCTTTTCCTTGACGATAGCGGCGGTGCCGTCCGGCGAGTTGTCGTCAATCACCAGGACATCAAACGGAACCTCGAGCCCGAGTACTGCGTCAATGATGGCCGCGGCGTTCTCGCGCTCGTTATACATGGGTATGATGACCACCGCGCGGTGGCCTTTGTCGGTATTGTCGCTCATATTAGACTTTAGACGTGCAATTCACGGCAAAGATACAAAAAAAATCCTAATTCTGATTTTTTTCTTACCTTTGCAGACGCATGGCGACAGATTCCGTTACATCGACTATGGCTGTGCGGCCCGTGCAGGCCCGTGTGCCCGCGCTGACCGACGATACTCTGAGCACCGTCCGGTGGCAACCGGCCGACTCGGTGACGCCCTTCACGCCCCTGCTCGATACCACCGCCCTGCGTCCCTGGTGCACCGACACCGCCGCCATGACCGAGACCGTCGTGGAACAGCCCGACTATCGCATGGGCCTGGAGCCGGAGCCGCGCCCCGAGCATGCCGGCATCCGCCCCGGCTTCCTGCTGCTGTTAGCGTTCATGGTAGTGGTGATGATGTTCAATCTGCGCCACTTCGGGCGCGTACTGCGCCAGAGCGGTACCGAGCTGTGGAAGGTGCGCCCCGGCCGCGACAACGTCTTTGACGAGCATCCGGCGGGTGATACCCGCGTGATGCTGCTGCTCAGCCTGCAGAGCGTGGTCTGCACCGGCATACTGCTGTGTACGGCAGTTTGCCGCGTGGCTACCGACCGCTTCACGGCCATGACAGCCCCCGCCGTGGGCCTGACCATAGCCGTCTGCGCCGCCTACTATCTGTTGCAGCAGTTGGCCTACAACGTGGTGGGCTATACCTTCGCCACCCCCGCCGGGCGCCGCGAGTGGATACGCGGATTCAACGCCTCGCAGTCGCTGTTGGGCCTTACGCTGTTGGTTCCCGCCGTCCTGGCCGTGTTTTATCCGGAAATCGCCGCCGTGACGGTCATGGTAGGTTTCGGACTCTATATTATAGCCCGCTTGCTGTTCATTTTTAAGGGTTTTAGGATTTTTTATAACAAAATCGGCTCTCTTGTCTACTTTATTTTGTACCTTTGCACCTTGGAAATCATACCCGTGGTTTTCATATATAAATTCACGCATTTCCTGGTTGTAAACGCCGGGTAAAAATTAATGTACAAATAGTGAAAGTAAACAAAATCTTAATTTCGCAGCCTAAACCTTCGTCCGAAAAATCGCCGTACTACGAAATCGCATCCAAACACTCGGTCGAGATGGTCTTTCGC
The DNA here is from genome assembly GCA_947628285.1 of uncultured Muribaculaceae bacterium. Lineage (GTDB taxonomy): Bacteria > Bacteroidota > Bacteroidia > Bacteroidales > Muribaculaceae > CAG-873. The sequence continues at coordinate 6,543 of CANQZK010000024.1, forward strand.
CCCTTTATTAAGGTTGAAGGTTTATCTGCCAAGGATTTCCGCGCTCAGAAAGTGGCAATCCCCGAACACACAGCCATTATTTTCACTGCAAAGACGGCTATTGACCACTTCTTCCGCCTTTGCGAAGAAATGCGCATCAACATCCCCGATACTCAGAAATACTTCTGCGCATCGGAGAGCATTGCCAATTATCTGCAGAAATATATCATCTACCGCAAGCGCAAGATTTTCTTCTCCAAGACCGGCAAACTGGTCGACCTGCTGCCCTCCATGCTCAAGCACAAGGAGGACCGCTATCTGTTGGCCGTATCCGACGTCAACACCGGCTCGGAGGCGCGCCTGCTCACCGAGAACAAAATCAACTTTGACCGCGCCGTCATGTATCGCACCGTCAGCAACGACTTCGGTCCCGACGAGGCCTTTGACTATGACATGCTGGTGTTCTTCAGCCCTCAGGGTATCGAATCGCTCAAAACGAATTTTCCCGAATTCGAGCAGGGTGATATCGTAGTTGCCACCTTCGGCGCATCGACCACCAAGGCCGCCAAGGATGCCGGTCTGCGCGTCGACATCGAGGCTCCCTCGCCCGCCGCGCCCTCAATGACCGCCGCCATCGACAACTACCTGGCCGAACACGCCGCCGTATCAATCGGCGCCTGACACAACGTGAAAGGCCTGCGTCTATATAAGAAAGAAAAACTCACTTCTGCCGTGGCTATAGAGCAACTCTTCAGCCGCGGCAGCGGTGCTTTCAGCACCCTCAGCTATCCCCTGCGGGCCGTATGGCGCCCCAACCCGGCGCGACACTCGGACGCCCCGCTGGCCTTTGTCATCTCCGTGCCCAAGAAGCGCCTGCGCCATGCCGTGGACCGCGTGCAGATGCGCCGCCGCGTCCGCGAGGCTTACCGCCTGGCGCGCCCCGATTTTCCCATGCCCGAGGGCACACGCATCGACCTTGCATTCATCTACGTGGCCGACCGCCTGACCTCCTTTGCCGATGTCGACAAAGCCGTCCGCCGCATCCTGGCACGCATCGCCGCACCCGCTGCCGACGCTAATACCCCGCAGCCGTGAAACGCCTTCTGTCGCGGCTGCTGTGCCTGCCCATATACTTTTACCGCGCCTGCATCTCGCCCATGCTGCCGCCCTCGTGCCGCTTCACGCCCACCTGCAGCCAATACGCCATCGAGGCCATCATGCGCCATGGACCCCTGCGCGGCCTGTGGCTGGCTGTCAAACGCATTGCCCGTTGCCATCCGTGGGGAGGCAGCGGTTATGACCCCGTGCCATGAGCCAAACGGACCTTCACCGATACGCCGACATCCACTCGCACCGTGCCGACAAGGCCCTGAGCGGCGATACCGTTGTGAGCATCGAGCCGGGTACGCCCATGCTTCCGGGCGGCACATATTCCGTAGGCATACATCCGTGGAGCACCGTCCTTCCCCTCATGCTGGGCCAACTCACAGCCCTGTGGCGCGACGCCTCCGACGCCCGCTGCGTGGCCGTGGGCGAGTGCGGCCTGGACGCATTGCGCGGCGGCCCGGAAGGCCGTCAGGAGGCCGTTTTCGCGCTTCAGGCGCGGATGGCCGACCGCCTGGGCAAACCCCTGATAATACACTGTGTGCGCCGATACGACCGTCTGTTGGCGCTCCGGCGCCGCCTGCGGCCACGGGTGGAATGGATAATTCACGGCTTCCGCGGCAAACCAGCCCTGGCCCGCCAGCTCCTTGCCGCCGGCATAAGCCTTTCCCTTGGCCCCCGCCACAACCCTGACACAGCGGCGATTATTCCTGAGCATAGGCGCTACAGCGAAAGTGACGAGGGCTGAGGCTGACGCGCGTAGCTATAGGGCTTATAGGCCCTATAGGCCCTATTGGGTTTGCATCAGCCCCTGTGCAGCCCGGAGGGCTGCGCCGCGCGGGCCGAGGGCCGCGCGCATCTGCGCGTAGCCTTCAAGCTGGGCGGCGCGCTCGGGGCTGTTGTCGCGCAACAGCGGGCTGAGCTTCTCCGATACGGCCTCCTCGGTGCACAGGTGCAGCAGTTGCTCGGGGATAATCTCGCGTCCCGTGATGAGGTTGGGCAGCGATACAAATTTCACGCTCAGGATTTTCTTCATCATATTATAGGCTGTTTTCGAGCCGTTTGAGCGGTAGGTGACCACCTGGGGCACACCCGCCAGTGCGGCCTCCAACGTGGCCGTGCCGGACGTCACCAGCGCGGCGTGTGAGTGTGCCAAGAGCTGATGGGTGGCGTCGCGCACCACCTTGAATTTGGTCAGGCCGGCGTAGAAATCATCGTCTATCCCCGGCGCCCCGGCCACGACCACCGTATATTGCGGATAGCGGCGCGCCACGGCGTCCATCACCGGCAGGTTGCAGCGTATCTCGCCGCGGCGGCTGCCCGGCAACAGGGCCAGGATGCGGCGGTCGCGCAGGCGGTGCGCGGCAAGGAACTCGGCGCGCGGCGGCACGGCCGCAAGGGCGTCGTCAATCTCCTCGACCGACGGGTTGCCCACATACACGGCGCGGTCATAGCCGTTGGCGGCGTAGAATTCAGGCTCGAATGGCAGTATGCACAGCATGCGGTCCACATCGCGGCGAATGGCGCGGATGCGCCACTTCTTCCACGCCCACAGCTTGGGCGATATGTACCAGCACACCTCGATGCCCAGCCGGCGGGCGTGGCGTGCTATCTTGAGGTTGAAACTCGGATAGTCCACGGCTATGAAGCGGTCGGGCCGGGCCTGTTCCAGTGCCTGCCGGGCCATGCGCATGTTGCTGTGTATGCGTCCCAGGTTGCGCAGCACCTCGCTGAAGCCCATGAAGGCCATCTCGCGATAGTGAACCACGGGCGCGCATCCGGCCGCCGCGGCCATAAGGTCGCCGCCAAGGAAGGTGAACCGCGCCTCGGGGTCCGTGGCGCGCAGGGCCTCGATGAGGCGCGCGGCATGGAGGTCGCCCGACGCCTCGCCTGCTATGAGGAAGTAGTGCATCAGCGTTTGGTTTTAAAGAAATCTATAATGATATTTCGGCACTCGTCGTCAAGGACGCCGCTGACCACCTCGGTGCGCGGGTGGAAGGGCGAGCCGGCGCACAGCACCGAGTAGCCCCGGCGCGGGTCGGCCGCACCGATGACCAGCCGGCCCAACTGGCTCCAGCCTATGGCGCCGGCGCACATCAGGCAAGGCTCCAGCGTGACGTAAAGCGTGGCCTGCGGCAGGTATTTGCTGTCAAGCATGAGGGCCGCGGCTGTGAGCGCCTGCATCTCGGCGTGGGCCGTGACATCGCGCAGCTTCTCGGTCAGGTTGTGTCCGCGGCCTATGATGCGCCCGTCGGCGTCCACGACGATGGCTCCCACGGGAATCTCGCCGTCGCGGGCGGCGGCACGGGCCTCTTCCAGGGCCCGGCGCATGTAATATTCGTCGTCGTTGCGGGTGTTCACAGCAGGTCAATGCGCATACCCTCGGTGGCCGCTATGATTTCGCCCCGGAAAGTCCGGGCGGCTTCGGCGGCAAAGGGTTGGTCGTCGTCGTATCGTTTGGAATAATGCCCTAAGATGAGGCGCCGGGCGCCGGCCAGTGTGGCTATGCGGCCGGCCTCGGCGGCGGTTGAGTGGCCGCGCTCCGAGGCCTTTTGGGCGTTGTCCTCAAGGTAGGTGGACTCGTGGTAGATGGTGTCGACGCCGCTGATGGCTGCGGCCACGCGCTCGTCATAGGCCGTGTCAGAGCAGTAGGCGTAGCTCATGGTCGGGTCCGGGTCGCGGGTCAGGCGTGCGTTGGGAATCACGCGGCCGTCCGGGGTCAGGAAGTCGGCCCCGGCGCGGATGGCCTGCATCTGCGCCACGGGCACGCCGAAGAAGCGTACCGAATCGCCGTCGATATGGCGCGGTTTGGGTTTCTCGCGCAGCAGGAAGCCCACGGCAGGCACACGGTGGTACAGCGGGAAGGTCTCCACCGTCAGGGCGTGTGTATCCAGTATGGTGGCGTGGCCGGGCTCTATGGGGTGGTAGACAATCTCGAAGGGCGTCTCGCGGCAGAACACCGCCAGGGTGCGCCGCAGCAGCTCTATGCCGGCGGGGAAGCAGTAGATGTTGACCCGTCCGGAGTTCTCGTGCAGGGCCATGGTGGACAGCAGCCCCGGCAGGCCCAGGAAGTGGTCGCCGTGCAGGTGCGAGATGAAGATATGCTCCAGACGGCTGAATTTCAGGCGCATGCGGCGCATGGCCAATTGGGCGCCCTCGCCGCAGTCAATCATCAGCAGGTGGTCGCGGAAGTCGACCACCTGGCATGAGGGCATGTGGCGCAGCGTGGGAGTCGCCGAGCCGCAGCCCAGAATGTTTATGCGGAATTTAGCCACTGTTCGCCGCGGGGTAAGGGGTCAGGTGAACGACTGTGACATCCATCCCAGCGCCTTGCTGGGGGCCACGCGGTGGTACAGAATGTCGTTGACGGCGTCCAGGATGGGCATGTCCACGTCAAACTTGCGGTTGATGTCGCTGATGCACTTGGCGCCGTAGTAGCCCTCGGCGGTCTGCTCCATTTCCATGCGGGCGGCCTTGACCGAATAGCCCTTGCCGATCATCGAGCCGAAATTGTGGTTGCGCGAGAAGCGCGAATAGGCCGTCACCAGCAGGTCGCCCAGATAGACGGAATCGCATATCTGGCGGGGCCGGGGAGCCACGGCGTCGACAAAGCGGGCCATCTCGCGGATGGCGTTGGATATGAGCATGGCCTGGAAGTTGTCGCCGCGTTTGAGGCCGTGGATAATGCCGGCGGCTATGGCGTAGACGTTCTTGAGCACGGCGGCGTACTCTATGCCCTCGACATCCGTTGACGTGATGGTGTGGGTATGGCGTCCGCCCAGATGGCGGGCGAACTCTGCGGCCAGCTCCAGGTCATGGCAGCCGATGGTCAGGTAGCACGGGCGGTCCAGGGCCACTTCCTCGGCGTGGCAGGGTCCGGAGATGACTAACTCGCGGTTGATGTCCACGCCGAATTTCGTGGCCATATAGTCGGTGATGAGCATGTTCTCGTCCGGCACGATGCCCTTGACGGCGCTGACTATGATCTTGCCGCTGAGGTCGACGGTAATCTTGTCGGTGTGCGATTTGAAGTATGGCGAGGGCATGGCCAGCAGCAGGATGTCGGCCTTTTGGCAGACCTCGTTGATGTCGCTTGAGAACTCGATGTGAGAGGTGTCGAACTGGACGTCAGTCAGATAGGCGGGGTTGTGTCCCAGGCGCAGAAACTCCTCGATGCGGTCGTCGCGCCGCATGTACCAGATGATTCGCTCAGTGTTGTGCAGCAGCAGTTTGGCCAGGGCGGTGGCCCAGCTGCCGCCGCCCAGCACTGCTATTGAGGCTGTGTCGTTCATGGCTGTAATGTTTAGTTGACGGAAGCCGCGGCCCGGTCAATCCATTCCTGCAGCTGTGCGGGGGTAGGGTTTTTCAGGCCCAGCTTGAATTTCTTGTTGATGCCGCAGAGGACCTGGAAGAGTTTGCCGGCCTGTGCGCGGCCCAGGGTCTCGACGGTGAGCATGCCGGCCTTCTGCAGCGGTGCCACCCAGTCGGCCTCGACGCCCAGGGCGGTGAAGGCCTCGGGTTTGTCGCGCTTCTCGGTCTTCTCGGGGCGCATCTGCGGGAACAGCAGCACCTCCTGGATGGCCGTCTGGCCCGTCATGAGCATCACCAGGCGGTCCATGCCTATGCCCATGCCGGATGTGGGGGGCATGCCGTACTCAAGGGCGCGGATGAAGTCGGCGTCGATAATCATGGCCTCGTCGTCGCCCTTCTCGCCCAGGCGCATCTGCTCCACGAAGCGCTCGTACTGGTCGATGGGGTCGTTCAGCTCCGAGTAGGCGTTGGCCAGCTCCTTGCCGTTGACCATCAGCTCGAAACGCTCGGTCAGTTCGGGATTGTCGCGGTGGCGCTTGGTCAGCGGCGACATCTCTATGGGGTAGTCGGTGATGAAGGTGGGCTGGATGTAGAGGCCCTCGCACTTCTCGCCGAAAATTTCGTCGATGAGTTTGCCCTTGCCCATGGTTTCGTCCACCTCGATGCCCATCTCGCGGGCGGCGCGGCGCAGTTCGTCCTCGCTCTTGCCCTCGATGTCATAGCCGGTATGCTCCTTGATGGCCTGGGCCATGGTCACGCGCGGGAAGGGTGCCTTGAACGATATTACGTTGTCGCCCACGCGCACCTCGGTGGTGCCGTTCACGTCCATGCAGATTTTCTCCAGCATGCGCTCGGTGAAGGTCATCATCCAGTTGTAGTCCTTGTAGGCCACATAGATTTCCATGCAGGTGAATTCGGGGTTGTGGGTGCGGTCCATGCCCTCGTTGCGGAAGTTCTTTGAGAACTCATATACGCCGTCGAAGCCGCCCACGATGAGGCGTTTGAGGTAGAGCTCGTCGGCGATGCGCATGTACAAGGGGATGTCCAGCGCGTTGTGGTGGGTGATGAAGGGACGGGCCGATGCACCGCCGGGGATGGCCTGCAGGATGGGGGTCTCAACCTCGATGTATCCGGCTGCGTTGAAGTACTCGCGCATGGAGGTGTACACTTTGGTGCGTTTGAGGAAGATTTCCTTGACGCCGTCGTTGACCACCAGGTCGACGTAACGGCGGCGGTAGCGCAGCTCGGGGTCGTCAAAGGCGTCGTATGTCACGCCGTCCTTGACCTTGACGATGGGCAGGGGGCGCAGGCTCTTGCTCAGCACCAACAGTTCCTTGGCATGGACTGAAATCTCGCCGGTCTGTGTGCGGAACACATAGCCGCGCACGCCGATGAAGTCGCCGATATCGAGCAGTTTCTTGAACACGGTGTTGTAGAGTTCCTTGTCTTCGCCGGGGCAGATTTCGTCGCGGTTGATATACACCTGGATGCGTCCGAAGGCATCCTGCAGTTCGACAAACGAAGCCTTGCCCATGATGCGGCGGCCCATGATGCGGCCGGCCACGGCTACCTCGCGGACGGGAGCGTCGTCCGCAAAGCCGGTCTTGATTTCGTCGCTGTGTCCCGTGACGGTGAATTCGGCCGCGGGATAAGGTTCGATGCCCATGTCGCGCAATGCCTGGAGCGAGTTGCGCCGGATTATCTCTTGTTCGCTGAGTTCAAGAACGTTCATATCTGTCTGTTTTCGTGTTTCGTTATGAAATGTCTGCAAAGTTAGCAAAAAATTTCGTCAATTGCCACTCTCAGAATTTTCCGGTCAGTATATTTTTGATTTCGTTGAGTTTGGTGAGGGCTTCCAAGGGGGTGAGGTTGTTGATGTCGGTGTCCAGGATGCGGTCGCGCACCTGTGCCAGGACGGGGTCGTCGAGCTGGAAGAACGACAGCTGCATGCCGGGCTGTCCGGCGGGCAGCTCGCGCAGGGCCTCGGTGGAGCCGGTCTGGCGGTTCTCGCTCTCGAGCTGCTTGAGCACGGCGTCGGCGCGGCTCACTATGGCGCGGGGCATGCCGGCCAGGCGCGCCACATGGATGCCGAAACTGTGTTCCGAGCCGCCGCGGGCCAACTTGCGCAGAAACACCACCTTGCCGTCAATCTCGCGCACGGACACGTTGACGTTGACAATTCGCGGGTGGGTGCGCTCCATCTCGTTGAGCTCGTGGTAGTGGGTGGCGAAGAGCGTCTTGGGGTGCATGTCGCCGTTGTCGTGGATGTATTCCACTATGGCCCAGGCTATTGAAATGCCGTCGTAGGTGGATGTGCCGCGGCCCAACTCGTCGAAGAGTATCAGCGAGCGGCGGCTCATGTTGTTGAGTATGGCGGCGGCCTCGTTCATCTCCACCATGAAGGTGGATTCTCCCAGCGAGATATTGTCCGAGGCGCCCACGCGGGTGAAAATCTTGTCCACGGCGCCTATGTGAGCCGCATCGGCGGCCACGAAGCACCCGGCCTGCGCCATGATGACATTCAGCGCCGTCTGGCGCAGCAGGGCCGACTTGCCGGACATATTCGGGCCGGTTATCATCATTATCTGTTCCGTGTCGTTGTCCAGCCGCAGCGAGTTGGACACATAGGGTTCGCCGGCGGGCAGGCGCCGCTCTATGACGGGGTGGCGCGCCTCCGTGAGCGAGATTTCCAGCGAATCGTCCACCACGGGGCGGCAGTAATGGTTCTCGGCTGATACGCGGGTGAACGACAGCAGCACGTCCAGGCGCGCCAGCAGCGAGGCATCAAGCAGCATGGCCGGCGCATAGGCCCCGACGGAGGCTGTCAGCGCGGCGTAGATCTGCGCCTGGAGTGTCTCGATGCGCTCCTGGGCCGAGAGGATCTTCTCCTCGTATTCCTTGAGCTCGGCGGTGATGTAGCGCTCGGCGTTGACCAGGGTCTGCTTGCGTATCCACTCGGCGGGCACCTTGTCGCGGTGGGTGTTGGTCACCTCAATGTAGTAGCCGAACACGTTGTTGAAGCCTATCTTGAGCGACGGTATGCCCGTGGCCTCGATTTCGCGCTGCTGGATGCGCAGCAGGTAGTCCTTGCCGGAATAGGCTATGGCGCGGAGCTCGTCCAGTTCGGCGTTGACGCCCTCGGCTATATAATCGTTCTTCTGGGTGGATGCGTCGGGGCGTATCTGGCGCAGGATGGCGTTGGCGGTTGTCTCGCAGGGGTTGAGCTGCTCGGCCAGCGCCGTCAGAGCGGGCACGTCGCAGCGGGCGCAGATGTCCTTGACTGGCCCGATGGCGCGTAATGCGGCTCCGGCCTGGAGCATCTCGCGCGGGGTGACGCGTCCGGTACTGATTTTGGACACCAGGCGCTCCAGGTCGCCCACCTGTTTGAGCAGGTCGGTCAGGGCCTCGCGCTCCTCGGGCAGGCGGAAGAAGGCCTCCACCACGTCCAGGCGCTCGTTGATGGCCTTGGGGTCGCGCAGCGGGAACAGCAGCCAGCGGTGCAGCAGGCGCGAGCCCATCGAGGTGGCCGTGCGGTCAAGCACGCTCAGCAGGCTTAGGCCGCCCTCGTCGAGCGGCGCAACGAGTTCCAGATTGCGCACCGTGAAGCGGTCCAGGCGCACGTAGGTGCCCTCCTCTATGCGGGATATGGATGTTATATGGCCCAGGCGCGAGTGCTGGGTGACGTCCAGATAATGCAGCACGGCTCCGGCGGCCACTATGGCGTCGGGCATGGACTCGATGCCGAAACCCTTGAGCGAGGCCGTGTCGAACTGCGCCAACAGGCGCTCGCGGGCGTTGTCGGGCGTGAAGAGCCAGTCGTCCAGCTCAAACATCACGTAGCGTTCCGACAGCATGTCGGCGGCCTGTGTCTTCAGTCCGCGCATCACCAGCACCTCCTTGGGCGCCATGTTGCCCATCAGCTTGTCTATGTAGTCGGCGGTGCCCTCGGCGGCCAGGAACTCGCCCGTGCTTATGTCCAGGAAGGCTACGCCCGTGCTGTGCTTGCCGAAGTGCAGCGCCGCCAGGAAGTTGTTCTCGCGGGTTGACAGCACGTTGTCGCTCATGGCCACGCCGGGGGTGACAAGCTCGGTGATGCCGCGCTTGACTAACTTCTTGGTCAGCTTGGGGTCCTCCAGTTGCTCACATATGGCCACGCGGCGCCCGGCCCGCACCAGCTTGGGCAGGTAAGTGTCCAGCGCGTGGTGGGGAAAGCCGGCCAGTTCGACTGAGCTGGCCGCGCCGTTGGCACGCTTGGTCAGGGTGATGCCCAGGATTTCAGACGCGATGACGGCATCCTCGGAGAATGTCTCGTAAAAATCGCCCACACGGAACAGCAGCACCGCGTCGGGATGCTTCTTCTTCATCTCGAGGTACTGCTTCATCAGCGGCGTTTCAACTATTTTTTTGGCCATAACGATGCAAATTTACGAATTTAATCGCAAATTCCGAATATATTTATGACCGGTGCGGGTCCCGACGGGCGTCCGCGCTACTTCAGCCCCAGGTAAATCACTATCAGAAAGGCGGCTATGACCACTATCAGCACGCCTGAGGCCACAATGGCCGTGATGGCGGCGTTGCGCACGGTCCGCGAGGCGCCGCGCATGGCCAGCCCGCCCAGCACTATCGACGCCACGGCTATGGCCATGGCCGAATAGGCCTCGCGATTGGCCACTATCCACGCCACCACGCACATCAGCAGCGCGCAGGTGGCCAGCCAGCCGCGCCCGGGCTTTTTCTGCTGCTCCTCAGGGGCCTGAGCAGCCTCCTGAGGCAGCTTGTCTGTTGTTTTATCTTGAGTTGTCATTGAGTCAGAATATGGTATGATACATAATATTGACAAACAAACCTTAAAAAAGTTTAATTGCACCCCATTTTTCTCCATATTGCCTAAATTTGCAGCATGATGGAATGGTCAAAACTCATTAACGACAAACGTCTGGGACTGGAGGACGTGGCCGGCTCGGGTCGCCGCGACGGCATCCGCACCGACTTCCGGCGCGACTATGACCGCCTGGTCTTCTCGTCGCCCTTCCGCCGCCTGCAGAACAAGACTCAGGTCTTCCCGCTGCCCGGCAGCATCTTTGTGCACAACCGCCTGACCCACTCGCTCGAGGTTTCATGCGTGGGCCGCTCCATGGCCGACATGGTGGCCGTGGCCCTGCGCCGCAAATACGCCGGCACGGACCGCACCGATGTCTTCGACCACATCGGGGATATCGTGGCCGCCGCCTGCCTGGCACACGACCTGGGCAATCCGCCCTTCGGCCACTCGGGCGAGAAGGCCTTTTCGACCTTCTTCAGCGAGGGCGACGGCGCCGTGCTGCGCCCCATGCTCACCGCCGAACAGTGGGCCGACCTGACCCACTTCGAGGGCAACGCCAACGCCCTGCGCGTGCTCACGCACCGCTTCAACGGCCGGCGCAAGGGCGGTTTCGCCATGACCTACTCCATGATTGCCTCCATTGTCAAGTACCCCTTCGAGGCCTCCCTGGCCACACGCAATAAGTTCGGCTTCTTCACCTCCGAGCGCGAGGATTACATCAAGGTGGCCGACGAACTGGGAATTATCCGCCTGTCCGAGCCCGGCCGGCCCCTGCGCTACGCCCGCCACCCGCTGGTGTATATCGTCGAGGCCGCCGATGACATCTGCTATGAAGTCATGGACATAGAGGACGCCCACAAGCTCAAAATCATCTCCACCACCGAGGTTATCGACGTGATGCTCAGCTACTTCGATGCCGACCGCCAGGCACGCATGCGCCGCGCCATGGACCACGTGGCCGACCCCAACGAGAAGGTGGGCTACATGCGCTCATGCGTCGTAGGGCTGCTGGCCGAGCGCTGCGCCGAGGCCTTCCTGGCCAACGAACAGGCCATTCTGGACGGCACCATGCAAGGCACACTGCTTGACCACATCCCCGAAACGGAACGCGCCGGATACGCCCGCTGCAACCAACTCTCGTGGGATAAGATCTACCGCTCGGGCGATGTCGTGGACATAGAGCTGGCCGGTAACCGCATCATCACCTTCCTGTTGGAGAAGCTCATCCACGCCGTTCGTTTCCCCGAGCTCAACTACTCCCGGCTGCTGCTGGCCAAATTCCCGGACCAGTACGACGTCCACTCCCCCGAACTGTTCGGTCGCATCCAGGCCGTTCTGGACCACGTCAGCGCCATGACCGACGTCTACGCCCTGGACCTCTACCGCAAGCTCAACGGCATCCAGCTCCGCATAGAGAACTGACCCCCGATCCAGGCAGAGCCAGGGCCTTTGCCAGGGCGTTCATCTGCAGGCAGACGGGCCGCGTCAGTTCGCTGCCCGGCGGCAGGCCGTATGAAATGATGAGCATGCGCCCTTGGGTGCACAGCTCAAAATCATGCCCGGCGGGTTTGTACCGCTCGCCGAAGGCCTCATGCACCGCCAGGATTATATTTGCGCCGAGGGCTTCGGCTTCGGCTCTTATTGCCTTTTCGGCCGGTGAGATGAAGGGCGAGACAAGCACACCGCCGTTTGCGGCTGTATGGAGCCACTGCGAGCGGTTGTCGAGGCGCTGTTGTTCCGTATCGGCGCGATGCACGGCTACGGCTTCTTTGAAGGGGTTGTCAAGTAGTTGCAGATTGCCGTATGCCTGATAATCACGGCCGGCTATGGTAAGATGCTGCAGGCGGCTGAAATATTTCGGATTATCCCTGCGCACGAGCAGCCGATAGGGATTTTCGCGTATGTATTTAGGGTTTACTGAATAATGCATAATATGCTGTATAACAGGTAATTAATTTGTTTAAGCATTTGTTTTTTTAAC
>CANQZK010000025.1 GCA_947628285.1 uncultured Muribaculaceae bacterium
CCCTCATCACAGACACAAATCTGCTCAACGACTGACAGCCCTGCCGTTAACATTTATTTTTAAACAAGCTCTAAATAATTTCGTACACATACTTAATGGTTTATTGTATCAGATTAACGAGCCCCAGGAGGGCTTCGGTGGCGGCGCGGTCAATGACACGGGCGCGATTGCCGGGAAAGTGAAACAGGCGCGACGACACGCGGCCGTCCACGCACCAGCCTATCCAGACGGTGCCGACGGGCTTGTCGGGCGTTCCTCCGTCGGGCCCGGCTATGCCGGATGGGGCGCAGGCGCAGCGGGCTCCGCAGGCGCGGCATGCCCCGGCGGCCATGGCCTCGACCACGGGCCGGCTGACGGCGCCCTGACTCTCTATGTCGGCGGCCGGGACGCCTAAAAGCTGTTCCTTGACGGCGTTGGCATAGCTGACCACGCCGCCCGTGTAGATGTCGCTGCAGCCGGGTACGGCGGTGATGCGCGAGGCTATGGTGCCGCCGGTGCAGCTCTCGGCGGTGGCCAGCGTGAGGCCATGCGCGCGCAGGCGCTCCACGGCTATGCGGGCGGACGAAGCGTCGCCGTCGTAGACCATCAGCGGGCCCAACTCGGCGCGCAGGCGCTCAAGGGCGCCGGTGAAGCGCGGCTCCAGACCGTTGCCGCGGCGGTCGCGGCCGTCCAGGCGCAGGCGTATCAGGCCCGGTGTGGGCAGGTATGCAAGGTGCATAGTCGGGTCCAGGGCGGCTTCGAAACCGGCCAGGCGCTCGGCCAGGGCCGATTCGGTGATGCCGCTCACCATCAGCGAATGGTGCATCAGTTCGATGTCGGGCGCGAAATGGTGTTGGATGCGGTCGGTGACCTCGGGCAGCATGCCTTCAGTCTCGAAGGGTACGCCCGGCATGGACACCAGCACGCGTCCGTCGGGCGTCTCGAACCACATGACGGGCGCCGTGCCGTAGCGGTTCTGAATCACCGTGCATGAGGCCGGCACCATGGCCTGCCCCTCGGTGAGGGCGTTCATGCTCAGGCCGCGCAGGTTGAACACGCGGCGGACGTTATCGAGCACCGCCTCGTCGCGCACCATCGGACCGCCGAAGATATCGCACAGCACGCCTTTGGTAATGTCGTCCTTGGTGGGGCCCAGGCCGCCGGTGACCATCACCAGGGCGGCGCCGTCCAGGGCGGTGCGCACGGCACGCTCAATGGCCGGGCGGCTGTCGCCGACGGTCTCCACGCGGTCAATCTCCCAGCCCTGCGGGTCAAGGGCGCGGGCTATGACTCCCGAATTGGTATCGGTGACCTGCCCCATCAGGATTTCGTCGCCGATTATGATAATACGACACTTCATGATGTGATGATAATGGTTTGATGTCAGACCGTAACGCGCGCGTAGGGTGTGGCCTCGTAGGGGCAGAAATCGCGGTCCAGATATTTGAAATAGCCGGCTATGGCCACCATGGCGGCGTTGTCGGTGGTGAATGCGCGCTCGGGTATGAAGGCGCGGATGCCGCGCTCGCGGCAGAAGTCGGCCACGGCCGTGCGCACGCCCGAGTTGGCCGATACGCCGCCGCCGATGGCCACGGTGGTGACGCCGGTGGCGTCGACGGCCTTGGCCAGCTTGTCCAGCAGGATGTCTATGATGGTGGCCTGCAGCGAGGCGGCCAGGTCGGCCATGTTGTTCTGCACAAAGTCAGGGTCGGCGGCCTTGGCGTCGCGCAGCGTGTAGAGGAATGACGTCTTCAGGCCGCTGAAACTGTAGTCCAGCCCTGCGATGTGCGGGCGGGCAAAGCGGAAACGGTGGGCGTCGCCCTGAGCGGCCAGGCGGTCGATGTGCGGTCCGCCGGGGTAGGGCAGGCCCATCACCTTGGCGCACTTGTCAAAGGCCTCGCCGGCGGCGTCGTCGATGGTGCGGCCCAGAATCTCCATATCGTTGTAGGCGCGCACTAAAATCAGCTGGCTGTTGCCGCCCGAGATGAGCAGGCACAGGAAGGGAAACTGCGGCACGGCGTCGTCGGGCTGCCGGCGCACAAAGTGCGACAGCACGTGTCCGTGCAGATGGTTGACATCCACCAGCGGGATGCGCAGCCCCAGCGACATTCCCTTGGCAAAGCTGGTGCCCACCAACAGCGAGCCCAACAGGCCCGGGCCGCGGGTGAAGGCTATGGCGTCAAGGTCGGTGGCCTCGATGCCGGCGCGGTGCAGGGCGGCGTCGACTACCGGCACGATGTTCTGCTGATGGGCGCGCGATGCCAGCTCGGGCACCACGCCGCCGTACTCTTGGTGAACCTCCTGCGAGGCCGTCACGTTGCTCAGCAGCAGGCCGTCGCGTACCACGGCGACCGAAGTGTCGTCGCATGACGACTCGATACCTAATATAGTGACTTGTTTTTCCATCAGAAAACGTAGCTGATGCCCGCGCCGATGTACAGCGACGAGTAACTCTTTACCAGAGTGTATTTAGCCTCGAAGTTGAGGCGGAGCGACTGATTGCAGCGCAGGTCGAAGCCGGCGCCCAAGTTGCCGCCGAAACGGTTGATGTGCGATGTCACATCCTCGCCGCTGGTTATGTCCACACCGTGGCGGCTCCATGAATTGAACGCCAGGCCGGCCAGGGGATAGAGGGCGGCCTTGTCGTTGCTTACAATGCCGAAGGGCACGTGGAAGTCAAGGTCGATGAGCAGCGCGTCCTGGTCCTTGTGGCGGAACACGCAGCCAATCTGGGGCGCGATGCGCAGATGCTGCGAGAAAGCGTAGTTGAACACCAGTCCGGCAAAGGCCGACGTGTTGTGGGATGCAAAGCCCAGCTTGGGCCCCAGCGATTTCTCGCCGGCCTTGATCTGAGCCTGTGCGGGCAGTACCAGCGCCACCGCAAGCGCGGCGGCAGTTATGAATCGTTTAAGCATGCTTGGTGTGATATTTGCGCAAAGATAACGATTTTAATCGATATACCTGCAACCCCGGCCGGAAAAACCGTCATAATGGAAAATTGTTCCTTCGAAGGTACAAAATGGGAATTGTTCCTTCAATGGTACAATTTTGGCCGGAGGGAAGGTCAGTATGGGTGTGGCATAACGCCGAATAGTTAGGAACGCACGGCCCGTGCGTCCGCCGACAATGTACTGAGTATTAATGGTATACATACTCAGGAAACCGGGCGCACGGGCCGTGCGCCCCTACAATTCCATGTTTTGATACACTCTCTTATGGACTTTAGGGCCTTTTCGCGGGGTGGTGAAAAATATTTTTGACTTTTTGCGGTTGTTTGATTATCTTTGCGGCAACTAAATAAACCATTCATGCTCGAAATAAGCGAAATATTCAATGCTGCCGCCGTCCTCAAGGACGTGGCTCGCAAGACGGCCGTAATACCGGCGCCTAAACTCGCCTCGGACTGCGAGTTATATCTCAAGACTGAAAACCTGCAGCTCACCGGCTCGTTCAAGCTGCGTGGCGCCTATTACAAAATCTCACAGCTGAGCGACGAGGAGAAGGCCCGCGGCGTAATCGCCTGCTCGGCCGGCAACCATGCCCAGGGTGTGGCCTTGGGCGCCACCCACAACGGCATCAAGGCTCTGATATGCCTGCCCGCCGGCGCTCCGATGTCGAAGGTCGAGGCCACCAAGGGCTACGGCGCCGAGGTATGCCTGGTGCCGGGCGTGTATGACGATGCCTATGCCAAGGCCATCGAGCTGCGCGACGCCAACGGTTACACCTTTGTCCATCCCTTTGACGACCCCAAGGTGATAGCCGGCCAGGGCACCATCGGTCTGGAGATTCTGGAACAGTTGCCCGAGGTTGAGGCTGTGGTAGTGCCCATCGGCGGCGGCGGCCTCATTGCAGGCGTGGCCTACGCCATCAAGACGCTGCGCCCCGACGTCAAGGTGTACGGCGTACAGGCCGCAGGCGCGCCGAGCATGGTTCAGTCGCTGGCCGACGGCAAGATAGCACATCTGGACAAGGTGGCCACCATAGCCGACGGCATCTGCGTCAAGCAGCCCGGCGAGCTCACTTATGAGCTCTGCAGCAAGTATGTGGACGATGTCGTCACCGTCAATGACGACGAGACCGCCGCAGCCATCCTGGCGCTGATGGAGAAGCAGAAAGTAGTGGCCGAAGGCGCCGGCGCCGTTGCCGTTGCCGCCGTGATGTTTGATAAAGTTCCCGTCCGCGGCAAGAAAGTGGTTGCACTGGTATCGGGCGGCAATATCGACGTCAACACCCTGAGCCGCGTCATTACCCGCGGTCTGTCCAAATCGGGCCGCAACTATACCTTCACCATCAATCTGCCCGACAAACCCGGCCAGCTGGCCAACGTGATGAACGTCATCGCAGCCGAGGGCGGCAACGTGATTTCCGTCAACCACGAGCGTATCAACTCGTCCACCGAAATCACCGGCTGTACCATCCGCCTGGAGCTGGAGACCCGTGATAACGACCACATCAAGCGTCTGCGTCAGGCCCTGACTGATGCCGGTCTGCAGGTGACCAACTGAACGGACGCCCCGCATATATATTAATGTGTAACCCCCGGATCAGCTCAAAAAGTCTGTTGGAAACAGGTCAGAAATTTCATAAAAAATCTTAAAAACGGACTTTTTTGGGCGAATATTTGTGAGGGTCAAAAAAAGTGTCTATATTTGCACTCGCAAATCGCGGATGGCCCATTCGTCTATCGGTTAGGA
Organism: uncultured Muribaculaceae bacterium; assembly: GCA_947628285.1. Classification (GTDB taxonomy): domain Bacteria; phylum Bacteroidota; class Bacteroidia; order Bacteroidales; family Muribaculaceae; genus CAG-873. The sequence continues at coordinate 4,674 of CANQZK010000025.1, forward strand.
CGCAAGATTTTCATTCTTGAAAGAGCAGTTCGATTCTGCTATGGGCTACAAACAAAAAATAAACAAGCAAACAAGAAATGGCAAACCATAAGTCATCATTAAAAAGAATCCGTCAGACCGAGAGCCGTCGTCTGCGCAACCGTTACTACGCTAAAACAGCCCGCAACGCCGTTCGCAACCTCCGCAAGCTCACCGACAAGACCGAAGCTGAAGCCAAGTTCCGTGTAATCGGCGCCATGCTTGACCGTCTTGCATCGAAGAAAGCTATCTCCAAGAACAAAGCCGCCAACCTCAAGAGCAAACTGGCCCACCACATCGCCAAGCTTGCCTGATAAGCCGGTGGCTCGCTCCGAGTCTCACCCTTCTTTTTAAGAGTTTTGAGAGATTTGGCCCATTCGTCTATCGGTTAGGACGCAAGATTTTCATTCTTGAAAGAGCAGTTCGATTCTGCTATGGGCTACACAAGGCACACCATCGGTGTGCCTTTCGTGGTTTTAGGGGGCGAGGTCAGACGGGTCAGACAGGGCAGACAAGGCTTGGCCTCAATTTATTTTGTCAGGCTGAAAAATGTTGCTAACTTTGTGATGCTTATAATCTTAATTTGATATGGCTTCCACTGAATGTCCCAAATGCGGAAATAAAGTCAATGGCACGATGCGGATTTGCCCGGTCTGCGGCGAGGTCTTGCCGGTGCCGGATAAATCAATCGTCCACAAAATATCGGTGCCGAAATCCGAGGCGCTGAAGGCTAATAATATCGGCCCGATTGCGTCCAAGCCGGCTCCCAAGACTGAAACCCCGACCACACCGGCTGCACCGAAGGTGCCGGCGGCTCCGGCCAAACCAGCAGCAAAGCCCTCAGCGCCCAAGCCCGCTACGGCTCCGGCTCCTGCAGCGCCCGTTGCGCCGCCAAAGCCTGCGGCAAAGGCTTCAGCGGCTGTCAAGGCTGCGGCCGCTCCGGTCAAGAAGCGCACCTGGCTGTGGGTCACAATCGCGGCCGTAGCTGCTCTCGTATTTGTTGGCGGCGGCACGGGGCTGTGGTACTATAACCATGTCTATTTGCCTGAAAAGATTGACCGCGAGGCGCCGCGCACCTTCCCGATGGTCAATGTGCAGTTGCGGTCGTCCAAGATGGCCGGCGGCGATTTCAACAAGCTGATGACTGTGCCCTTCGGCGGCGAACTGATTACCTATGAGTCGGACGACGAATGGGCCAAGGTCAAATACGTTTCGCCCGATTCCGAAACCAAGACCGAGGGCTATGTGGCCGCGCCTTATCTGCTTGACCGCAAGGACTTTTACATCCTCAACAGCCTGTTTGGCGACAATGACGTCCGCGAGATTATCGTCACCGCCAAGGTAAGGCGTGCTTTGCTCGATTATTTCAAGGATAAAGGCTACGTAGGCAAGCTGTCCGCCGACCTCATGGCCGAGGTCGGCCTGAGCGCCGGCTCGGACAACCAATGGCAGGTGATTTTCCATCACGGCAAGGAAAAGCCCAACGAGGTGCTGTTCAAACGTTTGTACAACAAGCAGTCGAAATTCACCGACATGGCCCTACTGATTGAGAACATCAATTCGCATGAGCGCAAGATGCTGTACTTCCGGTTTGACGATGACGAGACTCCCCACCTTGAATTTGAAGGATATGCTCCGGCCGAGGGCGACATCAAGGATATAGAGATACGTCGCAGCAACTACCAAGGCCTGTGGGAACCGAACGATTACCGGGTAACCTTCACAAACGGGACTCGCGACTATACCGGTAGGCGATGAAGAAGGCGGCCATCATTCTGCTTGTCCTTGTCGCGGCGCTGTCCTGCACCGGTATGTGGCTGATGTACGGATGGTACGAGGCCCGGCTGGCCGAGCCGGAACGTGCCGCCTTCGTCATAGCCGACAAGGGCACTATGCGCCTCAAAGTCTACGATGCCGACGGCGGCTGCATAGCGGATTTCCCGATGGCGTGCGGCCGCAACTACGGTAACAAGCGGGCTCCGGGCGACAACCGCACTCCCGAGGGCGTGTTCCGGATATCCGACATTCAGAACAGCTCGGGCTGGACACATGATTTCAATGACGGCAAGGGCGAGGTGGCCGGCGCCTACGGCGGCTGGTTTCTGCGCCTGGAGACCGGCCCCCACAAGGGTATCGGCATACACGGCACGCACGCGCCCGAGTCGCTTGGCCGGCGCGCCACCGAGGGCTGCATCCGCCTGGCCAATTCCGATATCGACAGCCTCAGGCGCCTGGCCTATTGCGGGCTCAATGTCATAATCCTGCCCTCGCGGCAGGACATACTGACCGACAGCACGGCTGCGGACAGCGTTAAGCTCGGTGAGGCGCAGTGATGCGCGTTTGCAGGATTGGCGGAGATTTCGTATATTTGCACGAATTTAGCAATATGAGCCGATGACTGAACAGACCAGATGGACCGAGATTGAACACCTGCCCGAGTGGGACGAGGAATACTATGACGTCTACACCGCCAAGAAATTTGGCAAGTGGGTGATGCTCAAGACCTTGAAGAAGGATTTGCGCGACGACCCCAAGATGCAGGAAATGCTTGAGAAGGAGTTCGACGTGCGCTATAATCTGGCACACCCCAACATCGTCATGATCAACGATTTTGAGGATGTCCCCGGTCTGGGCCGCTGTATCATTACCGACGATGTCTACGGCGACTCGCTGGCCAAGCTGCTGCGCGAGAAGAAAGTGACCCCGCAGCACATCGACAAGCTGCGCCATCAATTGGTTGACGCTCTGGAGTATATCCAGAACAATCACCTGGCGCATCATCCGCTCCGCCCCGAAAACATCATCTTCACCGAAAATATCGGCAACCTGAAGCTCATCGACGTAGGTTTTGAACAGCGCGCCAACCTCACGGCGGGCGATACGTCGCAGGATATCTACAATTACGGCCTGGTAATCAAGCAGGTACTTGACGCGACGGGTTGCGACGACTCGACGCTGCGCCGCGTGGCCGACCGCTGTCTGGACCCCAATCCGCGTGCGCGCTACCGCGACATGCAGCAGCTGCACTTAGCGCTGGAGAACCGTCGTTCGCGCCGCCTGTACATCGGCATCATCGCCTTCCTGCTGGCCATGATCGTGCTGTTGGTATGGTTGTCGTCGCCCTGGCGCCCGGCTCCGCCCCAGCCTGAGGATATAACCACCGAGCAGTCCGCCGACCGTTGACCAACATCTTAACACTCTTACACTTGTCATAAAACCAAATGTCCGCAGTTACAGTCACTCCCGTACCCAACGATAAAAAACAGATAACCGAGGCGGTGCAGTTCGGCATCGACCTTTACCGTGGCAACGATTATTTTGTGCCGCCGCTCGTCATGGACGAGGTGGCCACGCTGGACGCCACCAAGAATCCGGCCTTCGACCATTGCAAGGCGCAGACCTTCGTAGCCCGTCGCGACGGCCGCATCGTGGGCCGTATCACCGCCATTATCAACGACTTGGTCAACCGCCGCTACGGCGACAAGATGATGCGCTTCGGGTGGGTTGATTTCATTGACGACGCCGAGGTGGTGGACGCCCTGTTCAAGGCCGCCGAGGACTGGGGCCGCAGCTATGGCTGTACAGCCATGGTGGGCCCGATGGGCTTTTCGGACCTTGACCACGAGGGTATGCTCATCGAGGGCTTTGAGGAGATGGGCACAATGGCCACCATCTACAATTATCCCTATTACCCCGAGCATATGCAGCGCATGGGATTCGAGAAGGACGCCGATTGGATTGAATTCCGCATCGAAGTGCCCGACTCAATCCCCGAAAAATACATGCGCATCGCCGACCTGGTGCGCCGCAAGTACAGTCTGCGCACAGTCAAGTTCACCTCGCGCAAGAAGCTCAAGGAACAGTACGGCGAGGCCCTGTTCGAGCTGGTCAACGAGGCCTACTCCGACCTCTACGGCTACTCGCCCCTGACCCAGCGCCAGGTGCAGTACTATATCAATGAATATCTGGGCATTCTGCGCCTGGAAGACATCAGCGTGGTGGTTGATTCTGACGACAAGCTGGTGGGCGTGGGCATCTCCATGCCGTCGCTTTCGCAGGCTCTGCGCCGCTCGTCCGGCCGCTTCCTTCCCTGGGGCTGGTACCATCTGTGGAAGGCCATCCGCGGCAAAGTCGACGTGGTGGACCTGCTGTTGGTGGCCGTCAAGCCCGAGTATCAGAGCCGTGGTGTCAACGCGCTGATATTCTGCGATTTGATTCCCGGTTATATCAAGAACGGTTACAAGTACGCCGAGTCGAACATCGAGCTTGAGGACAATGCCGCCGTGCAGAACCAGTGGCAGTACTTCAACTACCGTCAGCACCGCCGCCGCCGCTCGTTCCGCCGCCCCATCAAATAACTCAGTTTATTGTATATGAACAAGATAATCATGGATATACGCCGCCGTCTGGCGGCAGTCAAGCCCACGCGATGGGTACGCTTCGGCCTTGTGTCGGCCGTTTTCTTCCTGTGGGTGGCCTGGCTGGGCAACTGGTGGGTGGCTCTGTGCTGGTTCCTGTTGGTTGACATCTATCTGTTGGGCTATATCCCCTTCACGTGGTGGAAAAAGAGCAAGAGCCGCGCCGTGCGCTCGGTGATGGGCTGGGTCGACGCCATTGTCTATGCGCTGATTCTGGTCTACTTCATTTTCGCCTTCGTGGGGCAGAATTATCAGATTCCCTCATCGTCGCTTGAGAAGACCCTGCTCACCGGCGATTATCTGTGGGTCAACAAGGTTATCTACGGCCCGCGCGTGCCCATGACGCCCGTTCACTTCCCGCTGGTACACAACAAGATGCCTCTGATAGGCACTGACAGTTACCTGGACAAGCCCTCGCTGGAATACCATCGTCTGAAGGGCTGGCGCAACGTCGAGACCGGCGATATCGTGGTGTTCAACTTCCCCGCCGGCGACACCGTCACCACACGCTACGAGGAGAGCCCCGAATACTATGAACTGCTGGTGGAGCGCTACGGCCGCAAGTACATCGCCGACCATCCCGAGATTTTCGGCGAAATCAAGTACCGGCCCGTCGACCGCCGCCAGAACTTTGTGAAACGCGCCGTGGGCCTGCCCGGCCAGCGGCTGCGCATCGTATCGGACACCATCTACATCGACGGCAAGGCCCAGCCGCTGCCCGAGAAGGTCCAGTTCAACTACTTCGTGGCCTCGTCGCGCCCCTTTGACGCCGACCTGCTGCACAGCATGGGCATCGCCGAGAAGGACGTGGCCGCCGTCAACTACGACGCCACCGGCCGTCAGAACCTCTCGTTTTGGCTGCCTCAGGCCGTATCGTCGCCCTACATCTACGTGCTGCCCCTCACCGGTGCGATGATTGACGAGCTCCGCGCCCGCGGATACATCGACGGTCTGGTGCAGGTGAGCCGCGTCTTCCCCACGGGCACCGATGCCACATCCATCTTCCCCGCCGGCGTCAGCGACGACTGGACGCTGAGCGATTACGGCGGTCCCGAGGGTCTGCTCATCCCCTCCAAGGGCATGACCGTGCCCCTGACCCGCGACAACTGGCTTACATATCAGCGTGTTATCCGCAACTATGAGGGCCACACCGACTCGTGGTTCGACGAGGCCACCGGAACGGCCTACGTCGACGGCAAGCCCGCCCGGGAGTACACTTTCGCGATGGACTACTACTTCATGATGGGCGACAACCGCGACATGTCGCAGGACTCGCGCTTCTGGGGTTTTGTGCCTGAGGACCATATAGTCGGCTCGCCCATGTTCGTGCTCATCTCATTTGACCGCGACCGCAGCATCTTCAACGGCGGCATACGCTGGAACCGCATCCTGCGCGACGCTAACCCCGACAAGTGATGTCCGACTCGCCGCTGCTGACACGCCCCGGCGACACAGTCGTGCTGCCGTCGCTCTACCTGGCGCCCCCGGCCTACTATGCCGCGGCGCTGCGGTTCGGCAACGTGTTGATTGACACCGCTATGCGCTATGACAAGCGCCGCAAGGCCGTGCACCGCTGCACCATTGTGGACACGCGCGGGCCACTGTCGCTGACCGTCCCCGTGAGCGTGCCCCACGGCACCGGCGGCCCGTTGCTGTGGGACCGCGTGGGCGTATCGTCGCACGGACGCTGGTGGCATCTGCACCGCACCGCCCTTGAGAGCGCCTATGGCCGCACACCTTTCTTTGAATTCATCATCGACCGGTTCGACGGCGTCTACTCCGACCCTACGGGCTGCGACTTGTCCGTGACCGCCCTTAACATGGCCGCCCACCGCGCAATCATGGATGTGCTGGAAGTGTGGAACGGACCCAAGCCTGCCTGCAGCGCAGACGGACAGACCGTGGACCTGCGCCGCTGCAACTTTGACTATGCCGACATTCCGCCGTACCGGCAGATACGCGCCGACCGACTGGGCTTCCATCCGGCCTCGATGTTCGATTTGATCTGCAACCTCGGCCCCGACTCGCTCAATTACCTCGCCGGCTTACAGCTCCCGGACCACGTCGAGTGAGTGCAGGCTGTCCAGCGGTGTGATGTGCAGGGTGTAATACTCCAACAGACGGTTCAGCATGAGGCGCCGCACCGGTGCAGGCAGACGCACGCGCGCCGCATTGCCGTAATCCATCGCCTCTAACAGGCTGATATAGCGTGCCTCGGCCGGTCCGAGCGCCTGCGGATGCATAGGCGGCGCGGCCCGGAAACAGGCCGACCGCATATCGAAGAACCGTCCGCGTCCCTGCGTCGACGTGTCCGGGGCTATGCCCGTAAAGGTGGTCAGGCGGTACAGGAACACCGGCAGGAAATTGGCCACCGCCGGGCCGTCCGGGGCGCGGTCCAGCGCCACGATTGACTCAGTGAGGAAGGCCGTCAGCGCGCGGTCAGGTTGCGTTTGGCGCAACAGCCGCTCCAGCACCTCGGCCACGAACAGCGCGATGACCGTCTTGTGTGGGCGCGTGGGGATGTCCGGCAGCACCATGGCCGGACGGACATCGCGCACCGACACCAATTCACGGCCCGGGCGCATGTCAGCCTCGCACGCAAAGATGCACAGCGGCATCATGGCCGCCCGCCGCCGGCGCGCCTCGCGCGACGCCCCCGCCGGCACCAGCAGCGACAGCCGCCCGCAGCCGTCCGTCCACACCGCCACGATGTTGCGCCGGTCGTCATATTTAATAGTCCGCAACGCGATACAAGTCAAAGTCTGAAACATAGAACTATTATTGAGTTATCTGCCTACGCCGGAGGCGCGTTTCTCCAAAATCGCCGCGCGATAATCGGCGGATAGTTACAAATTTACACTTTTCCAAACGAATAAGCAAGGGGCCGCTACACTTTTCCGAGGGAATAATTCGGGTTTGTTACACTTTTCCGAGGGAATCGGGGGCTTTTGCCGGCAGGGCGAAATACGGATTTGGTTTAATTGATTAAATTTCGTAACTTTGCGGTCCGTGCCCGTGGGGCCCCTTTGTCTAACTAAAAATCAAAGTCTTGGATATAGATCCTTTGCCGGCCATAGAGCCGCTGATGCAAATATTGCTTACCATCACGCCCGAATTATCCGCTTTCGGACTGTCGCAAATCATAGCGCTGGTCATTGCTTGCCTGTGCCTTATGTTGTCGGCTTTTGTGTCGGGCAGCGAAATCTCGTTTTTTTCGCTTAATGAGTCCCAGTGTGAGGAACTGGCCGAAACGCCGCAAGGCCCGGCCATCAACCGCCTGCTGGCCGACCCTGAACGCCTGTTGGCCTCCATCCTGATTGCCAACAATCTGGTCAACGTGACTATCGTTGTACTGTGCAACTTCGCGCTCGGTCCGGTGTTCGCCGGTATGCCGCCGGTGCTCAGTTTCATCCTGCAGACGGTCATACTGACCTTCCTCATCCTGCTGTTCGGCGAGATTCTGCCCAAACTCTATTGCTCGAACTACCCGGTCAAGTGGGCGCGTACCGCTGTGGGCCCCCTGACAGCCATGACGCGCCTGTTCAGCCCCGGCGCCAAGCTGCTGGTGGGTTCGACGTCGCTGGTCAATCGCATGGTTACCAAGCGCAACCACGCCATCACGGCCGACGAACTATCGCAGGCGCTTGAAATCACCTCCGACGCCAGCAAGAGCGACAAGGAGATCTTAGAGGGCATCCTCAAGTACGGCGAGACCGAGGCTTCGGAAATCATGACGCCACGTATCGACCTGACGGACATTGACTTAACATGGACATTCGAGCAGGTGATGAAGACCGTTATCGACAGCGGCTACTCGCGCCTGCCGGTCTTTGAAGGCACCGAGGACAACATCCGCGGCATCCTCTACGCGCGCGACCTGCTGCCCTACATAGGCCGCACCGACGATTTTGACTGGCGCAAGCTGCTGCGCGAGCCTTATTTCGTGCCCGAGTCGCGCCGCATCGACGACCTATTGGAGGACTTCCGCAAGCGCAAACAGCACCTGGCTATAGTCGTGGACGAGTACGGCGGCACGCAGGGCATAGTCACCATGGAGGATGTGCTCGAGGAGATTGTAGGCGATATCGAGGACGAGTACGATACCGAGGAGACTACTTACAAGCGTCTGAAGGACAACGCATTCGTGTTCGAAGGCAAGACGCTGCTGACCGACTTCTTCCGCATCACCGGGCTGAACGAGGACGATTATGCCGACGTGACCGAGGACGCCGAGACTCTGGCCGGTATGTTGCTGGCCATCAAAGGCGACTTCCCCAAGGACAAAGAACCGCTGGTCTATGGCCGATGCCGCTTCCTGGTGCTTGACGTGAGCGACCACCGCATTGTGAGCGTGCGTGTCAAGGTCATGGACCAACCTCAGGCCGAGTAATTGCCGTGGCGCGTTCCCTGCTTCTCCTATATATTATATGTGTAGCCGTGGCCGTCGGGTCATGCACGCGCGAGCATAATCCCGTGCCGCGCCGCACCGCCTGGCCGCGTCCGGCCGTCATCGATACCGTCATGGTGCGGGCCGAGGGCGCTCCGCTGGATTTCCGCGTCAACCGGGCCGCGCACACATCGTCTGACCGTCCCGGTTGGCTCAATGTGGCCTATCCCATGTATGGCGCCGTGATGTATGTCACCTTCACCGACGTGACCGGGGCCGATGTGGACCGCGCGCGCCGCAACCGCATGGAGCGGCTGGTGCTCAACAGCGGCGGCCGCCCCGGCCGTGAGTCGCAGTGGACCAACGCCGCCGGATTCGAGGTGTACACACTGCGCACCGAGGGTGTGGCCACGCCGCTGCAGTTCGTGGCCACCGACGGACGCACGGCGCTGGTGAGCGGGGCCGTCTATTTCAATAACCTGCGCGCCGACGCGCCGGCTGATTCCCTGGCGCCGGTGCTCGATGCCATAGAGGGCGACATAAACCGATGCTTGAACGCTTTGACGAAATAATCCTTGCCGTGGGGCCCATACCTGCCGGCACGGGCAACCGCCGCGACCGCGAGCGCGCCTCCGTGACGGCTCTGCTGCACGGCCTGCCCGGATATGCTGACGCCGTCATAGCCCATCGCCCCGACGGAGCGCCATACATCCCGGGCCGCGATGTGCACATCAGCATCAGCCACTCGCGCCGCTGGGCCGCCGTGGCTTTGTCGACCGGCCGCCGTGTAGGGGTCGACATCGAGGAACCCCGCCCCGAGCAGCTCGAACGCGTGGCGCACCGCATCATGACGCCGGTCGAGCTTGATGCATATGAGGGACGGCTGTTGGAGGCCTGGACACTGAAGGAGGCCATGTACAAGTTGGGCGACGCCGAGGGTGCCCCGGGCCGCGAGTTCCGGCTGCCCGTGGGCGATGTGGGACCATCGTTCCGCGGGCTCCGCTTCGAGGTGCTGTTCTGCGGCCAACCCGCCGCGACCGATTGCGACGCACATCTTTCGCTGTTGGCCGAGATTCGCTGACTCATACAATATTTGTCGTTGCGTTCCGTTATTGTATTGATATGAAACGCACTTACTTTCTCTCTCTTTTATATATCATCGCCGCTTCGGTCATGCTGCAGAGCTGCATCGAGGACGGTTTTTCGTCGTCCGCATCGGACCAGCCCGAATTCTCGGTTGATACCCTTCAGATGGGTCAGATTTTCACCGAGGACCCCTCCACAACGCACCGGTTTGTGGTCTATAACCGTGCCGACAAGGGCATTGCCATCAGCAAAATCAGCCTGAGCGGAGCCAACGCGCCCCTGTTCCGCCTGAATGTGGACGGATTCAGCGGCCGCGAGTTTGACAACGTAGAAATCCGCGCCAACGACTCCATCTTTGTCTTCGTCGAGGCCACCTTGCCCGCCAACGGCCGCAACGTGCCCGTCGAGGTGACCGCCGGCCTGGACTTCCTGACCAACGGCGTGACCCGCACCGTGACGCTGTCCGCTCAGGGCCGCGATGTGGAGCGACTGCGTGCCGTCACCGTGACGGACGCCATGACCCTGACCGCCGACAAGCCCTGGCAGGTGTTCGATTCGCTGGTAGTTGCCCCCGGCGCCGTGCTGGACATCCGCCCCGGTGCCGAACTGCTGTTCCACGACGGCGCCTCGCTGATAGTCCGCGGCACCCTGCGCTCGGTGGGCGAGCCCGGCCACGAGATAACCATGGCCGGCGACCGCACCGGCAACGTAGTCGCCGACATATCATTCGACGTCATGTCGCGCCAGTGGCAGGGCGTGTTCTTCACCTCCACCTCGCATGATAACGTGCTGACACACACCTGTGTGCGCAATACATGGCAAGGCGTCACCATCAACGGCACCGATGTACCCGCCGCCGACCGGCCCGACCTGACTATGGTCAACTCGCGCCTTCGCAATGCCGCCTATTGCACCCTGGAGGCCCTGCACGCCGATGTCCGCGCCTACGGCTGCGAGTTTGCCGAAGCCGGTCAGAGCGCCGTCCACATTCAGGGCGGCTCGGCCACCCTGCAGCAATGCACCCTGTCCAACTACTACCTGTTCGCCGCCATCTCCGGTCCGCTGCTGTCCATGGCCCACTTCAATGAGGCGTCCGCCGACGAGACCGGCCTGCCCTTTGCACACATCGAGGTGGCCAACAGCATCCTCTACGGCCTGGGCGACGACCTGCCCCGCGTCAAACTGGACGGCACAGACATCACCCTGCGCCGCTGCATGCTGAAGAGCGAAGGCTCGGACGACGCCAACTTCATCGACTGTCTATGGAAGTCAGCCCCCCTGTTCTACACCGAGCGTGAGGAATACCTGTTTGACTACCGGCTGAAGGAAGGCTCACCCGCCATCGGTGCCGGATACGCATCGCTCAACGCACCGGAGTGCGCCACCGACGCCTATGGCAACGCCCGCGGCAACGAGCCCGACCTGGGCGCATACGTATACACGCCCGCTGCCGAGCCCTCAAAGTGAGCGGATAATCAGAGCAATAGAATAAGCAAACATACTTAACGCCGTGGCTCCGAGCAGCGGCGTTAATTGTGCGCCCCGGCGGCGACCCATCTCGCGAATGATTTTGATGCAGGGAAAGACGTAAATCAAAGTCGGCACCCACGCCCAGCACCCGTCGCCGCTCGCCGCCAATGTGAGCATCGCCGCCGCCGTCATGTTGAAGCCGTAGAGCCATGGCATCGATGCTGCGCCCCAGCACACAGCCAGAGTAAGTTTACCCACGCCGCGGTCCTCCTCGCAGTCGCGGTAATTATTGATAATAAGTACATTGGCGCCCATAAGGCCCAGCGCCGCGCCCATCATCAGGCTTTCAGGGGTCATGGCGCCCGTCATCAGATAGAACGTCATCGGCACCGGCACCAGCCCGAAAAAGAATATCACGGCCACCTCGCCCCATCCATGCGTCGACAGAGGGTAGGGACCTGTGCTGTAAGCGAATACGCCCACCGCGATGAACAATCCCACAGCTAATAGCCACCAGCCGCTCCATGCCACCAGGCTCAGGCCCACGCAGCAGGCGCAGCCCAGCGTGATGAGCGTGGCGCGCAGCATGGCCTGCGGAGTGATGTCGCCCTCCGTCACACCGCGGCGCGGCCCCGAGCGGCCCCGCTTGTCGCGGCCCGACGTATAATCATAATACTCATTGGCAAAATTAGATGCAATCTGCGCCAGTACGGCGAAGACAAGGCACAACACCCCCGGCAGCACACGATAAGAGCCGTGGGCCAACGCCAGCCCCCAGGCGGCGCATACACCGGCCAGCGAGACCGGCAGGGTGCGCAGTCGCATGGCCTCAATCCAGCATTTGGTCTTTTTCATGCACAAATTTACAAATTTTTTCGGTTTTTGTTTGGATTCAGCAAAATTCTCTTAATGATTCAAACGGCTTATGCCCCCGGTAGGTACGCAAGGACTTTCGAAAAGTGCTTTTCCGATATCTGCCTGATGAAAATTGTTAAATTAGACAAAAATATTTGGGAGTTTTCAAGGACGCGATACCTCGTAGGGATGTTCCCCGGAACATCCGTTAATCAACATCCCGTCAAAGGGACTGATGCTCCGAGGAGCATCCATACATTGCTAAATGCACATTTACTTTGTTTTCATACTATAAATTGTTGAATCTTTATGTTTGTGAGCATAATTGATTGTCATGTCAGAAATTCGTTGTAATTTTGTCCTAAAGGAATTTAATGCGAATCTGAAAATTACCGGTTAATCACAAACAAAGTCATACGGCGAAAGCCGAACAAACTTTGAGAACTCCACTGTGGTCGTTACGGTCTATGGTCGGATTTCATATGCTACATTGGATTTTTCCCTGTATACGTATGACCCAAGAGCAACAAGTTATAGATACATTGCGCAGTCAAGGAGGCTACGCCACATTACGTCGGCTTTACGAAGTCATGGATTTCTCTACATGGGAGACCAAAACTCCCGAAGCCAGCGTAAGGAGAATTGTGCAGGATAGCGGTGCAATTTTTAGAATACAACCGGGCTTGTGGGCTCTGGAAGAATCACGGGATAATATTCTGAATAAATTCAAGATCAAGGAAGGCGATTCAAAAAGTATTGAGCAGTTTAATCATGCTTATTATCAAGGTCTTCTAATTGAAATCGGGCATTATCGAAATTCTTCGACATACGTACCTCCGCAAGACCAACACAGATTGTTTATTGATAGGGAATTGGGCGATTTAGCCGACCATAAAATTATTCCTCAATTTACATTCGAGACTTTATTGCGTAAAGCGAGAACTGTTGATGTAATATGGTTCAACGAGAGAAGTATGCCTACACATTTCTATGAAGTTGAGCATACAACGGATATCAAGAATTCCTTATCGAAATTCTACGAACTTCAGGATTTCTATTCCTCGTTCTTCATTGTGGCAAATAGCCATCGCGAGAATGAATTTCGGGATAAAATCAGTGCATCCATTTTCGCCCCGATAAGAAAACGGGTTAAGTTTATTACCTATGACAAAGTTGCCTCTCTGCACTCGAATCTTTCCCAACAAGAACAATTAATCTGGTGAACAAAGCCTACGTATAGTGATGTCATGGTCATTCCAGGGCTTTCAACCGGCGAATTATCAATGCGTTTCTACAGATTTATGACTGTGAACGGCGTTGTTGCGGATTTTCACTGACTTATATCTATCCGGCTTCCAGCGAATATATTCGTCTGCGCTATGTATACCGCCGCTACCGGCCAAAGCAGGATATGTATATACTCCTGGGCTGACAGCTTCATCAAATCAAAAAAATCCCTTGGCGCAAAAATTTTTTCGGTTTTTGTTTGGATTTATGAATTTTTGATGTACCTTTGCGGTGTGTTAGTCATGTACAACACTATAAACGTAAACCTCTAAACTCAACCCCTGTGGAAGCAACCGTTCTGACCATCCTCACCATCCTGTTGTGTGTGATCTGTCTTTAATTAGGGTTTACTGAATAATGCATAATATGCTGTATAACAGGTAATTAATTTGTTTAAGCATTTGTTTTTTTA
>CANQZK010000026.1 GCA_947628285.1 uncultured Muribaculaceae bacterium
GCGGCAAACCGCCTTACGGACGTTACGCCAATACACAACGGCAACAGACCGCCGCGCCGCTTCACCTGCGGCAAACCACTTGACGGGCATGCTGCCCAGCTCCTGACCTGACTACCGGGAACGGCTCAAGCCGCGGCGCGTTCTAACATATATTAATGTATAAGGCGGCTAAATGGCGGTTTTAACTTAAATTTATGTTTCTGATTATTAATTTATGTTAAGCAAACGAATTTTCTATTATTTTTATAGTATGCGTATGAAACGTTTAGTGTAACTTTGTCTGCAAAGGTGTTGTCCTTATTATATAACATGAAAAATTCTTTATCTACCTTTACTCTATTATTATCGCTCGCGCTTGCTCCGGCCGTCGCCAACGCCGGCATGCACGAGGATGCAGTGCTCACCGTCCTGAACTCGTACCGACCGGGTTCGACGGGCTATGGCTCGATGGCTGTCAAGAATGTAACCATCGACAAGGCCACAAAAACCATCACAGTAGACTGCAACGAGGCCACCACCTACCTGCCGCTTACCGCTGAACGCATGCAGGCCCTCAAGAGTGATATAGCCAACTCGCTGGGCAAGGCATACAAGAATTATACCGTCAAACTCACCGCCGCCGGCCGCGACCTGGACAAGCTGGTGCTGTTCGCCGAAAAGGACAACCGGGGACCGGTGGAGACGTCACCGTTCATCACGCGCGTGGACGCCGCCCCGGCCCCCGAAGGCCTTGATGGCGCCAACATAGCGTTGTGGCAGAGCCACGGCTGGTATTTCGAGCCGAAGCTCAACCGATGGGAATGGCAGCGCGCCCGCATTTTCCAGACTGTCGAGGATCTGTACCCGCAGAGTTATGTGATACCCTTCCTGATGCCGATGCTTGAGAATGCCGGCGCATATGTGATGAGCCCGCGCGAACGGGACATCAACCGTTTCGAGGCCATCGTGGACGCTGACAACGCCGCCACACCCGGCTACTCCGACGCCAACGGCAAGCACAAATGGTCCACATCGAAGCTGCCGGGCTTCGGCTGGGACGGCACCACGCTGACAGTTAGCCGCAATCCCTTCAAGGAAGGCCACGGACGCCAGGTCAAGACCGTAACCGACGCATCCAAGGCATCGCAGGCCACATGGAGCGCCGACATCCCCGCCGACAACAACTACGCCGTATACGTAAGCTATCTGCCCCTGCCCGACGCTGCCGACGATGCACTCTACACCATCCACGCCGCCAACGGCGACAAGACCGTCAAGGTCAACCAGCAGATGGGCGCCGGCACATGGATTTACCTGGGTCACTTCCCGTTAGCTGCCGGCGATGGCCGTAAAGTGGTCACGCTGAGCAACCTGAGCCGTCACGACGGCACCAGCGTCAGCGCCGACGCCGTGAAGATAGGCGGCGGCATGGGCAATGTAGCCCGTATCGTAAAGGAGCCGCTCGACTCGATCGACTATCAATACACCCTGTCCGGCTATCCCCGCTACACCGAGGGCGCCCGCTACTTCCTGCAATGGGCCGGCGCGCCTGACAGCGTATACACGCCCACCGACAACGTCAACGACTATACCGACGATTACCGTTCGCGCGGCAACTGGGTCAACTGGCTGGCCGGCGGCTCCTCGCAGCTGCCCGGACAGGAAGGCCTGCGTGTCCCCGTCGACCTCAGCTTCGCCTTCCACACCGATGCCGGCACCTTCAAGGACGATTCAATCGTAGGCACGCTGGGCATCTACAGCACAGCCGGCGACACCCTGGGCAACGGCTCATCACGCATGGCATCGCGCGACCTCACAGACCTGATAATGACCAACATCATCGACGACGTCCGCGCCACATTCGAACCCCGATGGACCCGCCGCGGCATGTGGGACAAATCCTACTTCGAGGCCCGCGTGCCCCAGGTACCCGCCATGCTGCTTGAGTTCCTGTCGCATCAGAACTTCGCCGACATGAAATACGGCCTTGACCCTGCATTCAAGTTCCTGGTATCCCGCGGCATATACAAGGGCATGCTCAAGTTCATAGCCCACCGCGACGGCCGTCCTTACGTAGTGCAGCCCCTGCCCGTGCGCGACTTCGCCATCACCGCTGCCGGCGGATCAGGCCGCTACCGTCTGAGCTGGCAGCCCACCACCGATTCAATCGAGCCCACCGCCGCTCCCACATATTATATAATAGAGCACCGCGCCGAAGGCACCCACGCCTTCAGCCCCATAGGTCAGTCGACCACCACCACATTCGATGTCACCGTCAGCGACAACGACATCCACTCCTACCGCATCATAGCCGCCAACGCCGGCGGCATAGCCTTCCCCTCAGAAGTGCTGGCCCTGTGCGACATACCCGGCAGCGAGCCTGTCAACATCGTCAACGGATTCACCCGCGTGAGCGGTCCCGACTGGTTTGAAGCCGGCGACATAGCCGGATTCTACGACATGCGCGACCACGGCGTGCCCTACATGCAGGACATCTCATTCATCGGCTCGCAGTTCGAATACCGCCGCGACATCCCCTGGATGGACGACGACGCAGCCGGTTTCGGCGCCTCCCGCTCCGACTATGAGGACAAGGTCATCGCCGGAAACACCTTTGACTTCGTAGCCCTCCACGGCCTGGCCATAAAGGCAGCCGGACACGGATTCGTATCCACCAGCGCATCGGCCTACGCCGCATCCGACGATGCCGCCCAGCCCCGCCTTGTCGACCTCATCCTTGGCAAACAGAAACAGATAGCCCGCGGCCGCGGCGTCTACGGCACATACTACAAGACCTTCCCCGCCGAGCTGCAGGCCAAGATTACACGCACAGCACAGGCCGGGACATCCTTCTTCATCAGCGGCGCCTTCGTAGCCACCGACATCTGGGACAACCCCTTCTCCGACGAGGCCACCGCCGAGGCCGACCGCAAGTTCGCCACCGACATCCTGGGATACCACTGGCGTGTAGGCCAGGCCGCAGTCACCGGCAGCGCCTATGAGGTGCCCTGCCGCTTCAAGCAGTTCACCGGCGGCACATTCGACTTCGCCTCCGAGCTCAACGACAGCACCTACGCCGTAGAGTCGCCCGACTCATTCTACGCCTCCGACGCCAAGAAAGGCTGCACCGTGATGCGATACAGCGAGAACAACCTGGTAGCCGCCGTGGCCAACAACTTCGGCAACTACCGCACCTTCATCATGGGCTTCCCCTTCGAGTCCATCACCGGTCAGGACGCCCGCGACGCACTGGCCCGACAGATATTCAACTTCCTGAAATAACAAAAAACACACTAAACACTAAATACATAACAATACACATGAAGAATACCATCGCATGCTTCCTGCCTTACGCCTCAGAGGCGCAACTGAAGCCCACACTGCAACAGCATGCAGGAAACCCGATGACAGGCAAAATCTGCCTGCTGGCAACCGACAGCACACTGAAAGCCCCCGAAGGCTGCGAACTGATACACATCGACTCGCTCACCTCAACCGACACAGTGCGCAAGATAGCCCGCGCTGCCCACGGCTGCCGCTACACACTTATCTATAACAAATACGACACCCTCATGCCCGGTTACCTGTCGCTGCAGCGCATGGTCCGCCTGGCCGAGGACTCCCGCGCCGGCATGGTATACGCCGACTCATGGGTCGAGGAGTCCGACGGCACCCGCCGCAACGCCCCCGTAATCGACTATCAGTTCGGCTCGCTCCGCGACGACTTTGAATTCGGCCCCGTGCAGCTCTACGACACCCGCGCCCTGGAGACCGCCGCCGCCGACATGGACACCGACTACAAAGCCGCCGGCATGTACGACCTGCGTCTGCGCGTAAGCCGCATCGCCCCCATCGTACACATCAACGAATACCTCTACACCGTGGCCATCACCCCCAAGGAAACCGACGGCGAGGCCATCTTCAGCTACGTCGACCCCAAGAACCGCGGCGTGCAGATAGAGATGGAGCAGGCATGCACCGCCCACCTCAAAGCCATTGACGGCTACCTGCCCCCCAAGTTCGACAGCATATCCTTCGATGCCGGCGAATTCCCCGTCGAGGCATCAGTCATCATCCCCGTGCGCAACCGCGTCCGCACCATCCGCGACGCCATACGCTCCGTCCTCTCCCAGAAGACCGATTTTGACTTCAACCTCATCATAGTGGACAACGGCTCGACCGACGGCACCACCGAGGCCATCGACGAATTCACCGATCCCCGCGTCATCCACATCGTCCCCGAGCGCAAAGACCTCGGCATCGGCGGCTGCTGGAACATGGCCGCCAACCACCCCATGTGCGGCAAATTCGCCGTCCAGCTTGACTCCGACGACGTCTACGCCGACGAGAACACCCTGGCCAAGATGGTCGCAGCCTTCTACGAGCAGAACTGCGGCATGGTGGTAGGCTCATACATGCTCACGGACATCGACATGAACATGATTCCGCCGGGCGTAATCGACCACCGCGAATGGACCCCCGACAACGGCCGCAACAACGCCCTGCGCATCAACGGCCTGGGCGCTCCCCGCGCCTTCTACACTCCCATGCTGCGCAGCATAGGCGTACCCAACACATCCTACGGCGAGGACTACGCCCTGGGACTGGCCTTCTCGCGCCACAACCAGATTGGCCGCGTATATGACGTGGTTTACCTCTGCCGCCGCTGGGAGGACAACTCGGACCACGACCTGGACATCGTCAAGACCAACGCCAACAACCTCTACAAAGACCGCATCCGCACCTGGGAACTCCGGGCACGTTGCGCCATGAGCAAAGACTGACCCATGTCAACCACAGTAAACACCGCCACAGCCGACCGCCTCATTGAGCAGCAACGCCACGAATGGCCCATGTGCGGCCGCAACTTCGACGCGCTGCAGCAGGTGCGTGTCAAGGAGTTGCAACTGCCCGGCGTGACCTTCAAGGTGCAGTTCAACCCCGGCCGCATAGCCTCATCCGGCGCCAAAGTCGACGCCAAGGCCATAGCCGAGCGTCCCTGCTTCCTGTGCGAGCGCAACCGCCCCGACGTACAGCGCGGCATCGACGTGGAAGGCCGTTACACCCTGCTGGTCAACCCCTTCCCCATCTTCCCGCGCCACCTGACCATCCCTGACAACACCCACACGCCCCAGCGCATAGCCGGCCGCATAACCGACATTTTGGCCCTGGCCGCCGCGCTGGACGGCTACGTCATATTCTACAACGGCCCCCGCTGCGGCGCCTCCGCCCCTGACCACATGCACTTCCAGGCCGGCAACGCCGACTTCCTGTCGCTGCCCGCCGCAGTCGACAAAGCCCCGCAGGAGACCGTCGCCACAGAAGGCACCGCCACGCTGAAGCTCTGCACCGCCCTGCCCGTCAGGACATTCGTCATTGACGCGGCCCGAGCCGCCGACGCCGAGGCCCTCTTCGGCCGCCTGTTGGCTGCCATGCCCGTCCGGGAAGGCGACGAAGAAGCCATGATGAACGTTCTGGCCATGGCACGCCCCCACGGCACCATGCGCCTCATAGTCATACCCCGCAAACGCCACCGCCCCTCCTTCTACGGCACCGAAGGCCCCGGCTGCATGCTCATCAGCCCCGCGTCAGTCGACCTGGGCGGCGTCATCATCACCCCCCGCGAGGCCGACTTTGAATCCGTCACCGCCGCCGACATCATGCGCCTCATTGACGAATGCTGTCTTAACGAACAAGAAATCAACAACATTGCCCGCAATGTCCATTGAGCCCAACATAAAAGTAGGTATAATCGGAGGCCCGAGCATCAGCTTCGAGCTGCACGGCCGCTTCTTTGTCAACGGCGCCGAGGCCACCGGACCGCAGACCGTGACCGCCGGTCCCGGCCGCAGCATCGTGTGGAACGGCGCAGCCCTGCAGTCGCTCCGTTTCACCCCCTGCAGCCCCGACAGCTCCTTCACCCTGCGCGATGTGGTGATAGGCGTACAGTTCCACTGGCAGCGCCATGAGGACCAGACCTTCAAGGGCGCCCTGGAGTTCCTGTATGAGAAGAACGTGCTCACCGCCGTCAACGTCGTGCCCGTCGAGGAATACCTCACCAGCGTGATATCGTCGGAAATGAGCGCCACGGCCTCGCTTGACCTGCTCAAGGCCCACGCCGTCATCTCCCGCAGCTGGCTGCTGGCACAGATACGCAAGCACGACACCCTTGATGCGCCCGACGCCGTCCGTTTCGAGTCATGCACCGTGACCGACGACGAAACCGTGCGCTGGTTTGACCGCGAGGACCATGTCAACTTCCACGTCTGCGCCGACGACCACTGCCAGCGCTACCAGGGCATCACCCGCCGCACCACCGAGAACGCCGGCCAGGCCGTGGCCGAGACCCGCGGCCTGGTGCTGACCTACGACGGCGAAATCTGCGACGCCCGCTTCTCAAAATGCTGCGGCGGTGTGTTCGAGGAATTCGAAAACTGCTGGGAACCCGTGCATTACCGCTATCTGAGCGCACGCGCTGACTCGCTTCACGAGGGCGACTTCCCCAACCTGCGCATCGAAAAGAACGCCATATCATGGCTGGAAAGCCGCCCCAAAGCCTTCTGCAACTGCGACGACCCCGAAATCCTGGGTCAGGTACTCAACAACTATGACCGCGAGACCACCGACTTCTACCGCTGGCGCGTGGAGTACACCCAGCAGCAGCTGGCCGACCTCATCCGCGAGCGCTCCGGCCTGGACTACGGCTCCATCATCGACCTCGAACCCCTGGAACGCGGCACTTCGGGCCGCATAGTGCGTCTGCGCATCCGCGGCACGCGCCTGACCCGCGTCATAGGCAAGGAACTGGAAATCCGCCGCACGCTGTCCAAGACACACCTGTACAGCTCGGCCTTCACCGTGGAGTGCGCCGACGTGGACGACGATTCCGGCCTGCCCGCCCGCTTCATACTGCGCGGCGCCGGCTGGGGCCACGGCGTGGGACTGTGCCAGATAGGCGCCGCCGTAATGGGCGCCCGCGGCATCAGCTACCGCGACATCCTGGCCCACTACTTCCCGGAATCCTCCCTCACTCCCCTTTACCTCTGAATCTAATACCATCGCCATGAACAACAGAACAACCAAACGCAATCCCTGGGCGTGGATACCTACGCTGTACTTTGCCCAAGGTCTGCCCTATGTGGCAGTGATGACCATCTCGGTCATCATGTACAAACGTCTGGGCATCAGCAATACTGACATAGCCCTGTACACCGGCTGGCTCTATCTGCCGTGGGTCATCAAGCCCTTCTGGAGCCCGTTTGTCGACATCATCCGCACCAAGCGCTGGTGGACCCTCACCATGCAGTGGATCATCGCATTCGCGCTGGCCGGCATAGCCTTCACCATACCCGCGCCCATGTTCTTCCAGCTCACGCTGGCCATATTCTGGCTGGTGGGCTTCACCTCGGCCACGCACGATATCGCCGCCGACGGCTTCTACATGCTGGCGCTGACCGAACATGAACAGAGCCTGTACGTGGGCATCCGCTCCACCTTCTACCGCGTGGCCACCGTAGCCGGCCAGGGCCTGCTGGTCATCATCGCCGGCCTTATAGAAACCAATTCCGGCCTAGCGCCGCTGACCGTATCCGTCGACGCCGACCCCGCCGTGGAATGGAGCGCCCCGGACATGACCGCCATCTACTCCACCGAGCCTGACCTGCAGGGCGAGCTCCAGTTCTTCACCCCCGCCGCCGGCAAGGTAGCCACCGTAGCCCCCGCCACCGTCACCGAAGGCGGCGTGGAGATGCCCTTCAAACAATACGCAGCCCTGATGCGCGACTCCGTGCGCAACGAGAACGCCCGCAACGGCTTCGTGGCCATGGAGACAGCCAAAAGCGGAGGCACCGCAGCTGTAACCGACGCCGGTCCCGGCGCATTCACCCAATGGGTCAAGGACGTCTTCGGCGAGGAGCGCGAGCCCTACACCGAGAAGGCCAACAACATAGCCATCGTGGGCGTGCGTCTTAACCAGAAACCCGCACCCGGCGAGGAAATCATCCTCAACGTAACCCACAAGAGCGGCGACCAGAGCATCAAGCTGGAGCAGGCCGCCCTGTCCACCCGCTTCGTGTTCACCGACGCCAACTGGGACAAGACCGCCTGGCTCTACTACGAGATTGACAACAAGCTGCAGCAGCCCGCCGGCGCCCGCTTCGAAGGCGCATCCGGCAACATCCCCCTGGCGTGGATGATAGTCTTCGCCGTGCTGTCGGCCTTCTTCTTCATCGTGGCCGCCTACCACAGCTGGGCACTGCCCCGTCCGGCATCGGACAGCCACAACTCCGCCGGCTCATCCGCGAGCGGAATCTTCAAGGAATTCATCGAAACCTTCAAATCATTCTTCCAGAAGAAACAGGTATGGGTGGCCATCGCCTTCATGCTGCTGTACCGTCTGCCTGAGGCACAGTTAGTTAAGCTCATCAACCCCTTCCTGCTCGACCCCATCGATAAGGGCGGCCTGGGCCTCACCACCGGCCAGGTAGGCATTGTCTACGGCACAGTGGGCATCATCGGCCTGACCATCGGCGGTATCGTGGGCGGCATCGTCGCCGCCAAGGGCGGTCTGAAAAAGTGGCTCTGGCCCATGGCCTGGTCCATGTCGCTTACCTGCCTGACCTTCGTATACCTCAGCTACGCTTCTGACCACTCGCTGTTGGTTGTCAACATCTGCGTGTTCATCGAACAGTTCGGCTACGGTTTCGGCTTCACCGCCTACATGCTCTATCTGATCTACTTCTCCGAAGGCCGCCACAAGACAGCCCACTACGCCATCTGTACCGGCTTCATGGCCCTGGGTATGATGCTGCCCGGCATGGCCGCCGGCTGGCTTCAGGAGACCATCGGCTACCGCCACTTCTTCATCTGGACGATGATCTGCTGCGCCGCTACAATCGGCATCTGCGCATTCCTCAAAATTGACCCCAACTTCGGTCGCAAAATCGAAAAACAGAAATCATGAAAAAATACATAAGCATACTCTTCGCAGCCCTGGCCCTGAGCCTGACCGCACAGGTCAAGCCCGGCATCGAGGTGCTCCGCGACAATGACTTCGCCGCCCTCAAGGGCAAGCGCGTCGGCCTGATCACCAACCCCACCGGCGTGGACAACAAGCTCCGTCCCACCATCGACATCCTGCACGAGGCTCCCGAAGTGGAACTGGTTGCCCTCTACGCACCTGAACACGGCGTGCGCGGCGACGTTCATGCCGGCGACCATGTGGACAACTTCACCGACCCCGCCACCGGCGTGACCGTCTACTCAATCTACGGCGCCAACCTCAAACCCTCGCCCGAGATGCTCAAGGACGTCGACGTACTCATCTACGACATCCAGGACATCGGCTGCCGCTCATACACCTTCATCTCCACCATGGGCGTGGCCATGCAGGCCTGCGCCGAACTGGGCAAACAGTTCATGGTGCTGGACCGTCCCAACCCCCTGGGCGGCAACAAGATTGAAGGCAATCTAGTCGAGGACTCATGCTACTCCTTCGTGAGCCGCTTCCCCATTCCCTACGTCTACGGCCTGACTCCCGGCGAGCTGGCTCAGTACATGAACAACGAAGGTCTGCTGGGCGACTCGCTCAAGGTCGACCTCACCGTCGTGCCCATGGAAGGCTGGAAACGCGATATGACATTCGCGCAGACCGGCATGCCCTGGGTTCTGCCCTCGCCCCACATCCCCAACCCCGAAGCTGCCGTCATGTACCCCGCCTCAGGCATCCTGGGCGAACTGGGCTACATGAACATCGGCGTGGGCTACACCGAGCCCTTCAAGCTGTTCTGCGCATCGTGGGTCAACGCCGAGGACCTGGCCAAGCGTCTCAACGGTCTCAACCTGCCCGGCATGATGTTCCGCCCCATCCACATCAAGCCCTTCTACAGCTTCGGCAAGGGCGAGAACCTTCAGGGCGTTGAAGTCTACATCACCGACCCGGAAAAGGCCCCGCTGTCGCTCACGCAGTTCTACGTCATGCAGGAACTCGCCGACATGTACCCCGACCACAAACCCTTCGAAACCTGCGACCAGAAACGCCTCAGCATGTTCGACAAAGTCACCGGCTCAAAGGAAATCCGCCGCCGCTTCGGCCGCAACTACCGCGTCGACGACATCATCGACTACTGGAACAAGGACGTTGAATCCTTCGGCCGCAAATCCTCACAATACCACTTATACAAATAAGACCCTATGTTCAAAGACTCGCCCGCACACGACTATTTTCTCAACGAAATACGCGCATTCATCCCCGACTCACGCATATACACCGACTATATGCGCTGTCTGGCGTGGGGTACCGATGCCAGTTTCTATCGGCTGATACCAAAGATAGTGGTGCGGGCGAACAATGAAACAGAAGTCTCGCGCCTGCTGCAGGCGGCCACGGCCAACAACGTCAGCGTCACCTTCCGTGCCGCCGGCACGGGCCTGTCGGGCCAGTCCATCACCGATTCGGTGCTGATTGTGGCCGGCCAGGGCTGGGAGGACTACTCCATCGCCCCGGACGCAAGCACCATCACCCTGCAGCCCGGCATCCGCGGCGCCCGTGTCAACGAGATTCTTGCCCCCTACGGACGCATCTTCGCCCCCGACCCTGCCTCAAAGAAGGCCGCCATGGTGGGCGGCATAATCGTCAACAACGCCTCGGGCATGAACTGCGGCATACACGCCAACAGCGACAAAATCCTGGTGTCGATGCGCCTCATCCTGGCCGACGGCACCATCCTGGACACGGCCGACCCGGACTCGAAGGCCGAATTTGAGCGCACACACCCCGGCGTGGTCAACGAAATTCGCGAGATTCGCCGCCTCATCCACAGCGACCCCGCCCTGCTGAGCCGCATCCGCCACAAATACTCCATCAAGAACGTCACGGGCCTGAACCTGCGCCCCTTTGCATACTACGACGATCCCTTCGACATCATAGCACACTGCGTTGTCGGCTCCGAGGGCACCCTTGCCTTCATGAGCCGCGCCACGGTGCAGACCTCGCACCTGTACAGCCACGCCGCATCGGCCATGCTGTACTTCGACTCGCTGCAGGAGGCCTGCCGCTGCGTGGTGGCCCTCAAAAAAGACGCCCCCGTGCACAGCTGCGAGATGCTGGACAGCAAGTCGCTCGAATCGGTCAACGACCCCACCGGCACCGGCCTCACAGCACTGCTGCTGGACACCAAGGCCGACTCTACCGAGCAACTCGACAGCCAGATAACCGAAATCATGGCCGTGGTCAATCAGTTCAAGCTGCACTGCCCGGCGCACTTCTCGACCGACCCCGCCGAGACATCCCGCTGGTGGAGCATCCGCTCAGGCATCTTCCCCGCCGTGGGCGGCACACGCCCCTCGGGCAGCACCGCTCTGATTGAGGACATCGCCTTCTACATCGACGACCTGCCCCAGGCCACCACCGAGCTCAAAGCCCTGCTGGACGAGGACGGCTACCCCGACGCCTGCATATACGGCCACGCCCTGGAAGGCAACTATCACTTCGTCATAGCCCAGTCATTCAACACCCGCGCCGACGTAGAGCGCTACCGCAACCTGATGGAGAAAATCGAACATCTGGTTGTCGACCGCTACGACGGCTCGCTCAAGGCCGAGCACGGCGTGGGCCGCAACATGGCCCCCTTTGTCCGCAAGGAATGGGGCGAACAGGCATGGAACATCATGCGACGTCTCAAGGACATCTTCGACCCCCTGGGCATACTCAACCGCGGCGTCATCTTCAACAACGACCCTGAGTGCTACGTGCACAACCTCAAACCGCTGGCACCCACCAACCCCGTCATTGACAAGTGCATAGAGTGCGGATTCTGCGAGCCCAACTGCGTAAGCTGCGGTTTCGCTCTGTCGGCTCGCCAGCGCAACGTCATCATACGCGAAATATCCCGCCTGGAGGAGTCCGGCACGCCCCTGGACATGGAGACAGCCCGCCAGTTGCGACGCGACTTCCGCCGCCCCGGCGACTCCGACTGCGCCGGCGACGGCCTGTGCAGCATGGCCTGCCCCATGGGCATCAACACCGGCGAGATGATTCACATCATCCGCGAGCAGCGTTCGCCGCGCGGATCGTTCCCCTACCGCTGCGGCGACTTCGCAGCCAAGCACCTCGGCGGCATCTCGTCATGCATCAAACTGCCCCTGGGCTTGGCCGACATTGCCCACCGCATCATAGGCGACAAGGCCGTCAACGCCACCGGCAAGGTGCTGCACAAGATAGGCCTGCCGCTGTGGACGGCCTCGCTGCCCACACCCTGTCCCGGCTCGGCAATGGCAGGACCCTCGCCCGCCAAACCCGACAAGGTGGTCTACTTCCCCTCATGCATCAACCGCACCATGGGCGGCTCGCGCATGGAAGGCTCCACTGACCGCCCTCTCATCGAGATCATCCGCGGCCTGTGCGCCAAGGCCGGTTTCGAGGTCATCTTCCCCGAGAACATGGACGGCCTGTGCTGCGGCATGATATGGGAAAGCAAGGGCATGCCCGACATCGCCGACCAAAAAACCGCCGCACTTGAACAGGCCCTGCTGGCCGCATCGGAAGGCGGTCGCTACCCCGTGCTGTGCGATCAGAGCCCCTGTCTGCACCGCATGCGTGAGCACATCAAGTCCATGAAGCTCTATGAGCCCGCCGAGTTCATCGAGACCTTCCTGGCCCCCAACCTGCACTGGAACCGCACCGACGAGCCCATTGCCGTGCACGTCACCTGCTCCACCCGCCGCATGGGCCTGGCCGACACCATAATACGCCTGGCCTCGCGATGCTCGTCGCACGTCACCGTGCCCGCCGAGGTGGGTTGCTGCGGTTTCGCCGGCGACAAAGGCTTCATGCGCCCCGAGATCAACGCCTACGCCCTGCGCCGCCTGCGCCCCGCCATCAAGGCCTCCGGCGCACGCACCGGATACTCCAACTCCCGCACTTGCGAGATAGGTCTCTCCACCAACTCCGGAATACCATACAAATCAATAGCTTATCTGGTTGACGAGCACACCACGCCCATCAACCGCAACTAACCTTACCTATACCTGATGTCTACACCTAAAAACCGACTGCTCGCGCTTGACATACTGCGAGGTATAACCATAGCGGGCATGATTCTGGTCAACAACCCGGGGTCATGGAGCAACATCTACACCCCGCTCTCCCATGCCTCATGGAACGGACTGACGCCCACCGACCTCGTCTTCCCCTTCTTCATGTTCATCATGGGTGTGTCCACCTATCTGTCGCTGCGCCGCTATGAATTTAACTTCTCATGGCCGGCCTTCGTCAAGATTCTGCGCCGCTCGGTGGTCATCTTCCTGATAGGTATGTTCATAGCATGGTTCGGACTGTTCCTGCGCGGCATACTC
Source organism: uncultured Muribaculaceae bacterium (assembly GCA_947628285.1). Taxonomy (GTDB): domain Bacteria; phylum Bacteroidota; class Bacteroidia; order Bacteroidales; family Muribaculaceae; genus CAG-873. The sequence continues at coordinate 13,333 of CANQZK010000026.1, forward strand.
AGCGAGAAAACCTTTGTCGAGGCGGCCTTCAACTTTGACCACATCCGCATCCTGGGCGTAATGCCCCGACTGGCCATCTGCTACGGCGTGGGTGCCCTGCTGGGACTGTGGATCAACCACCGCCGCCTGCCCTGGGTCATCGCCGGCATTCTGATTATCTACGCCATCATGCTGCTGCTGGGCAACGGCTACGCCTTCTCGGACAGCAACATCATATCCATTGTGGACCACAAGGTGCTCGGCCCGGACCACATGTACGCCGACACCATTGACGGCGTCCGCCTCAAGTTCGACCCTGAAGGCCTGCTCTCCACCCTGCCCTCCATAGCCCACATGCTCATTGGTTTCATGTGCGGCAGCATCATTACCGGCACCAAGGACAACACCCTGCGCATCAACAAACTGTTCATCGTAGGCGCCATACTCACCTTCAGCGGCTTCCTGCTGTCCTACGGCCTGCCCATCAACAAGAAAATCTGGTCGCCCACCTTCGTGCTGACCACCTGCGGTCTGGCCGCCTCGCTGCTGGGCCTGCTCATATGGATTATCGACATCCGCGGACACCGCCGCTGGTGCCGCTTCTTCGAGGCCTTCGGCATCAACCCCCTGTTCATGTACTGCCTGGGCGCCATCCTGTCCATTATCATCGGCAGTGTCAAGATTCCCTGGGCCGGCGCCGAATCGGGCCTGATTTCCATCAAGGGCTGGTTCTATCAGGCCGTCTGCATGCCCGTCTGCGCCGATGACGCCACCCTGGCATCGCTCTGCTTCGCCATCACCTTCGTCTTAATCAACTGGCTTGTCGGCCTTTACCTTTACAAGAAAAAAATATACATCAAGATATGAAACTTATAGCCGATTGCGGCAGCACCAAAATCCACTGGTGTCTGCTCGCCCGCGACAAAGTTGTCCGCGAATTTTTCACCACCGGCATCAACGCCGTCATGCTCACGGGCGACGAGATTTACGCCCGTCTCGCCGACGAGCTTGCCCCGCAGCTTCTGGCCGACGACGACATCCGCAGCATCTACTTCTACGGCGCCGGCTGCATATCGCCCGAGGTGTGCGGCAACGTGGCCGAGGCCCTGAAGCGCGTCATCCCCTCGGCCGACGAAATCGACGTCAACACCGACCTCCTTGCAGCCGCCCGCGCCCTGTGCGGCCACGAGCCCGGCATTGCCTGCATCATGGGCACCGGCTCAAACTCATGCTACTATGACGGGACACAAATTGTGCAGAACGTATCCCCGCTGGGCTTCATCCTGGGCGATGAAGGATCCGGCGCCGTGCTGGGCAAACTCTTCATGGGCGATGTGCTCAAAAAACAGCTCCCCGCCGACCTCACCGAGAAATTCCTGACCGAGTACGGCCTGGACCGCCTCACCGTTATCCGCCGCGTATACAAGGAGCCCGGCGCCAACCGCTTCCTTGCCTCGGTGGTGCCCTTCCTCTCGGCCAACATCGATCAGCCGCAGATTCACCGCCTGGTGGTGAACGCCTTCGGCGAATTCTTCAAGCGCAACATCGCCCAGTACCCCGACTGGCAGAGCCGTCCCGTTCACTTCATCGGCTCGGTGGCCTACTACTTCCGCTCCGTCCTGGAGCAGGCCGCCACACGTGTGGGCTGCACTGTGGGCACCGTAATACAGAGCCCCATGCCCGGCCTGATTGAATATCACAAAGCAAACTAATCTTATCCTATATACTATGGCTTTCGAAAAAATCAGCGAAAAACCGTCGCTATACGATAACCTGGAGAAAAAATCCGTCGGAGAGATTCTTCGCGACATCAACAACGAAGACAAGAAAGTGGCCCTGGCCGTCGAAAAGGCCCTGCCGCAGATTGAGCAGCTTGTAACCCGCATCGTGGGCCGCATGAAACGCGGCGGCCGCATCTTCTACATGGGTGCGGGCACATCGGGCCGTCTGGGCGTGCTTGACGCATCGGAGATTCCCCCCACATTCGGCATGGACCCCTCATGGGTCATCGGCATCATTGCCGGCGGCGACACCGCCCTGCGCAACGCCGTCGAGAACGCCGAGGACGACATGACCCAGGGCTGGAAAGACCTGCAGAAATTCGGCATCAACGATAAGGACACCGTCATCGGCATCGCCGCTTCGGGCACGACTCCCTACGTAATCGGCGCGCTCAACGACTGCCGCGCACACGGCATCCTCACAGCCGCCATCACCTCCAACCCCGACGCCCCCGTCAGCGAGGCCGCCGACATTGCCATAGAGATGGTAGTCGGCCCCGAATACGTCACCGGCTCGTCGCGCATGAAGTCCGGCACCGGCCAGAAGATGATCTGCAACATGATCACCACCTCCGTAATGATTCAGCTGGGCCGCGTCAAGGGCAACAAGATGGTCAACATGCAGCTCACCAACGCCAAGCTGGTGGACCGCGGCACCCGCATGGTAGTCGAGGAACTGGGCCTGCCCTATGAAGAAGCCAAACGCCTGCTGCTGATGCACGGCTCGGTCAAGGACGCCGTCGACCGCTACCGCGAAGGCGAGAAACATCCTCTCTGACCCGCAGCCATGAGACACCACATCGTAGCCACACTGACCGGTCTGCTGCTGGCCACATCGGCCGCCTTCGCGCAGACCGCCGAGCGCAAGCCCTATAACGAGCTCTACTACCAGCGCGCATCGCTGTTCGACGCCCTGGGATGCGACTCCACATCCATTGTCATGCTGGGCAACAGCCTGACTCACGGATGCGAATGGCACCAGCTGTTAGGCAACCCCAACGTACTCAACCGCGGCATCAACGGCGACGTCGTACAGGGCCTGCGCGACCGTGTCGGCTCCATTGTCGACGGCCGTCCCGCCAAGATATTCATGCTGGCCGGCGTCAACGATGTCAGCCACGACCTCACGGCCGACTCCATTGCCGGCGCAATAGTCGACCTGGCCCGTTACATCCGCACCGCCACGCCCGACACCAAGCTCTACGTCCAGTCGCTGCTGCCCATCAACAACTCCTTCGGCCGCTACAAGCACCTCGACGGCAAAGAGCAGGTGATACGCGACATCAACGCTCTGGTGCGCCCGCAGGTCGAGGCCCTCGGCGCCACATGGATTGAACTCTACCCGGCCTTCGCCGACGCCGACGGCAACCTGCGCAGCGACCTCACTAACGACGGCCTGCACCTCCTTGCCCCCGGCTACCGCATCTGGCGCGACATCCTCCTGCCATATATCGACGACTAAACATTTCCGAGCCCGAATCTGTTATTTTTAAATAACTTAAAATGCAGAATTATGAACTCGGAACAATCACAGGCAGCCGCTAAGGCAGCGGCTCAAGTATCGCAGGAAGCAGCCCGCGTATCGCAGGCAGCCGCCAAGGTGGCCGCAAGCGAAGAGGCTCAGTCAATCAAGGAAAAGGCTGCCGAAGCAGCCGCTTCTGCCAAGGAAAAGGCAGCCGAGACTGCCGCCGCGGCCAAGGAATCGGCATCGGCAACCATCGATCAACTCAAAGACAAGGCCTCGACCCTGAAGGACAAGGTCTCTGAAATAACAGCTTCGGCCCTGGAAAAAGGATCGGACCTGCTCGAGACCCTCTCGGACAAGGCCCACGACGCCGCCACTCGTCTGAAAAAGTAACACAACGGTCTGTCCGCCCGAGTCCGGAACCAATAAACTCCGGCCCGGGCGGCTTTATAATTTCATCACAACTCTGCACACCAATCCTATGGAAAAGAAAACCGACATAATCCCCGAAGCCGACATAACGCCCGAGGCTCGGCCCAATTCACGCCCGAGTTTCGACCGGCGGCAGTTCATCATATGGCTGGCCGTACTGGTGGCCGGCGTAGTGCTGGGACTGTTCAAAGTCGGCGCCATCGACCGCGTGTGCAACGTCATCGCCGCCATATACACGCGCCTGTTCCAGCTCATCGCCGTGCCCACAATCGCCCTGGCCGTGGTCACCACGCTGGCATCCTTCGGCAAAGACCGCTCGACGGGGCGCATCTTCTTCCGCGCCCTCACTTATACGCTGCTGACCACCACCGCCGCCGCCGTCGGGCTGGCCTGTTACGTCCTCATCAAGCCCGGCAACCTGCCCCGCGAGCTGCTCGAGACCATGGCCGGCGCCATTCCCGACAATCTGAAACATTTCTCGCTGGCGGACCATTTCATGTCGCTCATTCCCGACAACATCCTGCGCCCGCTTCTCGAGGGCAACGTGCTGGCCATCCTGCTGATGGCCTTCGCCGCCGGGCTGGGGCTGGCCTTCATGCCCGACTCGCGCGGCAAGGAGGTGGTCACCTCCGGGCTGAACGGCCTGCAGGAACTTATGTTTGTGCTCATCCGCGCCCTGATACGCATTCTGCCCCTGGGCATCCTGGCCTTCGCCGAGCAGCTCACCGCACAGACCTCGCAGGGCATGATGATGGACTCCATAGGCCGCTACGTGCTGGTGGTATTGTGCGGCAACTGCCTGCAGTTCTTTGTAGTACTGCCCCTGTTCCTGTTGGCCCGCGGGCTCAATCCCGTGCGGGTGCTCAAGGGCATGGGCCAGGCCGTGCTGATGGCGCTGTTCACCAAAAGCTCGGCCGCCACGCTGCCCGTCACCATGCAGAACGCCGAGGCCAACCTCGGCGTCAGTTCGCGCATATCGCGCTTTGTGCTGCCCCTGTGCACCACTATCAACATGAACGGCTGCGCGGCCTTCATTCTGGTTACATCCCTGTTTGTGATGCAGAACGGCGGCGCCGACATCACCCTTGGCACCATGCTCACGTGGCTTGTCATCGCCGTCGTATCCGCCATAGGCAACGCCGGTGTGCCCATGGGCTGCTACTTCCTGACGCTCTCGCTGATGACCGGCATAGGCGCGCCCGTGGCCGTGATGGGCGTCATCCTGCCCATCTACACCATAATCGACATGGTTGAGACCGCCGAGAACGTCTGGTCCGACTCCTGCGTCTGCGCCATGACCGGCCACGACCTCACCCCTCCCCGACAATAGACTGAATTTTAGACAGAAAGACCGGTTTTTAGACAGAAAGACAAAAAGACATAAAAACAAAAAATATATCCTTTTTGTCTTTATGTCTTTATGTCAAAAATCTGTTCTTATGTCCTTCTGTCTAAAAACAGTCCTTCTGTCTGAGATTTATGCGTTGATCCATAAAACGGCAAACGGATTACGTAATAGGGATCCTGAGAGCCTCAAGCTGGGCCCGGTCCTTTCTTGAGGCTT
>CANQZK010000027.1 GCA_947628285.1 uncultured Muribaculaceae bacterium
AACTCCCTCATCACAGACACAAATCTGCTCGACGACTGACAGCCCTACCGTTAACATTTATTTTTAAACAAGCTCTATGATAATAATAGGTATAGCAGGCGGCACCGGGTCGGGCAAGACCACGGTTGTCAACAAGATTCTGAACAGCTTCCCCGCCGGCGAGGTGGCTGTGATTCCGCAGGATTCATACTACAAGGACAGCAGCCACGTGCCCCCGGAGGACCGCCAGAAGATAAACTTCGACGAGCCCAACGCCTTTGACTGGCCCCTGTTGGTGGGCCAGCTGGAGCAACTGCGCCGCGGCCAGGCCATAGAGATGCCCACATACTCATACCTGACCTGCACCCGACAGAAGGAGACGGTACACGTCGACCCCGCCGAGGTGGTGCTCGTCGAGGGCATCCTGACCCTTACCGACGCCGAGCTGCGCAAGATGATGGACGTCAAGGTGTTTGTCGACGCCGACGCCGACGACCGCCTCATCCGCGTCATAGCCCGCGACTGCATAGAGCGCGGCCGCACGCCCCAGATGGTCATCGACCGCTACGAGAACGTGCTCAAGCCCATGCACATGCAGTACATCGAACCCACCAAGCGCTTCGCCGACCTCATCGTGCCCCAGGGCGGCAGCAACACCGTGGCCATCCGCCTGCTGACCGACTACATCGAAAGCCGCTTAAAACGCAACTGACCATGGCTATACCTTACCGTTTGGACCGCAACCGCCGCGACGAGAATTCCGACATCCCGCAGCCCTTCGGACAGGCCGTGCAGGACGGGGTGGCCGCACCCGTGCCCCAACATACCGACACCCCCGCCGATACCGACCCGCTGCCCCGCCCCGAACCCGAACAGACTGACCGAGCCATGGTGCTCCGCACCGAGAACCTGGTCAAGAAATACGGCAAGCGCATCGTGGCCAACCACGTGTCCATCGACGTCACCCAGGGCGAAATCGTGGGCCTTCTGGGCCCCAACGGCGCCGGCAAGTCCACCACCTTCTACATGGCCGTGGGCCTCATCACGCCCAACGAGGGACGCGTGTTCCTCAACGACCGCGACATCACCAAAATGCCCGTCTACCGCCGCGCCCAGCTGGGCATCGGCTACCTGGCCCAGGAAGCATCCGTATTCCGCAAACTCTCCGTGGAGGACAACATCCGCGCCGTGCTGGAAATGACCGGCAAGCCCAAGGAATACCAGCGCCGGAAGCTGGAGAGCCTCATCGACGAATTCAACCTGGGCGTGGTGCGCCGCAACAACGGCGACAGCCTGTCCGGCGGCGAGCGACGCCGCACCGAGATAGCCCGCGCACTGGCCCTCGACCCCAAGTTCATCATGCTCGACGAACCCTTTGCCGGCGTCGACCCCCTGCAGGTCGAGGAAATCCAGAAAGTCATCTACAAGCTCAAAGACAAGAACATAGGCGTGCTCATCACCGACCATAACGCCCCTGAAATCCTGTCCATTACCGACCGTGCCTACCTGCTGTTCGAGGGTCGCATCCTGTTCCAGGGCACATCCGAGCAGCTGGCCGAGAACCCCGTGGTGCGCGAGAAGTACCTGGGACGCAACTTCGTGTTCCGCCGCAAGAAGCTCTGAGAAATCCACTTGAGCTAAACTTTCAGGCTCGTTTTTTGTTGTTAGATTAGAACTGTAACTCATAATGTCATGGAAAGAATCATTTCACTTGCCGCTGTGCAAGAAACCGTCAAGAAGGCTTACGAAAGATATAAGGATATCAAGGAAGGCACCATGGCCGCCCACCTGGCCGGCGTCGACCCGGACCGCTTCGGCATTTGCATGATGCTGACCGACGGAACCGTAATCGAGCATGGCGACGTTGAAATCGAGTCGCCCATGGGCTCCATCGCCAAGATAGGCACCGCAGCCCTGCTGCTGCAGCAGAACTCCGTGGAAACCATGATCAAGAAACTGGGCTACACCACGCCCGCCTACGACAAGCCCGAGAACCCCAAAGTGGGCCTGAGCATGAACGGCGTCCGCGCCGTCAGCCTCGTTACGCCGCAGAACGATACCGTGGGCAAGTGGAACCTGCTGATCAACAACCTCATCAACATGATGGGCTCCGCCCCCGTGCTTGACGACCGCACCTACGAGAGCATCCGCAAAAACCAGATGATTGAAGGCTCGGCCCGGGTAATCGAGCAGTCCGACTACAAACTCTATGACGACGCCGACATCTCGCTGGACCTCTACACCCGCCTTATCTCCCTGAAAGCCACCGCCCGCCAGCTGGCAGTTATGGGCGCCACCGTCGCCGCCGACGGCCGCAACCCCCTCACAGGCCAATACGCCTACGACGGCGCCCTGTCGCAGACCATCGTCACCATGATGGTGCTCCACGGCCCGCGCCACACCAAGAAACGCTGGCTGATGGAAGTAGGCCTGCCCTCCAAGCGCGGCATGGGCGGCTTCATCATCGTAGTAATGCCCGGCCTGGGCGCCATAGCCACATACTCGCCCATGGTGGACGAGGACGGCATCTCAATCAAAGGCGCCCGCGCCATTCGCGATATAGCAAACGAGCTGCAGCTCAACGTGTTTGCTTCGGCCCGCGTACGGGTTGAAAAGTGACCTTTATGGTTGAATGTTATATAATTCTGTAAGACAACCCCGACACCGCCCCTCAGTGCCGGGGTTGTTGATATTCGTATATAATCGGCGGTATTTTGGCCGATGAGCTTTTGATACCGATATTTTCCGAAAAAACGAGCTTGAAAATTCGGGCAAGGCTCTAATTTTGCGAAAAAACCACGTAATGCGCTTCATCGGGGCGTGGGGGACGTGGGGCCCGTTTCGGACGTTTTTTGTCCGGGGCGGGGTGTTTTTTTTGTGTGTTTCGTTTTATTATTGTGATATTTTATTATATCTTTGTACATTAATACAAAAACCAAATTATTATTATCACACAACGCATATGCTCAAAAATGTTAAAAGAATTTTGTTAATTTTAACGTTGCTGCTGTCGTTCCAAACATATTCGCATGCTCAGGACGTCACTGTCCGGCACTATATCGTGGCCTTTGACCAGGCTGTGCCCATGTATAAAGGCATGTTTCTCAGAACGTCGCTGCGCTCGACCATCGAGCAGATTCTGCGCGATTCGGGTCTGTCGTCGTCCGACTATCTGACCTGCATGAGCTATTCAATCGACATGTCCGAGCCGTCGATGGACCGCTATGCCGTGGTTTGGACCGATGCCGCCGGCGAGAAAGTGTCCTGGCGCAAGGTGGACCCCGCCACCAACTACCTGGCCGATATGGGCGACTGGGTGACGATGGTCACGCCGTCGCACTCGTTCCGCGGCGAGAACTTCGACTCGTCAATCAAGCGCGATATGGCCTCGCTGCAGTCCATGGCCAAACAATACGCAATCAAGGCGGCGAAGTATCAAGGGTCAAGGCCTGCTGATTATGATGAGGACATTCCTATGGCGTCGGCCGACGAAACCATCCTGCTGATGGTCACAGACGAGCAGGTGAACGGCACCGCCGACTACAGCAAGGAATGGCCTATGGTGCGCGACGCAGCCGTCACCAACACCCCGGCCATGGCTCGCCTGGAGAGCGCCGCCTTTGATTTCATGCAGACGTTCAACACCAAGTTTGTCTTTGACCGTTACCAGTTTCGCTCCAACGGCCGTCCCGTGTCGCAGGTTGACCTTTCGGGCGCATACAAGGTTGTGGCCTATAAGCTGCGTCCGGTGGTCAAGCCGTCAATCCACTCCGTGACGGACATGCCGGGCGTGATGCCCTTCAAGCGCGTGCGCGGCGGCTATAACCTGGCGCTCGACGTCAACGCGGTCGACGATGCCTTCTCAATCCGCAGCCTATCGTTCACGATAGGCGACGATGAGGACGCCAAAAGCTATGTCGCACTTGGCAGCAACTTCCATGAGTCCATTCCCACCGAGCAAATCAAGGACGGAACCGCCGTAAACGTGCAGATGGACCTCTATTACCGCGACGGCATATACAACGGCGCCGTGCTGCGCGCCTCCGACCCGCTTTACAGCCAGGGCCTGAACCTTACGCAGACCGTCCGCATCGACGAGGACGCCAAGGTGTTCGGCGTGCTGCCTCTGCGCGACGCCTTCTGGTGGTGGTACCCGACCGACGCCTTCAAGGCCGTAATTGTCTGGGACGCCATCCTGCTGTTCGTGCTGGCCTGCATCGTGGTGTGGCTGTTCCACCGCTGGTTCATTGCCGTCAACCGCTACGTGCCCTCAAACGACGTCATCAAACTCACCAAAATCTGATAATCCCTCAGTTCTAAAATACTCACGAATCATATATGGATCTTAGCATAAACTTACGCAAACCCGGAGCGCCGCTGGTCAACATCGACCTGCAGTGGAACATCAAGCTGACCGAGCCCAAAGGCGGCCTGTTCGCCAAGATGTTCCGTTCGTCGAACCGTATTTCCAAGGAATTGCGCCTCAACGTGGTGGATATCAAGGTGCATCCCGACCTTGACTGCACCGCTTCCGACCTCTTTGCCGTGGTGTACGAGGGCCGACAGTATGCCCAGAGCGAGCTGCCGCTTGAAATCAACCTGTCCAAGATGGACACCCCCTTCCAGCTGCTGTTCAAGGCCGGCTCCGTGCGCGACTGCCGCACCCCGCAGGACGCCCGTCCGCGCGTATGCCCGGTGAATTTCAAGGTTCAGCTGACTGACCGCAAGGGCCGCGAGGTGGACACCCTGGAAGAGTGCGTCAACGTCATCTTCGAGCCGCTGGACGTGCATCCGCAGTTCGATGTCGACCTGGAGGAGGAAAACATCCTTACTCCTCGTCGCTTGCCACCGAGCAGGTGGGCCTGCTGGCCGCGTGGATCGATGAGCCCTTCAGCTTCGTGGCACAGCAACTCGCCACGGTCAGCGTGCGCCTGTATCGCGGCGACCGCCAGCTGCCCGGGCTGGTCACGCTGGGCAGTCCCGACGCCGACGGCAAGCCCTCCGACACCGTAAACCTGACCCTGCGGCCCGGCCGCGCCAATCTGGTCAAGCTGCCCCTGTACATCGACTTCACCACCATCCCCAACCCCGTGCAGGCCGAGGAGGACTTCACCATCGAGCAGACCGTGGTCATATCGCCCTCATACAGCCCCGAAGTGCGCCGCACCGAGCAGTATCAGACCCACTTCCGCCTGCTCAAGGACATGCAGGGCACCGAGCTCAAGATTGTGGCCGTGGACAACGGCATCGAGACCCTGTGCGAGAGCGGCCTGGACGTGCCCACATTCGCCTTCGTGCCCGGCACCAAGCTCACCAAGCCCATCAAGCTGCGCCTGATGAACATCGCCACCGACAAGTCCAATCCCCGCGCCGGCCTGTATATCAAGAACCTGACCGTGTCCGAGGCCATTCAGGGACGTGCCCGCGTGGTGGATTCCAACAACGAATTCCTCCACACCTTCATCACCATGGACGGCCCGCAGCTGCAGCGGCTCAATTCAGAGCAGGGCCTGTTCATCCCCAACGGCCCCGACGCCGACACCACCATCAACCTGCTGTTCAACCCCACACGCATAGCCGACGTGTACGATGCGCCCACCTACGACTTCCAGGTGCGCTCCATCGTCTCATTTGACTACTGGGAGGACCGCGACGGCACCGGCGTGCTTGACGACGAGCACCGCAAGCAGGCCCGCTTCCCCGTCACATGGCATCTCCACCTGCATCCCAACCCCGACTGGCTGTGCGTCGACTACGGCTCGTCGGCCATCGTCTGCAAGTACGGCAGCAAGATCATCGACCTCAAGAAACAGAAAGAAAAAATATTCCGCACGGCCGCCAACGGCACCTATGCCGCCGACGAGCTCGAATCCGGCACCCCGTTCCTCTCGTCCGACATCGTGCTGCACTCCGTGCCCGTAAAGCAGAAGTCGACCCTGTGCAGCCAGCAGCCCGAGGACGCCGAAACACCCTATCTGGACCTGAGCGTGTGCCTCTCGCCCACGTCCAGCCTGGTCAAGACCGACGTGCGCACCCAGCTGCCCTGCCTCAAGATTCTGGTGGGCAACGAGTTCCTGCCCGACAAGCCCGACTACAAGACCTTCCAGTACGCCCGCCGCGACGCCAAAGGCCAGCTTGCCACCGTCCAGGCCGAGAGCGCCCGCCGCGACAACGAGGACAACTGCGTGCTGCGCATCTCATCCATCTTCAACGAGGCCTACGCCGCCCTGTTCCGCTACTTCATCCAGCCCCAGAGCAAGGGCCTGAGCATCAACAAACTGGTGCTTACATACCCCAACACCTACACCCCCACGCACCTGCGCGTGCTCGAGGGCATTGCCCGCAACACCTTCCCCAAGGTGCGCGAGGGCTACCTGCGCTTTGTCAGCGAGAGCGACGCCGTGGCCGCCTACTACCTCAACAACTGGAGCAAATTCAACCCCGGCCGCGATATCAAGGAACGCGAGATAGTGTTGGTGTACGACATGGGCGCCGGCACACTTGACCTCACCATCTTCCGCAAGACCTGCGACTCCGACGGCATCATCCACGTGGACATCCTGGGCAAAATCGGCTCCGGCAAAGCCGGCAACTACCTGGACTATCTGCTGGGCGAGATCATGTCCGATACAAACATCGGCGCCGTCGGCCACAAGATGGTCGTATCCACCAAATCGTCGCCGGACGTCCAGGTCCTGGGCACGCGCCTCGACCTCAAACTGGCCATCAAGCGCGACATCAAGCCCAACCTCCGCGCCGGCGCACAACTCAGCTATGCCGGCAAGGAATTCGACGGCCTCGACATCATGTCCGACGCCCGCTTCCAGACCTTCCTTGAAGAAGTCACCTACGGCATCATCGAGAAACTCATTAAATACATGGGCGGCGACTACGAGTCCATCACCACCGTAATCATGTCCGGCCGCAGCTGCAAACTGGAACTGCTGCGCAACGCCCTGCAGATGAACATCAAACGCCTGCACCACAACATGACCAAGGACTCCGCGCGCCCCAAAATCCGCTATATGGACTTCGACCGCGACGGCAACCAGGAAAAGACCGTCGTAGTGGAAGGCGCCGAAGCCCAGGCCGGAGTGTTCAGCCAGCCCGACTCGCCCGTACGCATCCGTTCGCGCCGCCTCTACGCCTCCTACGGCCTGGTTTACCGCGAGCTTGGCGGCAAATACCGCTACGTGCAGCTGCTCCACAGCAGCGAGCTGCCCTTCAGCGACACCTGCGACGCCGTCGAAGACTACATGTCCAAGCCCGTCATCATCAAGGGCGCCCAGGCCACCGACAAACTCTCGCTGGTGCAGAGCTACCTCTCGCCCCAGGAAACCCAGCAGGCCTTCAACGACGGCAACTTCGAATTCATATCCGTAATGGAGGAATACGACATCGCCAACTTCTCAAGTCCCGCCTCGCTCAACGTCCAGCTGTGCCTTGACTACAAGAACAACATCTCGCTCTACGCCAACGGTATGGCCTCCGTAGGCAGCACCCCCAAGGGCGTCGACCTGGCCAGCGAAATCACCCGCAAGAGCATCTGGCCCGTGACTATATAATTAATGTGGAAAAATATAACACTAACATCATATGAAACGAATCTTATCAGCGGCTGTTGCGGCGGTTATGTGCATCATGACGGCATCGGCCAACGAGTTGCATCTTAAGGATGACAACACGTTGCAGTTAAAGAAATTCGGCGAGACAGATGCCACGGGCTTGCTCACAGGCGATGGTATCGGCGCAGACTCTGTTGTAATCACTGAAATTTCGCTGCAGACGCCTTTCACATCAAAAACTGCGTTTTCTGTTAAGGATGCAGAGGGTAACGCTGTTTTTGAAAACAACCTCAAACGAAGTCTTGTCGCTTCGGAGATGAAGCCCTTTACGCTTTATCGCGGCAACAAGTACACCGTTGTCGCCGGTGACCGTACCTGGACTATCGACTGGTCCGCTGCCACTGCCGCTCCCGAAGCGGAGGCTCAGGCACCCGAACAGGGCGCTGCTGCCGTAGATTCTTTGGCTGAAAACGCCCCCGCCGAGGCTGCTGCGGATGAGAACAAGAAGGGCCTTGCATGGTGGGTCTGGTTGCTTATCGGTTTCGCCATCGGCCTGTGCTCCGAGCTGACCGTTTCCTATACCCGCAAGCGCAAGACGGCTGCGGCTGCTGAAGCTGACGAACAGCCCGAGGGCACGGACGCCGAAACTGTTCCCGGTGCTTACGTGGCTCAGAAACCTCTGAAGGTCAGCTGCCTGGACGATGTCCTGAATTATCTGCCCGCCGACCTCCAGGCCAACGTTCAGCTGAAAAAACAAGCCGGCGCAAGCGATCAGGAGCTGCTCGAGATGATTCGGACCGCTACTTCGGATTACAAGGAGAAGGCCGATAACTACCCCGAAGTGGCTCGCACGCTGCATGTTGACAAACCGTCGCCTACCTTCCTTGATCTTCTTGAAGCCATCAATCTAAAAATCAACAGCGTCAAGGAGAAGACCGAAACCATCGACACCGTAGAAGGTCCCGACGTTAAACAAATCGAGATGGAAACTCTGCAGGGCGTAGTCGAGATAATCAGAAGACAAAAAGAAACGTGCAAGATTTATGACCTTAAGGATGCACAAATCGGCACGGACGATATACGCGAGATTCTGCGCCAGTTCATCGGAGCCGTTAATGCTAAGTTAGCCGGTTCGGATAAGCTTGCAAGTGCTTCTGAAGCTCACGCCGCTCTCACACCTCAGGACCTTGACAAGGCTGACAACCGCATTGTACTGAGAAACTGGCTGGTTGGAGAACTCGGTGCCGCCAAAATCACCGGTTTTGACAAGAATAAGACCATCCTTGAAATTCTGGAGCAGGTGGCTGCACAGATCGGTCAGAAGGACGAGCGTCCGTCGGATGCCGAAATCGTTTCGCAGGCCATCATGAGCGACAACCTCACCGACGCCGACCGCAAGGCATTCATCACCTGCCTGATAAAGCTGATTAACGACGAAATTAAGACCCCCGGCCACAAGTTCCCCGCCAACATGACCGACAGCGTCGAATTTGTAAGCGCCATCGCCGCCAAGTATGACGAGCCCCTGAACACCGAGGAAGCTCAGAAGATGGCCACGGCCGCTGCGGAGAAGAAGGACGCCGAAATCGTATCGGCAGCCCTGGGCGTGACCTTATCGGAGATTGACAAGGCCGCCATCGAAACCGCCGCATCGACCTTCGCCGCCAAGCGGGTAGGCGAGGCCGTCCCCGCCGTCAAGGCCGCCGATCTGGCCAAGACAATCGAGCTTGTCGGGAAGCTGAAATCCGAGCGTGATTCGTTCGAGACAAGCGATAAGGCCAAGGCCCGCGAAATCACTTCTCTCAACGGAAAGGTAGCCGCCTTAAACGCCGACCTTACAAAGGAAAAAGGCAATGTTGCGACATTGACCGGCCAGCGCGATGCACTTGCCACCGAGAAAGCCGATGCCAAAGCCGCTCTGCTCGAGCTTCTGCGCGCCGATGCCGACGCCGTGGGCGCATCGTTCCGCGTTCTCCTCAACCCGTGCAGCGACGCCGAGGAGGAACAGTGCCTGGACATCGAGAAGCGTCTGCGCACGGCAGTAGCCGAGATGACTGCGCGTCTCAAGGCCGTCAAGCCCGCCGCCGATGCAACTCCCGTGCAGGTGCGCGAAGCCATCCGCCGCGCCCTCATCGCCGAGATAGAGCTGCCCGAAGGCGCCGTCAACACCATCTGCCGCTACTACGCATACAGCCGCCTGCCGTTCATGACCGACTCCACCCGCGAGTATGGCATAACCTTTAACCGCAAGAACATGACAGACCTGTTCAATGCGCTCAACTCCATGATGGTGGACTTCGGCCTGCGCCTGGACATCCCGTCACTGTTCGCCGCATCGCTGGCCGAGGGCAACTTCGTCAGCAGCAACGGCGAGGCTTACAGCGACCTGGACAACCTCTGTCCCAACGCCCGCAACCACAAGGACACCATGGACTCGTCGGCCAAGCCCGCCGATGTGCTCATCGACATTGTAAGCGTAGGCTACTCGGCCGGCGCCGGCGAGTCGCGTCCCACCTCGGTGCTGACATACTGATAGACAATGAATTAAATCAATCCATATGAAAAAACAGTTATTAATAATCAGAGCCTGCGCCGTAGGCGTGGCCGCAGCGGTATACAGCTGCGGCGGTCACGGCGACACGGACGAGGGCGTCTATGCCGATAACCGCATCGAAGCCACCATGCGCCAGGAAGGCATCATCAATGAGCCCGCGACGCAGCCCGTGGCACAGCGCATCTACATCGACAATTCGGTGAGCATGCGTCCCTACTTCATGGGCGACAGCTGCGCCATCATCAACACAATCACTGAGTTGCGCAACCTGGAGAACTCCGGCACGCAGATCTTCCTCAACGGCGACAAGAAGCCGCTGACGGGCTTCTTCGCTCCGGCCATCAAGAAAAACATCGGCAAGATCAGCAGCGGCAACAGCGACTTCCCCACCTTCTTCAGTGCGGCGGCCGACAGCATCGACAACAACAGCGGCGAGCTGATTTACCTGGTGACCGACGGCATCCTCAGCATCGGCCCGGGCAATATGGACCAGGTGCTCCGCGAGATGCGCGGCCGCATAACCGGCAGCCTCAAAGGTCACCCCGGCCTGGCAGCAGCCATATTCCGCTATCTCGGCGACTATAAAGGCTACTACTACAACCGCCTCAACAAGAGCACAAAGCGCCCCCTGGACCAGCAGCGCCCCTACTACGTAATCGCCCTGGGCAATGCCGACAACATCCGCTGGCTGGCCTCCAAGAGCGATGACGAGCTCAATAACCCCGATGACAAACTCTTCTTCGGTATCCACGACCTCAAGGGCCACGCCACCACCCGCATCGCCGACCCCGGCGACGGCGCATACCTGCAGTACCCCGACAGCGCCGCCCGTCTGGAGATTCTGCTGCCCGAGTGCCTCAAGAATCTGTCCAAATCAGACATCCTTGAAAACCTGGAGATTGAAACCTGCGGCGAGGATTACGACGGCAATGAGCTGTACGAGCGCCGTGTGATAACATCGCAGTACCCCGAGAAGCTCATCCTGCTCATCGACAACTCGCACTACAACTACAGCGCCGACGAGGATATCACCGTCAAGCTGGAGAACTTCCTGCCCGACGCCTGGGAGACGACCTACAACGCCGCCGATGACCTTGGCGACACCGTCAGCACCGGCACAACCTACGGCCTGGGCACACTGGTCAAGGGCATCTACGAGGCCTTCGAGACCGATGACGACGACCTTATAAAATTAACTTTCAAATATAAATACTAACCTTAAAATCTGAGCAAATATGGATTTTCTCTATTTCCTTGTCACTGACAGCAAAATATGGAAGGACGATACCCTGGGCTTCCATAAGAACTTCTTCGCCGACGGCGGCGGCTTCACCCTCGGCTGGGTGGGCGCACTGGTACTGGGCCTGATCTTCTGCCTAGTGTTCTACTTCGGCTGCTGCAACAGCAAAAAGTCCAGCAAAAGCGCCAACATCGGCGTATGGGCCATCTTCATGATCATCGCCGCAGCCGCATCCTACTTCTACGGCGACTATGTAGTCATCGGCCAGCCCCGCGTTAAGGAAGGCAAAGCCCAGACCGAGTCGATCTTCCGCAAATACTCCTTCTACAAGGCCAACAAGGACTACGTCATCATCAAGACCGACAAGCGCATCAACCCCTCGGCCACGCCCGAATCAAACAAGCGCTATCGCGAGGCCGAAAAGACCATCGCCGGCAACCTTGACAAGGGCAAGGACGTGCGCTTCGACTTCGACATCACCACCGCCGTGCTCGGTGCCGTGTTCTTCTTCATCTTCAGCATCGTGTTCAAGCGTTTCACCATCGACGGTCGTTCCGTTCCATTCCTTAAACCCTAAGAGGGTGTTTAATAACATCTGTTAAATTCTAAAATAATTGAGGGCTTAATGATAGGACAATGTTAAATGCTTCGCATATTATGGACATTTTAGCCTTTTTCATCAGTTGTGATGCCCGCATCACTCCTTCTTCAAAAGACTAAACTGTCTCATAATATGCTCGTTAGAATTTACCATCTATTATTAAACACCCTCTAAATCTGAGAGAAAATGCCGAAATTATTCGTCTTTGCAATTGGCGGTACCGGCGAGCGTGTCATGCGGTCACTGACCATGATGCTTGCCGCCGGCGTCAATGCATTCAATAAATATGAGGTGTACCCCATCATTATAGACTATGATGAGAAGAACGCCGATAAAGACCGTACCGTAGAGCTGCTGCGCAACTACGCAGCAGTGCACAACGCCGCCTTTGACCGCCAGGGCTGGGTCGGCGAGGATAAAGTCAAAACCGAGCAATTCTTCTCGGCCAAGCTGCGCCAGTTGCCCGGACTGGACAACTATGTTTTCCCGTACAAACCGGAAGACGGCAAGAAGCAGTTCAAGGAGCACATCGGTTTCGAGGACCTGAGCGGCGAGAACATAATGACCAAAGAGCTGCTGGCCAGCCTTTATGACACCTCCGACCGTCCCGATACCGAACTGAATCTGGACATGACCGTCGGCTTCAAGGGTAATCCCAATATAGGCAGCGTGGTGTTCAACAAGATAGCCGAAAGCCCCGAGTTCCGTGCATTCAAGAGCGCTTTCCAACCTGCTACCGACCGTGTCGTTGTCATCGGCTCTATATTCGGCGGTACCGGCGCCTCGGGCATTCCCGAGATAGTCAAGGCCATCCACGCCATGAACAAGGGCGCCAAGGTTGCCGCCCTGCTTGTGTTGCCTTATTTCGCTCCGGCCGAGACTCGTGGCGGAGCAATCCAGGCAAGCCGCTTCAATGCCAAGTCAAAGGCCGCGCTGACCTACTACAAGAGTTCCGGCCTGATGGATATGATTACGGATATCTACTGCGTGGGCGATCCCATTCCCACCGTTATGCCGTACAGCGAAGGCGGCGCTGACCAGATGAACAACGCCAACATCGTGGAGTTCATCGCAGCCGCCATGATAGAGCACTTCTGTACCCGTGCCGACAACGATACGAAAAACGAGTTCAAGTTCTCGCTCGACGCCGATATATGGGAAGATGAGGATGCCGTGGAACGTAGCGCCAAACGCCTGTTCATCGAGGACTTCGATACCTACTCAAAGGAGAACATCATGTCCGCGTTCATCGAATTCTCTCTGGCCCTGAAGTTGTTCCATGAACAAATTCAAACCAAAAAGGCCAAGGGCAAAGACTTCTGGAATCTCCTTGATATGGATGAAGCCGCCGGCTTTGATAAGGAATCGGAGAATCGCAAAAACCGTCTGCGCGACTACTGCGTTGCCCTGGACAGCTTCTATGCCAAGTATGTTGATTGGCTTAAAGAACTCGACTTTGAGGGCGACGGTGATGCCAAGCCCGCCAACTCCCACCGCCTGGCTCTGACCAATCTGTCAAACAGATACTCCGATATTATTGTCAAACCCGCCAACGACGGAGATGAAGAAGAGGCAGGCGCGTTTGCCAAATTCGGCAAAGCTGTGTCCTCTGTTTTCTCATCAGATAAGGAACCTGTCACCGATGACACCATGGTGACAAGCCTTAACGTAGAAATTAAGGATAAGGGCGATACCGGTCACTACGACACCAAGAAAAACGCTATCCGCGTTGGTCATAATCCTGAATTCGTGTTCGCTGATATCCTGCATAAGGCAGCGGTGACAGCACGTGAAGATCTCCTCAAAACAAAACGCTGATAATTATGTCACATTACTTTACTAACGAGAATAAGGACGTTACAAATACAACGCAGAACTACGGCGTGGTTCCTGCGCAGATGGATCCGTCCAAAATCGACGACCATCTCAAGGAGCGCGGCGCCGCATTGGGCAAGTTAGGCTCGTCCATGCCCACGCCCATGGCGCGCCTGTTCCTGTTCGAGGCCGCTCTGGCACAGGTCAATTCCTTTCAGGAAGCCGACAATAATAACGGCCATAACGGCATATTCGACCCCAACACCCAGGCCATAAAGACTACCCCGTACCACGACCTGGTGGGCGAGCTTCTGGACATGATAGAGTTCACCTTCCTGTACGGCGACGACCCCCGTTTCACCATCGAGACGTGGGACCCTGCCGTTGCATGCCGTAAACTGCGTGAAACAGGGCTGCAGTCCCACGCCGAACTTGCCGATGCCATTGAAAGCGCTTTCAGCTTCGGCAAACTGCAGGGCAAGGTCATCAACCTGTTCAAGTGGGACGAAAAGGTGGTTGGCGGTACATCGCCCGTGACCTTCGTCTACACAAGCGCCAACCTCCGTTCCACCTTCGGGCCTAAGGAATTCAAGGGTGGGGGAGACTACTATCTGTTCACGGATGAGCCCAAGCCGTTGCACAATCGCTCAGCCGCCTTCCGCGAATACCTCTACCGTCTGCGTCACGACCTGACCGACGGTTCACTGGCTACCGACATGCCGGCATTGGCCCGATATTTAGTTGATTCAGGCAGCAAATATGACATAGCTCTGTATCAGCCCATCCCCGCAAATCCTACCGCATACCGCAACACCAAATTACTCAAATCAAGCACAACGCAGCAGAACGTAAAGGTAGGCGGCATAAGAATGCGCACCACCGACCATACCATCGACGCCACAAACAGCGCTTACCGCATCAAACCCACCAAGACCGGCAATGCCCCTGACGGCAAGGTGCCCCTGATACTTACACGCGCCGGCATGGACAGATGCGAGTATGTAAACGGTCGTCCGTGGAATCCCGCCACTGACCGCATCCCCGACCTGCTCGACAGCGATATCTCCAAACGTGCCCTGCCCGGATGCGGACGCATGGACATTTACCCTTATCTGGTCATTGACGATCTGCTGGAGAAGACCATTATTGAGGTGCCTTATCAGATCAACCGCAAGAGATTCTTCACCGGTTCGTTCAACCACGAGGTATCCTTCCTGCTCCCCCTCAAGAAGAAGTTCTTTGAGTACTTTACATTGTCTGACCTGTTCAAGGTGGACGAAAAGGGCGAGCTGAAATACACCGATATGCTCACGCTCCGTTACGACAACGTGAGCAGGTCCGTCTCCGTAACGCTGCGTGTTCCGCTGGTCGATAACCGCACCATAGAGGTTGAGCGCGTATATAAGCGTGAAGACACGCTGACCTGCATCGACCCCTCGTTCGACATGGCCTTCATGCCCTTCTATCGTCTGCAGCCCGACCTGAGCGGAAACGTATACAACCTCTTTGCCGTGTCCAATGTCGAGGCCATAGACTTCAAATTCTACGAGCCCGTCGATCAGGCATATGTCGGGGCCGATACAGTCGAGTCCAACGCTGCTCGCCGCAGCAAGGTCAACGCCCAGACTCTGCGTAATACCGACCATATCCACATCGACGGCGCCTTCTCCATAGCCGAGATGTCCATCACCAACGCCGGCCGTCAGGCCACGGCGCTGATTCTGCCTATCTTCAAGACAGTATCGTCAAACGTGGCCGATGCTCCGAACAAGTTCTACTTCAGTATCGACTTCGGTACGACCAACACCCACGTGTCATACTATGTGGACGGTCAGGGTCAGAACGGAACTGTCCGTGCCTTTGAATACGGCCCGGCCGATGCGCAGTGTGTGACGTTCAACAACGGCGGCGCCGGTGTGGACGAGACCTTCGTGCAGATGTGCAAGCGCGAGTTCATGCCTCTGACCATCGGCAAAGAGCATAAATCAAAGGTATCCTTCCCCATCACCACCACCACGGCCCAGAAGGAAGGCCAGCTCACGGAGCTGAACATGTTTGAACACACAAACATCGGCTTCAACTACATCGAGGACCGCTCGCATGAGAACCAGCAGTTCGACAACACCATCTACAAGATAGATATCAAGTGGGATATGTTCGACAACCTCGCACCGCGTCGCATGTCGGCCTTCTTCCAGCAGATTCTGTGGATGATGAAGAACAAGAGCGTGCTCAACGGCGGCTCCGCTGTGTTTGACCTCGTGGTGACATACCCGCTGGCCATGCGCCGCAGCGACCTGGCTCTGTTCAGGAACGCCTGGAACGATGCCGTCGCCAAAGTCCACAGTCAGGCCCACATCTCCTTCCTGCCCGAGAGTGTCGCTCCTTACTACGACTATCTGGCCCGCATACAGGCTCAGGAACCCTATGTCAATATGGACATCGGCGGCGGTACCACCGACATCCTCTACGTCGACGCCGCCAACAACGAGTCATATCAGTTCTCGGCCATGTTCGCCGGCAACGACCTGTGGAACGGCGGTATTAACGAGGCTGAACTCCTGGTGAACAATCTGGACAACGGCTTCATCAAGTACTTCGATGCGTTCAGCGCCATGGACGATGCCAAGCGCGCCGTGTTCAACAACATCCTGAGGGCATCATCCAAGTCGACCGAGGTTATCAACAGCCTGTTCCGTTCGGACAATACGACCAATGCCACATCGCTGTTCAGCCGCTCACATGACATGATGCAGCTGCCCATCATCCACTTCTCCGCCCTGATATTCTACTTGGGTTACACCCTGTATCAGGCAGCAGTGCAGATGCCTACGCGTCTGACCTTCACCGGCATGGGCTCGAAGTATCTCCACATGATCAGCGCGTCTGACCGCGACCTTCAGGACCTTGTCAACGCCGTGCTGCATCACTGCGGCGAGCTCTTTGACTGCGAGGAAATGAAGCGGGCAAATGTTACGGTTCAGTTCGCCGAAAATCCCAAGGAGGTGACCGCCAACGGCGCCCTGGTTTCACTCAACCATGCGCATCCCATCAACCCCTCCATAATCAACTACATGTGCTATGCCGATGAGGATGTGACCGCCGGTAGCCTGCACTACGGCGAAATCAACGAGGATAAACGTGACAAGACAGCCAGACTGTTCACGGACTTCCTGGCACTGTTCCGTCGTACCGAAGTGTGCGATGTACTCAGCGACATGGGCCATCGCATCGACCCGGGCATCGTGTCACGTTTCGCTGACCTTGCCAAGTCCAGCTTCTCGGGCATGAAGGGTGTGGCTTCAAAGGGTCAGGCCGAGACAGACCGCGTTACCCAGCCCATCTTCTTCTGGTGCGTCAAGCAGTCGCTTTACATAATCGGCAAGGAGATAGCACAGAACGCTATTGATCATAAAGCAGCAAATCAGTAATTATGCCAAAAGTAAAAACAGAACTTATAACAGTTCAGCCCAACGGTGACGGCACTTCGACGGCTGTAAGTACCGATAGCATGGCGAAAAAGGATACGCTCATCATGTCTTCGGCCGACGAAGAACCCGTTAAAACCGAGCAATATACCGAAGAACCCGCAGATTACGAACGGCCCGCGACCGAGTCAACCGACTCGGACAGCGGCTCGGGCGGCGGTTTCGGTGTATGGCTGGCGCTCATCATCGCTGTTGGCGCTGCCGCATGCGTCTATCTCATCGGCAAGCGGTTCGACGCCGTTCTCCGCGATATGAACAAGCGTGTCAAGGACCTCACGGTCCGTCTCAGCGACCTCGAGGCAACCGTAGCCCAACAGGCCAAGGCAAAGCCGGCTCCCGCGCCCGCCGCACCGGCCCCCAAACCCTCCGGCCCGGCGCGCGGCACCTACCCCCCACCCGTGACTCCGCGTCCCGAGGCCCGTGTAGAGCGTCCCGTCCCGGCCAAACCCAAACCGACCGCCGAGACCTTCTACGCCACCACGCTCTTCAACACCTCCGGCGGCAGCAAGGGCTTCAACGACCGCGCTTTGAACTCCTCCGCAAACGGCCAGGTGTTCATCCTCACCGTCGACCCCGCTACCGGCACCGGTACGTTCACTCTCAATCTGGACGAACGTGACAGAATCCTGTCGAATCTGTCGCTCTACCGTCCGGCATTCAAACCCTTCGCCGTCCCCGAAGACGCCCGCGACCTCTCCGTTGTGGCTCCCGGCCACATCCGGCTCAACGACGACTACTGGGTGGTGACCGAGGGTATCGAAATTTCACTCACATAAGACTTTACAACAATGATAGATATCAATTCACAGGAATTTGAACGGGCATGGTTCATGGTAGCACAGGCCCTGCTCGAGGACATGCGGCGCCGCTCCGGCGGCGTCGCAGCGCCCGTGTCGGCACCTGCGCCCGCCACAGCACCCGCCGCTGCACCCGCCGCTGCACCCGCCGCTGCACC
>CANQZK010000028.1 GCA_947628285.1 uncultured Muribaculaceae bacterium
AAAAATCAAACGCCGAGACGATTTTTTTCGTCTCGGCGCTCAAATATTACGTCGATTTGTGGGATTTTATAGCTTAATATAGCAAACATCCTTCTGGCAGGTGCGCTGGTATGCTCGTCGGCAGCCTTCACGGCCTGCACTGAAGACAAGGTCTATGAAGTGGACGCCTACGGCGTGCCCCAGGCCTCGGACTACGAAGACGCCATCACCGTCAGCGTGGACCAGGCGACAAACACCGCCACCCTCACCTTCGCCGCAAAGGGCGTATACCCCGTGTGGATTGTCGACGGCAAACAGTACTCCACCGCCCACACCCTGTCGCGCTACTATCGCAAGGCCGGCGACTACTCAATCGATGTCAAGATAGGCAATGCCAACGGCGTAAGCCAGGGTACCCTCACCAAGACTTTCCACATCGACAAGACCGCCATGACCGGTTTCGGCGGCATGAAGTACGATTCGCCCTTCAACATGTGGCCCGACGCCAAGAAGTCCGAGCCCTCCTTCTACTACGCTCCCGGATGGGCACAGATAGCCAACCCCGGCTATACGCCCACGGCCGACGGTTTCGCCGTCAACCTGCCCAGCGCCACCACTGACCAGTGGCAGGCCCAGGTGCACATCACCACCGACATCGCCCTGCAGGCCGGCGAGCATTATGACTGGTCCATGATTGTCACCACCACCCAGGCTCTGCCCGGCATGACAGTCAAGATTCACCCCGAGGGCGACGACGCCAACTTCATCGTGGAGAAGCGCTTTGCAATTCCCGCCGGCGAGCCCCTGTGCATCTACGGCCACGACAGCGAGGCCGCCATCGACTTCACCAACGCCGTCTTCACCTTTGACTTCGGCGGTTGCGCCGACAATACCGATGTCACCATCGAGAACATCTGCCTCAAAAAGACATCTGACGACGACGGCACCGAGTGGCCCACCGTACCCGACACCCCCGAGCCCAACTGGGTTGACGCCAACTCGGCCGATAACCTCTGGCACGGCGCCGTGACCGGCCACTCCTTCTACTACGCACCCGGCTGGGCCCAGATAGCCGACCCCGGCTATACCGAGACCGACGGCGGTTACATCCTGGAGCTGCCCGCAGCCACCTCTGACCGCTGGCAGTGCCAGTTCGCCCTCCAGACCGGTCTGGCCTTAGCGGCCGACGACGCCGTCGACGTACTGGTAGTTGTCAACTCATCCGCTTCGTTCAAGGCCATGTTCAAACTCGTCGAGGCCAACGTGGACGATACCGACGAGGGCAAGCGCGACAACAACTTCTTCTTCGCCGACGAGAAGGACCTCGTCGAAGGTCAGGACGTGCGCGTATTCTGGAGCAACGTCAAGCCCTGCGCCGATGCCATGCACGCCACCAACTTCGTATTTGACTTCGGCGGTAACCCCGAGGGCACTACCGTGGAAATCAAGCAGATAATTGTACAGAAACATCACGATTGATTTTTAGAGCGGGGGCGCCGTGCCGCCGCGCGGCGTCCCCCTTTCCATCCGACATGAAACAAACAGCTTTAAACATACTGGCAATAGCCACCGTTCTCACGGTGATGCCCGGCTGCGGCGACAGCAAGACCGGCCCGGACACCCCGCAGGTCAATGACCAGATCAAGGCCTCCGTGCAGACCATCACCGCGCCTGCCGAGGGTCTCGCCACCGAGTTCACCGTCACCTCCACGGGCGAGTGGGACGCCGTCGCATCACAGACCTGGGTCAAGCTGACCAAGACCGGCACCACAACCACTGCAGGCCGCGTGGGCGTGACCGTCGATGCCAACGGCACCACCGAGGCCCGCACCGCCGACATCACCCTGATGTCCGGCCGCAACCTCTCCGTGGTTAAGGTGGAGCAGGCCGCCAAGGCCCCCGATCCGCTGCCTGACGTACCCCAGGGCATCGACGTCCCGGAAGGGTATGAGATGGTGTGGAACGACGAGTTCGATACCGGTACCGTGCCCGACCCGGCCAAGTGGCGCCACGAGGTGCAGGGCTCCGGCTGGGTCAACAACGAGCTGCAGAACTATGTAAACGGCGAGTTCGGCGGCCGCCGCGTAACCAAGGTGGCCGACGGCATCCTCACCATCACCGCCTTCAAGCAGGGTGGCAAGGTATACTCCGGCCGCATCTACGGCAACGAGAGCAAGGGCTGGACCTACGGCATATTCGAGGCCCGCATCAAGCTGCCCAAAGGCAAGGGCACATGGCCCGCCTTCTGGATGATGCCCGCCAACAATGACTTTGGCACCACCCCCTGGCCCGACTGCGGCGAGATTGACATCATGGAGGAAGTAGGCGTCAACCCCAACCGCACATCATCGTCAATCCACTGCAAGGACTACAACCACGTCAAGGGCACCTAGAAGACCGCCGAGCGCCTCACCGAGGGAGCCGAGGACGAATTCCACGTGTACCGCCTGGAGTGGACCGAGGACTACATCCGCACCTACGTGGACGGCCACAAGCTGCTGCAGTTCAACAACGACGGCCGCGGCAACAAGGCCACCTGGCCCTTTGATCGTCCCTTCTACCTGATTCTCAACCTGGCCTGGGGCGGAAACTGGGGCGGCATGAGCGGCGTCGACGAGTCGGCCCTGCCAGCCACCTATCAGATTGACTACGTCCGAGTGTTCCAAAAGAAAAAATAAACACGGTTGCGGGACCGTTACAACCCGCTAAAGGATAATTAAGTGAGTTAAAAAGCAGGTTCCCTGATAGAATTATCACGGTTTCAGAGGCGTGCTTCAGAGCGCTGACTGATTGTTTTTAGGTTTGCATTTTTTCGTAACAGTATGAACAGACTTTTCACCTTTATTTTATCGCTGATTCTGTTGGCTCCGGCCATGAATGCGGCGCCGGGACGCTTTGTCAGTGTCAGCGGCACCGATCTGGTGCGCCCCGACGGCTCCAAACTGTACATCCGCGGTACCAATCTAGGCAACTGGCTCAACCCCGAGGGCTACATGTTCGGCTTCAGCAAGACCAACTCGCCCCACATGATTGACCTGATGTTCCGCCAGCTTGTCGGCCCGGGCGCAACGGACCGCTTCTGGCGCGAGTTCAAGGACAACTACATAACACGCGCCGACATTGACTACATTGCCGCCACCGGCGCAAATACCGTGCGCCTGCCCTTCAACTACAAACTGTTTACCGACGAGGACTACATGGGCTCGACCGGCAACCACGATACCTACGCCCGCATCGACTCGCTGGTGGAATGGTGCCGCGCCGACGGCCTGTACCTGATACTGGACATGCACGACTGCCCCGCCGGCCAGACCGGCGACAACATCGACGACAGCTACGGCTACCCCTGGCTCTTTGAGGATGCCGAGGCGCAGCAGCTGTTCCTGGACATCTGGACCGACATTGCCCGCCACTACAAGGACGAGCCCGTCATCCTGGGCTATGAGCTTATGAACGAGCCCATAGCGCATTACTTCGATGACAAGGCCGAGCTGAACGCCCGCCTCGAACCGCTCATGAAACGCGGCGTCGAGGCCATCCGCAGTGTCGACCCCGACCATATCATCCTGCTGGGCGGCGCCCAGTGGAACGGCAACTTCGAGCCCTTCACGGACTGGACCTTCGCCGACAACATTATGTACACCTGCCACCGCTACGGCGGCGACGCCACCCGCGATGCCATCGCCTCCATCATCGAGTTCCGCGACCGCACCGGCCTGCCCATGTACATGGGCGAGATTGGCCACAACACCATGCAGTGGCACACCGACTTCTGCAACGTACTTGAGGCCAACAACATCGGCTACACCTTCTGGCCCTACAAGAAGAAGGGCGACTCATGCATGATGGGCATCATCGCCCCTGAGGGCTGGCAGGCCGTCATTGACTTTGCCGAGGCCGACCGCAGCAGCTACAGCGCCATCCGCAAGGCCCGCCCCGACGTGGAGGCCTCGCGCCGCGCCATGGCCGACTTTGTCCGCGCCTCGCGCCTGGAAGCCTGCACCCCGCAGACCGACTATATCCGTTCAATCAAACTCAACGTTCCCTAACCGCATACCCCCCATGAAACACTGTATAACGGCCCTTACGGCCATTTTGGCCGGCCTGGCTGCGGCAAGCGCTCAGCTGCCGCCCTGTCAGGATCCCGCCGCACCCATAGAACAGCGTGTCGAGGACGCGCTGCAGCGCATGACCACCGCCGAGAAGGTGGCCATCCTCCATGCTCAGTCAAAATTCTGCTCGCCCGGCGTGAAGCGCCTCGGCATCCCCGAACTGTGGACCACCGACGGCCCCCACGGTGTCCGTCCCGAAGTGCTGTGGGACGAATGGCGCCAGGCCGGCTGGACTAATGACTCATGCGTGGCCTTCCCGGCCCTGACATGTCTGGCCGCCACGTGGAACCCCGACATGGCCGCCCTCTACGGCCAATCCATCGGCGAGGAAGCCCTCTACCGTGGCAAGGACGTGCTCCTGGGCCCGGGCGTGAACATATACCGCACGCCCCTGAACGGCCGCAACTTTGAATACATGGGCGAGGACCCCCTGTTAGCGTCACGCATGGTGGTGCCCTACATCAAGGGCGTCCAGGCCAACGGAGTGGCCACCTGCGTCAAGCACTTCGCCCTGAACAACCATGAGCGCAACCGCCACACCACCAACGTATCAGTGGATGACCGCGCCCTCTATGAAATATATCTGCCCGCCTTCAAGGCCGCCGTCAACGAGGGCGGCACATGGTCCATCATGGCCGCCTACAACCTGCACGGCGACCAGCACCTGTGCCACAACAAGCGCTTCCTGGTGGATATCCTCAAGAACGAATGGGGATTCGACGGCGCCGTGCTCAGCGACTGGGGCGGCACCCATAATACCGACGAGGCCATCACCAACGGCCTCGACCTGGAATTCGGCAGCTGGACCAACGGCCTGTCAAACGGCGCCAGCAACGCCTATGCCAACTACTACCTGGCCGACCCCTACCTGAACCGTCTGGCCGACGGCCGCGCCGACACGGCCACCCTCAATGAGAAGGCCCGCCGCGTGCTGCGCCTGATATTCCGCACCGCCGCCCGTCCCGGCAAGGGCCCCGGCAACATGTGCTCCGAGGCCCACTACGCCGCCGCACGCCGCATAGCCGGCGAGGGCATCGTGCTGCTGCGCAACCGCGGCGGCGTGCTGCCCCTGGACCTCTCCCGTCAGCCCCGTATCCTGGTGGTGGGCGAGAACGCCCTGCGCATGATGACCGTCGGCGGCGGCTCCTCGTCGCTCAAGGTGCAGCGCGAGGTATCGCCCCTGGACGGCCTGCGTGCCGCCACAGCCGGACGTGCCACCGTCACCTATGCCCGCGGATATGCCGGTGATGCCGGCGGCGAGTTTGACGGCGTAACCACCGGCCAGGACCTGACCGAAACCCGCACCCCCGCCGAGCTTATCGACGAGGCCGTAGGCATGGCCCGTCAGGCCGATTACGTAATCTTCGTGGGCGGCCTGAACAAGAGCGCCGGTCAGGACTGCGAGGACGCCGACCGCGCTTCGCTGGGTCTGCCCTACGGCCAGGACGCCGTCATTGAGGCTCTGGCCGCCGTCAACCCCAATCTGATTGTGGTCAACATCAGCGGCAACGCCGTGGCCATGCCCTGGAACGACAGGGTAGGGGCCATCCTGCAAGCCTGGTACATCGGCTCCGAGGCCGGCAACGCCATAGCCGACGTGCTCACCGGCCGCGTCAACCCCTCAGGCAAACTGCCCATGACCTTCCCCGCAGCTCTGGCCGACGTGCCCTGCCACGCCGACGGACGTGACTATCTGGGCACGCGCCGCGCCGATGCCGACATTTGGGACGTTAGCTACGATGAGGGCGTGCTGGTGGGCTACCGCTGGTTCGACACCAAGAAAATCAAGCCCCTATACGCATTCGGCCATGGCCTGAGCTACACCACATTTGAGTACGGCAAGCTCACCGCCGACCGCGACCACATCACCGCGGCCGACAGCATCACACTGACCGTGCCCGTCACCAACACCGGCAGCCTGGCCGGCGCCGAGACCGTCCAGCTCTATATTTCTGATGTCAAGGCCTCCGTGCTGCGTCCGGCCAAGGAACTCAAAGCCTTTGAGAAAGTCTATCTCGAGCCCGGCCAGACCAAAAACGTCAGCTTCACGCTGGGCCGCGATGCCCTGGCCTACTTCGACGCCGATCGCCACGAGTGGGTAGCCGAGCCCGGCCGGTTCAAGGCCCACGCCGCCGCCTCCTCCGCCGACATCCGCTCCACCTGCCCCTTCACCCTGGATTGACGCTGCTTTTGCACCGTTCATACAATATTAAAAGCTTTTTCGCGTTGAATAAACGATGAAAAAGCTTTTAATCATTATCACTCTTGTATCTGTGGCTGTGGCTATGGCCGTTCCGGCACAGGCACGGCGGTTGAACGATAAAATCGAGAACCGTCCCTATGCCGACCTGCGTCCGTGGAATCTGGGCTTCTCTTTCGGCGCTCAGGCTATGGGCCTGCGCATGGCCCACAACGGCCTGGTGACCGAGGAGGGCGAGCAGTGGCGCGTCGAGCAGCCCTCGTATCAGCCGGGCTTCAATGTCAGCGCTCTGCTGGCGTTGCGGCTCAACACTTATTTCTCGCTGCGTTTCTCGCCGGGTATGATGTTCGGCTCGCGCGACTTGCGCTTCCTGGACGTCAACACGGGCGCCGAGCAGCGCCAGAGCATCAAGACCACCTATGTGTCGCTGCCCATCGATGTGAAATTCGCCGCGATGCGTGTCCGCAACGCCCGCCCCTACGTGGTGGCAGGCGTCATGCCCGTGTTTGATGTGGCCAAGAAGCGCACCGACCTGCTCAAACTCAAATCGGCCGACTTCTTTCTCTCCGTCGGCCTGGGCTGCGACTTCTATCTGCCTTATTTCAAGCTCAATCCGGAGCTTAAATTCTGTTTCGGCATGATTGACATGCTGCAGCACGACCGCCCCGACTTGGCTGACGACCCCGCCCAGATGAAGTTCACAAATTCCATCAAGAAGGCCACCTCCAAGATGATTGTCCTGACCTTTTACTTTGAATAAGACGCCGCATGAAATTCCGTATACTGATATTGAGCGTGCTGATGGCGGCTTTGGGTATCGCGGGTCTGCGCGCGCAGACCGACGCCCAGTTCACGCAGTTCTATGAGGTGCCCTCGATGTTCAACCCCGCCGCCATAGGCCGCACCGACTATGTGAACATCCGCGCCGCCGGGCGTCTGCAGTGGGTGGGCGTGGACGGCGCTCCCAAGACATTCACCGCCGCCGCCGATATGCCCTTCAAGGTCCTGAACAAGCGCTTCGGCACCGGCCTGACAGTGATTCAGGAGAGCATAGGCCTGTACAAGTCGCTGAGCATCGGCGCCCAGATAGGCTACAAGCTGCGCAAGTGGGGCGGCGAGTTCACCGGCGCCATCCAGCTGGGCATGTACGACCAGCATTTTGACGGCACCGAGATATACATCCCCGATGGCGACGACTACCACCAGGGCAGCGGCTCGACGGGTACCGATATCCCCAACCAGGAGCTGCACGGCACGGCCTTTGACATCGGCGCCGGCCTGTGGTACGCCCACAAATACTGGCAGGCGGGCGTCTCGGCCACGCACCTGACATCGCCCGTCATCAAGATGGGCGGCGAGAACGGCGGCACCGGCACGGACGAGCAGATTTACGAATTCCGCGCCAACCGCACCCTATATTTTATGGCCATGGGCAATATTCCGGTGAAAAATACGTTATTTGAATTGATGCCGGCCCTGCAGGTGAAGACGGATTTCACTTTCACCACCGCCGAGGTCATGGCACGCGCACGTTATAACAAATTCCTCAGTTTCGGTGTCGGTTACCGCTGGGACGACGCTCTGTTAGCCACCGTGGCCGCCGAGTTCAAGAACTTCTACATCGGCTACAGCTTTGACTACGCCACCGGCAGTCTGCACAGCGCCTCGTCGGGCAGCCATGAAGTAGTGCTGGGCTACCGTCTCAAACTCAACATGGGCGAGAAGAACCGCAACCGCCACAAGAGCATCCGCATAATGTGACGCCCTCCCCCCCCTGAACCAACCACAATATCACAAGATAAACCGCAAGTACATAAGCACGACATATGAAGAAATTCACCAACATACTCCTCACCGGCGCCGGCCTGGCGGCCCTGCTGGGATCATGCGCCTCGGGCGGCCGTTCGTCGGCCGGCGGCGAAGTCACCGGCGTGGGCGGCACCTCATGGGCCGAGCCTACTCCTTACGGCATGGTGCTGGTTGACCGCGGCTCGATGAAAGTCGGCGTCTCCAAGGCCGACAGCGCATGGAATCTCGCCGCCGACGCCCGCGGCATTTCCGTGGACGGATTCTGGATGGACGAGACCGAAATCACCAACGGCAAGTACAAGCAGTTTGTGTTCTGGGTGCGCGACTCCATCATCCGCGAGCGCCTGGCCGACCCCGCCTACGGCGGCAACGAAGAATTCAAGATTGAGGAAGACCGCGAGGGCAACCCCGTCACTCCGCACCTCAACTGGAACAAGCCCATCCCCTGGCGCAATCCCAACGAGGATGAGCAGCGCGCCATCGAGAGCCTGTACCGCACCAACCCCATCACTGGCGTGCGCGAACTGGACGGCACCCAGCTCAACTACCGCTACGAAATCTACAACCACACCGAGGCTGCCCGCCGCCGCAACCGCCTTGACCCGCGCCGGCGCGACCTCAATACGGACAACCCCGTAGCCACCGTCGTTCCCACCATCTCAAAGGACACCGCCTTCATCAACGACGAGGGCGAGATCATGCGCCAGACCGTCACCCGTCCCCTTACGGGCGATTATGACTTTCTCAATACCTACATCGTAAACGTCTACCCCGACACCACCGCCTGGGTCAACGACTTTGAGAACTCATACAACGAGCCTTACGTGCGCATGTACTTTGCTCACGGCGGCTATACCGACTATCCCGTGGTGGGCGTAAGCTGGGAGCAGGCCAACGCCTTTGCCAACTGGCGCACCGACTATCTGCGCCGCTCGCTGGGCAAGGAAGGCGTCTACGTGGAGCCTTACCGCCTGCCCACCGAGGCCGAGTGGGAATACGCCGCCCGCGCCGGCATTGACGAGAACATGTATCCCTGGGACGGCGACCTGGCTCTGAGCGAGGATAAAGGCTGCTTCTATGCCAACTTCAAGCCCGGTGAAGGCAACTTTGTCCGCGACGGACACGTCATCACCTCCCGCGTAGGCACATACGCCCCCAACGACTTCGGGCTCTACGATATGGCCGGTAACGTCAGCGAGTGGACATCGACAGCCTACACCGAGAGCGTGGGCCGTCTGACCAACGACCTCAACCCCGAGTATCGCTACGACGCCGCCCAGGATGACCCCTACAAGATGAAGCGCAAGATTGTGCGCGGCGGATCATGGAAAGACGTGGCCCACAACATCCGCTCCGACCTGCGCATGTGGGAATACCAGAACGAACAGCGCTCCTACATAGGCTTCCGCTGCGTGCGCAGCCAGATAGGATTTGCCAAAGGCAACAAACAGAAAAAATAACGCAAACCGAGACCTTTATATCTCACCAAAAACGCAACAATGGGAAAAGTCCAGCAATATAAGCGCGGCATCGGCGCCTTCATCAGCAGCGAGAAGGGGCAGCGCTTCTTCAACTTCGCTTACTCAATCGGCGCCGCCATCGTGATCTGGGGCGCGCTGTTCAAGATTCTTCACCTGCCCGGCGGCAACGCACTGCTGTCCATCGGCATGGGCACCGAGGTGCTCATGTTCGTGCTGACCGCCTTTGACCGTCCGCCCCGCGAGTACAAGTGGGAGGAAGTGTTCCCCGCACTCGATACCCACGATGCAGCCGACCGTCCCGCCATGGGCGGCGGAGGCGTGATTGTGGCCGGCGGATACGCCCCTGAGGGCACCGTGCCCGGCGTTTCGGCCTCCGAGGCCCGCGCCGCAGCAGGTATCCCCGCCGGAATAGAGCTGAGCGAGGACGACACCCGCTCGCTGAGCGACAGCATCGCCAAGATGTCAGCCGCCGCTGACCAGCTCTCGCGCATGGCCGAGCTCACTTCCGCCACCCAGCAGTATCTGGACCAGATGGCCGGAATAGCCGAGGAAATGCAGCGCCTGCAGGCCACCACACAGGCCCTCAACACCGTCAGCGAGACCCTGCTGGCTTCCTACCAGGCCATCACCAACAACAGCGAGGCCATCACAGCCTCGTCCACCGGCTACGTAGAGCAGATGGGTGCCCTCAACCGCAACATTACCGGCCTGAACACCATCTATGAGATTCAGCTCAAGAGCGTATCGTCGCAGCTCGACGCCATTGATCGCGTCAACCGCGGCATCAAGGACATCCGCGATATGTACGAGAAGAGCGCCTGCCAGAGCTCGCGCTACTACGAGGAGACCGAGAAGATGGCCCGCTACATGCAGCAGCTCAACGCCGTGTATGAGAAGATGATCACCGCCATGACCATCAACATGTATCACCCCATGATGCCCGGCGGCGCGGCAGCCCCCGACGCCTCCGGCGCCTCCGGCGCAGCGGCTCCCGAACCCCGATATTAATCAGACCACACAGCTCAATAGATAATGGGATCTAACACTAACAGGCTCTCACCCCGTCAGAAGATGATCAATCTGATGTACATCGTGCTGACGGCGATGCTGGCCCTCAACGTATCGTCGGACGTGCTGGACGGCTTCACGCAGGTGCATGAAGGCCTCTCACGCACCAATGACAACGTGGGGCGCCGCAACGAGGCCATATACGCTCAGCTTGAGGCCTTTGCCCGCCAGAACCCCGAGAAGGGCGGCCCCTGGCTGGACAAGGCCACACAGGTGCGCACCGCCACGGCCGATGTCCTGGCCCTGGTGGATACGCTCAAATACGCCATTGTGCGCCAGGCCGACGGCTCCGACGGCAACCCCGCCGACATCCGCAACCGCGACGACCTGGAGGCCGCCGCAGTAGTGATGCTGGCCCCGGGCAACCCCCGCGGCACCACGCTGCGCAAGCGCGTCGACACATACCGCCAGTACGTGGGCAACTTCATTGCCGACACCGCCAAGCGCGCCGCCGTGGAGCAGCTTTTGGCCACCGACGCTCAGGTACGCAAGGGCACCCTCACACCCCAGCAGTGGGAAGAACTTAAATTCGACCAGCAGCCCGTCGTGGCCGCCGTAACCATACTCACCAAGCTGCAGAGCGACGTGCTCTACGCCGAGGGCGAGGCCCTGTCGTCAATCTACTCGCAGGTCGACGCCGGCGACGTCCGCGTCAACGAGCTCAATGCCTACGTCCTGCCGCAATCCCGCATGGTGATGCGTGGCGGACGCTACTCGGCCAACATAGTCCTTGCCGCCGTCGATACCACCGCCCGCCCCGTCGTATACGTCGGCGGCAAGCCCCTGGACAACGAGCGCGGCCTGTACGAGTTCACAGCCAACTCCACCGGCGACTTCACCTACAGCGGCTATCTGGAACTCTCGCACGGCGACGGCTCCGTGACACGCCATCCCTTCGAATCAAAATACACCGTCATCGAGCCCATGGCCACCGTATCGGCCACCATGATGAACGTGCTCTATGCAGGCATAGACAACCCCGTGGGCATAGGCGTGCCCGGCGTGGCCATGAACGACATCTCCGCCACGATGACCAACGGCTCGCTCACCCGCAGCGGCGACCACTGGATTGCCCGCCCCGCAGCCGTGGGCAAGGACGCCGTCGTCACCGTCACCGCCAACATGGACGGCCGCTCCGTGCAGGTGGCCCAGACCACCTTCCGCGTGCGCAAGCTGCCTGACCCCACACCCTTCATAGCCTTCACCGACGCCCAGGGCAATACCGACCACTACCGCGGCGGCAAGCCCTTCGGCAAGACGCTCCTCATCAAGGCCGAAGGCCTCGGCGCAGCCATCGACGACGGCCTGCTCGACACACCCTTCAAGGTGGTCAGCTTCGAAACCGTATTCTTCGACTCGATGGGCAACGCCATCCCCGAGGTCAGCGACGGCGACCGCTTCTCACAGCGCCAGCGCCAGTCGTTCCAGCGCCTGCAGCGCGGCAAACGCTTCTACATATCGCGCATCAAGGCCGTCGGCCCCGACGGTATCACCCGCGACCTCTCCCCCATGGAAGTCATTGTTAACTAAAATCCTCAAAGCCTGACATGAAATACCTCAAACATACACTTGCTATCGCTGCCTTGGCAGCCGCAGCCCTGGTGGCTCCCGCTCAGGAGCAGTCACAGTCGGGCGCGGTGATGCGCCGCGGCGCCGCCGACCGCAACAAGACCGTCAACGACGCCGGCCTCACCGACCGCATGCAGGGATTCTACAATACCGACGGCAAGGCCCTCTCCGACGCCGACCTCCAGTGGATGCGCGTCATATACCGCAACCTCGACCTCGAGAAGGAGGACGCCAACGCACCCCTCTACTTCCCCGAGGAGCCCGTCGACGGCCAGGAAAATCTGTTCCGCATCATCATGCGCCTGCTGGCCGACAACAAGATTCCCGCTTACGAGTATCTGGACGGCCGCGAGATATTCACCGACCAGTACCGCATTGCCGTCCGCGACATGCTGGACCGCTTCTACATCATCTACCAGCCCGCCAAAGGCTCCACCGAGAAGAACCCCCGCTTCACCATCGAGGAAGCCGACGTGCCCGCCAATGAGGTCCTCTCGTACTTCGTCATCGAAAAGTGGGTGTTCGATACCCGCAACAACCGCCTGCGCCCCACCGTCGAGGCCATCTGCCCCGTGCTGCATCGCGCCGGCGACTTCGGCGGCGACGCTGTCAAATACCCCATGTTCTGGATCAAATACAGCGACCTGCGCCCCTACCTGGCACAGCAGACAATCTTCGTCACCGACGACAACAACCTGCCCACCTGCACATACGACGATTTCTTCAATCTGACCATGTACAAAGGCGACATCTACAAGACTCGCAACCTGCGCAACAAATCCATGGCCCAGATGTTTCCCGACCCGGACGACCGCAAGCGCGCCCAGGACAGCATCCAGTCACGCCTTGACAACTTCGAGAGCAAACTCTGGACGCCCACCCGCGACGAACTCCTGGCCCGCGCCGAAGCCAAGGACAAAGCCGAGGCCGGCAACGATTCCACACAGGTAAGCGAGGACAAGCCCGTCAAGTCGGCCCGCGCCACCCGCAGCACCGCCCGCCGGTCCAAAAAGAAACCCGCCAAGGTCAAGGAATCCTCCGCATCGCGTTCGTCGAGCGCCACCCGCTCCGTCCGCCGCCGCAAATAAACGCATTTATCAGAAAACAAAACGGACAGCCCGCCGGGCTGTCCGTTTTGTTTTCGTTGACGCCGAATGGCGGGGTCAGAATTTGAGGGTGAGGCCGATGAGGCCGGCGAGCTTTTTGGAGCGGATGTCGGGCAGGACGTACCAGCGGCGGCAGAGCAGGTTCTCGACGTCGGCGAATACGTTGAGCGCGGGGGTGATGGCGAAGTCGCCGCGGAAGTCGAGCTGTGAGATGCAGCCCAGGCTTTCGTCAACGTAGCCGTGGAAGGCGTGGCGGCCGCCGCGGAAGGTGTATTTCACGCCCAGGGTGAGGCGGTCCACGGGCCGTACGTCGGCCGAAGCGTTGATGACGTATTTGGCGCGGTCAATCCAGCGGTAGTAGGCGCGGTTCTCCTTTGAGGGTGCGGCCTGGATGCCGGCTTTAACGTGGAACAGGCGACGGAACTGATAGCCGAGTTCCACGCCGGCGCGCCAGCCTTTGATGTCGTAGGACTCAAAGTCGGGACCCTCGGGCATGAGCCAGTCGTCGGCCACGGCATAGTTGCCGAACAGACGCATGCTGAATCCGCCCAGGGAGCCGACGTTGATGCCGACTTCGCCGTCGAATTTGCAGCGCGAGGCCGCATATGATCGGGAGGCGAAGACGTAGGGCGAGTATTGGCGCAGGGAGCTTATGGGGTTGAGGCGGGTGTCGCCGGTGAAGGTGCCGTAGATGCTGATAACGCCGGCGGGCGACCATGTCAGCCGGACGTCGGGCATGAGGCCGAAGCTGCCGCCGTCGGCGCCCATCAGGAAGCCGCCGCGCACGCCGGCACGGATGTCGACGGTGTTGTTTCTGTAGGCCACGAAGGGAGTCAGGTTGACTTTCTCAAGGCTTTGGCTGAGGTCGCCCTCTGATGTAACCAGCATGGCGGCGTCGACGTCGAGCCCGGCAAAGGCTGCGCCGAGGTCATAGGCTGCGCCGGCGTTGAGGGCGTACTGCTGCTGGCAGATTTTGCTCGGCTCGGGGATACCGGGGACGTCGGGGATGTAGTAGTCCTCACCGTTTAGTTTGCCGTAGGCGTCAATGTCGGCATCGATGGCTACGCGGTAGTGCAGGCGTCCGGCGCGCGATATCCATGCGGCGCTCAGGTCGACATCAAACAGCGACTGGCTGACTTCGGTATATGAATATTTGGCGTAGCCGCCTGAGAGCGAAGCGCGCAGATGCGATGAGGAACCGACGGCCAGGTGGTAGTCGGCACCTATGCGGCCGATGTTTGACTTGGCTTTGTTAAAGAAGATGCTGGCATCGTCAAGCTTGTAGTTTTCGCCGTCGAACTGGCCGTAGACGCTCAGGCGGGTGCGGTCGGAGTTGAGGACGCGGTATCCGGCGGAGATGCCCAGGTTGTAGGTGGGGAAGTATCCGGCGGAGAGGTAGCCGCGATAGTCGGAAATCTGCGGCAGTGCGGGCCATTGGATGGGCTGCAGGGGACGGTATGAGCCGATTATGTCGGCCACGCCCGTGTATCCGGCTGTGCCGAGTGCTACAGGGGCGGCGCCGGGCAGGGTCATCAGGGGTGTGAGCCCGTCGGGGCGGTTGGCGGCGCGTTCGGCGGGACGGACGGTGCGGTCCACCACAACCTCGGTGGACAGTGTCTGGCCGGCAGCGGCGGCGGTGCAAAGGGCTGCCGCCATGACTGTTATGTATCGGAGTGCTCTCATTTCAGTTTCTTAAGACGGGTGTCAATCATGTCGAATATGTCGGTTTCGGAGCCGGGATAGTTTTGGCGCAGCGAGCGCAGGTACTCGCGGGCGTCGTAGGTCTTGCCCTGGGCGGCATAGATGTCGCTCAGCAGGATGAAGCCGCGCGCCAGCCAGTAGGTGTGGGGCGTGGCGGAGTCCACGAGGCGTTCCACGGCGGTGCGGGCGCCCTCGGTGTCGCCGCCGTCAAAGAGGCTCTCGGCGGTGTAGTAGAGGGCCTTGACACCGTAGGCATCGTCGGTCTGGTCGGCTATCTCGGCCCATGTGGCGCGGGCCTGCTGTTCGTGGCCGTCAAGGCGTTGTGCCAGGCCGCGGGTGAAGACGGCTTCGGTGCGCATCTCCGAGCCGGCGGTGGACGAGCCTAGAATGGCGTCGGCGGCCGCCAGCATGGCGGGAGCGTCGCCGCGGTCGCGGGCCACGCGCATTATGCCGGCGCGGGCGGCGTTCTGCATGCGGGGCGACGAGGCGCGTGCGGCCAGGTCGTTCCACAGGCTCAGGGCGCCCACGGCATCGCCCTCGTCGTACAGGTGCGAGGCCTTGTAGGCCAGGGCGCCCTCGGTCGAGGTGTTGTCCGGGAAGGCGGCGATGAGCTCGTCGGCATAGCGCAGGGCGTCGTCACGGCGTCCGGCCTTTGAGGCGGCGTCAAGCAGGTAGGTCAGAGCCTGGGCGCGGAATGTGCCGTCGGGGTGTGCGGTCAGGTAGGCTTCCAGGCGGTCGGCGCGGCCCTGTTCGAGCCACTGTTTCTCAGCGGCGTCGAAGGCCAGGCGGTCAGCCTCGGCCACATCGAGGCGCGGCGCGTTGTCCACGGTGTTGAGGAAGCGCGACAGCTCGTCCAGGGTGCCGTCGTCGGCGCTGATGCGCTTGAGCTCGTCCACGGCCATGGCGGCCTCCTCTGAGGTGGGGTATTGGCTGATGAGGGTGCGGTACTCGCTGACGGCCTCGTCGCGGCGGCCGGCGTTGAGCAGCGTCAGGGCCAACTGCAGGCGTCCGCGGCGGGCCTGCTCGGTGGCCGGGTAGCGGCCTATGAGGCGGCGGTAGGTGGTTATGGCGTCGTCGCGGCGACCTAACTGCAGCTGGCTCTCGGTGGTTTCAAGCAGCGCGTCGGGGATGAGCGACGAGGTGGGGAAGCGGTCCATCATATCGGCCAGGGCGTCGATTTTGGCCTTGTGGTTGCGGCTGTAGCCCTCCATCACGGCCTTCTGGAACAGCGGATAATCGCCCGCGGCGGGGTTGCGGTCAAAGGCTTGGTCGTAGACGGCGGCTGCCTCTGCCCATTGGCCGCGGTAATAGTGCGTGTCGGCCAGGCGGTTGAGCGCGTCGGCCTGGATGGCGGCGCTCATCGTACCGGGCTGCTCCAGGAAGCGCTTGAAGTTGAAGGCCGCGTCGGCATAGTCCTTGGCGGCGAAGCGGGCATAACCCAGGTCGTAGCGGGCCAGGGCGCGGTTGGCGTCGTTGGCGGGGGCGTTGCGCAGATAATCGTTCAGGGCGGCTATGGACTCGTTGTAGCGTCCGGCGCGGTAGTAGGCCTCGCCCAGCGAGAGGGCGGCCTGGGCGTCGACTGCGGCGCTGTGGCGTGCCAGACGGCGCGCATCGGTCAGATAGCGGATGGCGCTCTCGGTCTCGCCGCGCGACAGGGCGCGTGTGCCCAGCGCGTAGAGCACCTGCTGCTTGGCGGCAAGCACCTTGGCCGACGGCGATTTCATGCGCTCGATTGATGCCAGGGCGGCCTCATAATTGTTGTCGGCCAAGTAGCCGTTGACCAGGTATTCCTGGACCTGCGGGGCGTAACGGCCGTCGGGGAAGCGGCTCAGGAACTCCTCGAAGGCCTCGACCGTGCTGCCGAAGGGCATACGGGCGCCGGCAAAGCGGGCCACGGCATAGTTGTAGAGGGCGGCCTCCTGCACGGCGGGGTCGTGCGTCATGGCGGCGGCGCGTTCAAAGGCCGGCAGGGCGGGGCGCTTGTCGTCCATGTGCATGTGGGCCTCGCCCAGATAGAGCAGAGCGCTCTGGCTCAGGGCATCGTCGCCGCCGGTGGTGAACTGCAGGGCCTTCACGGCCTGTTCCCAGCGGCCCTCGCGGCTGTATTCCACGCCTAAGATGTACATGGCCGTCGGAGCAGGGTCAGTGGTGACCGTGGCGTAGTCTTCAAGGTAGCGGACGGCGCGGGCGGTGTGTCCGGCGCGGTATTCGCACTCGCCGGCTATGCGCATGGCCTCGGCGCGGTATTCGGCCGGCTGCGAGGGCTGTGCCAGCACCGTCCGGGCAGTGCGCAGGGCCTCGCCGTAATCCTTCTGCGCATAGACAATCTGCGCCAGATAATAGTCGGCATAGCAGCCCGGTGCGGTGCGGCGGTCGGTGCGTGCCAGATAGGCTTTGGCGGCAGGGTAGTCGCCGTCGCAATAGGCGATATATCCCAGATAGAAATTGGCATCGGCGGCGCGGGCGGGGTCCTTCACAGCCTCAAGCATACACTTGCGGGCAAAGGGCAGCGAATTGCACTCCACGGCGGCGTAGCCCATGTGGTAGTAGAGGTCGGCACGGTCGGCCGGCGCCAGGCAGTCGGCGTCGATGGTGACATAATGCTTCAGCGCCGCAGCCGCATCAGTGCGCAGCAGGCAGTCGCCGATGTACATCTGAGCCTGATGGCGGTGGAGCGACTGCGGATAATTGGCCGCGAAGGCGCGGAAATGCGATATGGCCGATTCGGGCGATGTGTGCATGGCCGAGAGCGCCAGCAGCCAGTCCGCCTGCTCGCGCTGCTCCGGGGTGAGCGCGTCGCGGTCGGCGGCCGAGAGCTGGTCGATGCAGCCGGCATAATTGCGTTGGTCGTACATCAGCCGTCCGCGCTCGATGTAACCGTCGGCACCGGGCGAGTTTATCTGAGCGGAAAGACCGGCGACGCCGGCGGC
The DNA here is from genome assembly GCA_947628285.1 of uncultured Muribaculaceae bacterium. Lineage (GTDB taxonomy): Bacteria > Bacteroidota > Bacteroidia > Bacteroidales > Muribaculaceae > CAG-873. Next base: position 17,956 of record CANQZK010000028.1, read on the forward strand.
CAGCACGGCCTTGAGCATGATTAGTCTTTTCATTTGTAAGGTCTTGTTCCAAATAGAGTACAAAGGTACGAAAGCAAACCCGTACCTGCAAGTTTTTTCCATTGCCTGCACAGCTATCACAAATTATTGCAAAAAAGTACGGCATATTTAGAGCTTGTTTAATAATAAATGTTGACGGCAGGGTCGCATATCTTGAGTCGATTTTTGTCTTGTGAGGAAGGA
>CANQZK010000029.1 GCA_947628285.1 uncultured Muribaculaceae bacterium
ACTGGCCGCCCGATAATTCATGCCTAAATGTAATGTCGCCGAGTTGGATATCGTTATCCCGAACTCGCGTTAGTAGTCCTCCATGCCGTGGGTGATGATTGCTTCCGGGCCGTCGGGCATGAGGGCGTATTCGTTGCGGTCCATGAGCCGTTTGCCCAGGTAGCGCTGGTAGAGGCGGTTGTCGGGTGCCACCTTGTATACCAGGGCGTTGTTGTCGGTTTCGATGACGATGAGGTTGTCGGCCTGTGCGCGGCCGGGGATGATGGCTGCGGCGGCGACGTATGCGGCTGTGATGATGGTCCGGAGTGTTTTCATGGCGGGTGTGCGGCGGGTGGGGAGGACGGGGTGGGATGGGAAAGAGCAAGAGGCTGCGTCCGGGCGTTCGGCGCCGGATGCAGCCTCTTGAGGTGTGTGGTGCGGTGTGGCTTTAGAGGGCCTTGACCTTGTCGACGATAGCCTTGAAGGCTTCGGGGTTGTTGAGGGCCAGGTCGGCCAGCACTTTGCGGTTGATTTCGATACCGGCTTTGTGGATGAGGCCCATCAGGCGGCTGTAGCTGAGGTCGTGCAGACGGGCTGCGGCGTTGATGCGCTGAATCCACAGTGCGCGGAAGTTGCCTTTTTTGTCCTTACGGTCGCGGTATGCGTAGGTAAGACCTTTTTCCCAGGTGTTTTTCGCAACTGTCCATACGTTGCGGCGGCATCCGAAGTAGCCGCGGGTGAGTTTGAGGATTTTTTTACGTTTGGCGCGAGAGGCAACGTGGTTTACTGATCTTGGCATTTTTGTTTTGCTTTTTGAATGTGAGCGTCCCCTGCATGGGGCTCTTTGTTGCTCGGCATTCGGTTAATAGATGTTATAAACTCGTGGATTAAGAGGGGGGGGCTTACTTGAGGGCGAGGAGTGCTTTAACGTTGTTCTCGTCCACGCGAGCGATCAGACCGAAATGGTCAAGGTTGCGTTTCTGCTTCTTGGTCTTTTTGGTCAGGATGTGGCTGTGGTAAGCGTGTTTTCTCTTGATCTTTCCTGTTCCGGTAAGAGCGAATCTTTTTTTGGCACCGGAATTAGTTTTAATCTTCGGCATTTGTTTGTTAATTAATTGAGTTTATTATTGACCTGCGCTGGGCGGGTTTATTTCTTTTTGGGTGAGATCATTATGATCATGCGTATGCCTTCAAGCACGGGCATCTGTTCTACCTTGCCGTATTCCTCGAGGTCGTTGGCGAAACGCAGCAGCAGCACTTCGCCTTGTTCTTTGAACAGGATTGAGCGGCCTTTGAAGAAGACGTAAGCCTTGACTTTGGAGCCTTCCTGCAGGAAGCCGATGGCGTGTTTGAGCTTGAAGTTGTAGTCATGGTCGTCGGTCTGGGGCCCGAAACGTATTTCCTTGACCACTACTTTTGTGGCCTTGGCTTTGATTTCCTTGGCCTTTTTCTTCTGCTGGTACAGATATTTCTGGTAGTCAAGTACTTTGCATACGGGCGGGTCGGCCTGAGCCGAGATTTCCACCAGGTCCAGTTCGAGTTCTTCGGCGATTGCGCGTGCCTGCTGGATGGAGTAGATGCCGGGTGTGACGTTGTCGCCTACCAGTCGCACTTCGCGGGCACGTATGTGCTCGTTGATGTTGTTGGGGTCTTTGGCGTTACGGTCGGGAAGACGGCGGTCGCGTACCGGACGGGGTCCGGCGGTCTGGGGGCGGGGCCCCGGGGTAAAGTGTGGTTTTTTCTCCATTCAGCGGGTGTTAGCTCTATTTTGAATGCTCAAAATTCGAGTGTGTGGGTTAAGTTTTGTTTATTGGTTGATTGAATTGTCTATTTCTTTGACAAGTTCGTCGGCAAAGGTAGCGATTTTCATCGAACCTTTGTCACCTTCGCCTTGTTTTCTGACAGAAATTTCGTTGTTTTCCTGTTCTTTTTCGCCTACGATGAGCATGTATGGTATGCGCTTGAGTTCGTTGTCGCGGATTTTGCGGCCGATTTTCTCGCTGCGCATGTCTACTTCTACGCGGAGGTCGCGGGCTTCCAGTTCGGCTTTCACTTTCAGGGCGTATTCGTTGAATTTCTCCGAGATGGGCAGGATTACGGCCTGTTCGGGGGCCAGCCACAAGGGGAAGCGGCCGGCGGTGTGCTCAAGCAGCACGGCCACGAAGCGTTCCATCGACCCGAAGGGTGCGCGGTGAATCATCACCGGACGGTGCTTGGCGTTGTCGGCGCCGGTGTATTCCAGCTCGAAGCGCTCGGGCAGGTTGTAGTCCACCTGGATGGTGCCTAACTGCCAGCGGCGGCCGATGGCGTCCTTGACCATGAAGTCGAGCTTGGGACCGTAGAAGGCGGCTTCGCCCAGCTCGGTGCGGGCGTTGAGGCCCTTTTCGGCGCAGGCTTCGATGATGGCCTGCTCGGCCAGGTGCCAGTTTTCGTCGGAGCCGATGTATTTTTCCTTGTGGGCAGGGTCGCGCAGCGATATCTGAGCCTCGAAGTTATCGAATTTCAGAGCCTTGAAGATGTAGAAGATGATGTCCATCACCTTGATGAACTCATCCTTGATCTGTTCGGGCGCGCAATAGATGTGGGCGTCGTCCTGCGTAAAGCCGCGCACACGTGTCAGGCCGTGCAGCTCGCCGCTCTGTTCGTAGCGGTATACGGTGCCGAACTCGGCCAGGCGCAGGGGAAGGTCGCGGTACGAGCGGGGCAGGGCACGGAAAATCTCGCAGTGGTGAGGGCAGTTCATGGGTTTGAGCAGGTATTCCTCGCCTTCCTGCGGGGTGTGGATGGGCTGGAACGAGTCCTTGCCGTATTTTGCGTAGTGGCCTGAGGTCACATACAGGTTTTTGTTGCCGATGTGCGGGGTGATGACCTGCTGGTAGCCGTAGCGCTTCTGGATTTTGCGCAGGAACTGCTCCAGGCGGTCGCGCAGGGCGGCGCCTTTGGGCAGCCACAGGGGCAGGCCGGCGCCGACGTTCTGCGAGAAGGCGAACAGCTCCATCTCCTTGCCCAGCTTGCGGTGGTCACGCTTCTTGGCCTCTTCCAGCAGGGCTACATACTCATCCAGCAACTTCTTCTTGGGGAAGGTGATGCCGTATACGCGCACCAGCTGGTTGCGTTTCTCGTCGCCGCGCCAGTAAGCGCCGGCCAGCGACATGATTTTGGCCGCCTTGATGGGGGCGGTGGTGGGGAGGTGCGGACCGCGGCACAGGTCGGTGAACGCGCCCTGGGTGTAGGTGGTTATGGTGCCGTCCTCCAGCTCGGAGATGAGCTCGCACTTGTAGTTCTCGCCACGGTCGCCGAACATCTTCAGGGCGTCGGCCTTGGTGATGTCGCGGCGGACAATCTCCTCCTTGCGCTGGGCCAGCTCCAGCATCTTCTTCTCGATGCGTTCAAAGTCGGCATCGGTGATGGTGTTGCCGTTGGGGTCGATGTCGTAGTAGAAGCCGTTCTCGATGGCGGGGCCGATGCCGAACTTGACACCGGGGAAGAGCTCCTGCAGAGCTTCGGCCAGCAGGTGAGCCGACGAGTGCCAGAAGGCGTGCTTGCCTTCGGGGTCGTCCCACTTGAAGAGTTTCAGGGCTGCGTCGGCGTCGATGGGGCGGGTGAGGTCCCACTCCTGACCGTTGACCGAAGCGGCCAGCACGTCCTGGGCCAAACGGGGACTTATTGATTCGGCAATCTGAAGCGGAGTCACACCGGCTTCAAACTGCTTTACGCTATTGTCGGGAAAAGTAATGTTAATCATAACTTAAAACGCTGTTAATGAGCCAATAAAGCGCCCGATGGACGTTTGTCGGCCAAAATCACGCGCAAAGATAATCATTTTGAGCGACATACGCAAGTTTTTATTACCCGCGGGCAGTGCGGAACCATGATTTTTGACGGGGTAAGGGCTGGTTTGGACCGGCTGGGGATTGTGCGACGGGGCGCAAAGCATAAAATTTTTTAAATTATGGGCGAATTGTTTGTCGGGTTAAAGGTTTTCATTACCTTTGCCTATCCTCTTACCGAAATCAAATTTTACCCAAAAACAATATGAAACCTTACGTACTCGGCATCGATATCGGCGGCACCAACACCGTGATAGGTATCGTTGATGCCCGCGGCGCTGTAATTGCCAGCGCTTCAATCAAGACTGCGAAACACGCCAACATTGAAGATTATATCGATGATCTCTATCATGAGGCATCGCGCATCATAGAGGCCAATGACGCTCAGGATAAGATCAACGGTATAGGCATCGGCGCGCCCAACTCAAACTACTTCACCGGCACGATTGTGGACGGCGTCAATCTGCCCTGGCCCACGCCCATACCTCTGGCACGCCTGGTGAGCGAGAAGTTCGGCATCCCCGTGGCCATCACCAACGATGCCAACGCCGCCGCCATAGGCGAGATGACCTACGGCGCCGCCCGCGGTCTGAAGGATTTCATCATGATCACGCTGGGCACCGGTGTGGGCTCCGGCATCGTCATCAACGGCCAGGTGGTATACGGCCACGACGGTCTGGCAGGCGAGCTGGGTCACCTCATCGTCAAGCGCAACAACGGCCGTCTGTGTGGCTGCGGCCGCACGGGCTGTTTGGAGGCATATTGCTCGGCCACCGGTGTGGCACGTACCGCCCGCGAGTTCCTGGAAATCCGCACCGAAGAATCCTCGCTGCGCAATCTGGAGATTGACAAGATAACATCCAAGGACGTATACGACGCCGCCATCAACGGCGACAAGCTGGCGCAGGACATCTTTGAATACACCGGCACCATCCTGGGCGAGTCGCTGGCCGACATGATGACCTTCTCGTCGCCCGCCGCATTCATCCTGTTCGGCGGCCTGGCCAAGTCGGGCGAGCTCCTGCTCAAGCCCCTGCGCAACGCCCTGGAGAAGAACCTGATGGTATGCTACAAGGGTAAGCCCAAAGTGCTGCTGAGCGAGCTCAAGGAAGCCGATGCCGCCGTGCTGGGTGCCAGCGCCCTGGGCTGGGAGGCCAAGCCGCTGGATGCACCCGCCGTTCCGCAGGCAAGCACTTTAGTCGTCGCCGCTCAGTAAGCGCCCCGGCGTCTGTACGGAAAAATTAACGGGACCGTGTCGGTTTTTTCGGCGCGGCCCCGAAATTTTATGTATCTTTGCGAAGCGTAAAGACCTCCGAATCATGAATCATAAATTTCTTGCATCATACTTGCTGATTGCATGCGGTTGTATGACAACTATGGCTGAGAACAAGATTACCGAGATTGAGAAGGAAGGGTACATCCTGATCCGCCAGAGTGAAGGCCCCGACTTGGGTTACAGCCCGGAGTCCGGAGTGAAAATCATAGTGCGCGATGGCCTGGCCTTCAAGAGCTACGACGGCACCGACACGCTTCGGCCCTATGCCGACTGGCGCCTGGACCCCGCCGAGCCCGTGGCCGACCGCAATTACCGAGGCAAGTCCGTCACTTGCTGGAACGAGTGCGACCTTGGTATGGTGGAACAGACACGTCGCCTGATGGGCGACCGTCCCGTAATCGTGGTCATGGATATGGCCAACCCCACCGTCATGTCCGAACTCGACCCTCTGGTCGATGCCGTGTTGGTGGGCTTCAGCGTCCAGACCCAGGCGTTTCTGGATCTGATTTTCGGCGAGCGCGAGCCCTCGGGCCTGTTGCCCTTCGAGATGCCCGCTTCAATGGAGGCCATCGAAGCCCATTGCGAGGACAAACCGCATGACATCGCGCCCTTTGTGGACAGCGACGGCAACGTATATGAATTTGGCTACGGCCTGAACTACAAGGGGCGCATCTCCGACGAGCGCACCCGTAAATATTGTGGACGTTAATGAATAGAAAAAACTTACTTTTAGCCGCCTTGCTGCTCCCGGTGGCACTTGTGGCCGGGGCGGCCGACCGGCCCGATGTATTTCTGCGCGGCGACATGACCGGCGGCTGGGACGCCCGGCCGGAATTCAAATTCACCTGCACGGGCGATGTCTATACCCTGCACCTTGCCGAGTTGGACGGACGGTTCAAGATTGCCGACAAGGATTGGGCGCAGTTCGATATGGGCGCCGCCGCCAAGGGCATAACCGTGGCCACCGGCCTCACCTATGAGCTTGCCCCCAAGGGCGAAAACTTCAACTCGTCGCACCTTCGGGACGTGACCCTTTCGTTCACCATGACCGACGGCGCCCCGATGGTACTGAAGGTGGAGGGCACGCCGGCACCCGTGGCCGGAATATCCGGCACGCTGCCCGTACTATATATTAATGTGTATACAGACGCCGACCATACCGCGCTCAACGACGAGATAATTTCAAAGGACCTTGACCACAAGAACTACTTTGAGTACGCCGACTACTACCTGGACCTGAACGGTTGCGATTGGTTGGCACAGGCCGGCGCCGAGTCAATCGGCACCGCCGACGAGCCCCTGCCGCTCAAAATCAAGGCCCGCGGCAACTGGACGCGCCGCGGATTCGCCAAGAAGCCGTTCAAACTCAAGCTCGACGCCAAACAGTCCATGCTGGGCCTGACCAAGAGCAAGCACTTCGCCCTGCTGGCACATGCCGACGACAACATGGGCTACCTGCGCAACTTCACCGGCTTCAACCTGGGCCGGCGCATCGGCCTGCCGTGGACACCCGCCCAGCAGCCGGTCGAGGTGGTCATAAACGGCGACTATCGCGGTTTGTACTTCCTCACCGAGTCGATTCGCGTGGAGAAGGGGCGCGTGGAAATCACCGAACTTGACGACCTTGCCACCGACCCCGCCGCCGTGTCAGGCGGCTACCTGGTGGAGCTTGACAACTACGATGAGGAGAACCAGATACGCCTCGAGGAGAAGTCATATGTGGGTGGTCAGAAGCTTGACGTGCTGCGCATTACCGCCGATACGCCCGAGGTCTATTCCGAGCTGCAGCGCCGCTTTGTCACCGACCGCTTCACCGCCATGAACAATGCCGTAGGCGCCAATGACGACGTTCTCTGGAGCTACCTCGACCTTGACGACGCCGCCCGGTACTACATAGTTGAGGAAATAATCTCCCACACCGAATCCTATCACGGGTCGACCTACCTGTTCTGCGACAACGGCTCCGGCCAAAAGTGGCATTTCTCGCCCCTGTGGGACTGCGGCAACGCCTTCAACGGTCCCACCGACGGATTCTTCTATGACCACGACAGCTACGGCAACACATGGATTCCGTCCATGCGCGAGAACGCCCGGTTCAACGCCAAGGTGGCCGATACATGGCTGTGGTTCATGAGCGGACGGTACGAGGGCATCGAGTCTGACATCGACGAGTACGCCGCCCGCATATCCGCCGCAGCCGTGGCCGATCGTCGCCGCTGGCGCGACGCTCCCGTGCCCGACGGAGGCACCGCCGTGGCCGACAACTCCGACATGGCCGCCCGCGCCGCCGATGTCAAGAGCCGCCTCCGCGCCAAGACCGCCTGGCTCAAAGGCATATTCGGCGATTACTCCGTCGGTACGCACCCCGAGCCCGAGCGCGACACCACTCCGGCGGCTCCATTGCCCTCCTATGCCCAGTCGGGCGTCGAGGATGTCGTCATCGCCCCCGGGCGCCCTGAGGCTCCCGCAGCATGCTATGATATCTATGGCCGCGCAGTGCGGCCCGACGCTCCCGGCCTGAAAATCATGGTCGGTTCCGACGGCTCTGCCCGCAAGATAATCCGCTGATTCGGGCCTTTCGTGGCTTTTTTTGCTGACAAAATTCAAAAAAATTAAGGCGCGCGGCCTGCAATTACGAATATTATTCGTACCTTTGCAGCGCACCTGCCCGAATGGTGGAATGGTAGACACGAGGGACTTAAAATCCCTTGGCCATTGCGGCTGTGCGGGTTCGAGTCCCGCTTCGGGCACGGTTTATTAGCTAAATCAGCTTTTATGGCTGGTTTAGCTAATTTGCTATTATAGCTAAGATAGCTAAAATAGCTAAAATAGCTAACTTAGCTACTTTAGCTATTTTAGTTTGGTCATACGTAGCTAAATCAATCTGATGCAAAGTTACTGCTTGTGTGGCGGCTGCGCAATGCCCCCGATGGGGTAATTTTCCCGGGGCAGCGGGGTGCAGGTTGTCGCCCCGGCAGGGGCAAATACCTGTTTTAGGGTATAGGCCATGCGGGAGATTTTACGTATCTTTGCGCTCGCTAATGACAAGATAGATGCAGACGACAGAGTTTTACAACAGCAGCTCCAGGATGTTCGACCTCATCTGTCGGCAGCCTGAATTACTGCAGATGATGAGCCGTTTCGGCATTCCGCTCGGAGTCGAGGACAAGACCGTTGCCCAGGTGTGCGATGCATACGGCGTAGACACCCTTACCTTTGTGGCCGTGGCCAATTACATAAGTTTCGGCGCGGAAGCGGCCCGGCATTTCTATGACAAGGTGTCGGTGCACAGCCTTATTGACTATCTGCGGCGCGCCCATGAATATTTTTTGGAATTCCAGTTGCCGGCCATCCGCCGCAAGCTGCTCGAGGCCATTGTCTGCTCAAATGTCAGCGATGTCAATCCTGTGGTGGGGCTGATAGTGAAATTCTATGACGATTACACCGAGGAGGTGCGCCGCCACATGGAGAACGAGAACAAGGAGGTGTTCACCTACGTGGCCGACCTGTTGGCCGGCCGGCGCCGCTCGGACTACGAGATTGACCGTTTCGCCCGCTCGCACGAATCAATCAACGTCAAACTGCAGGAACTCAAGAACATAATCATCAAATATTACAAGCCCGACGCGGCGTCGGACCTGCTCAATTCCATGATGTATGATATCTTTGAGTGCGAGAAGGATTTGCAGCGGCATTGCGGCGTGGAAAACCATCTGTTCGTGCCGGCCGTCCGTCTGCTCGAGGCCGAAGTCGCCGACAAGGACGAGGCGCCCGATGCATCAGGCGCCGACGCCGACAACTGCTCGCAGCTGACTGAGCGCGAGAAGGACGTCGTGGCCCTGGCCGTGCGCGGTTTCCGCAACAAGGAGATAGCCGACCGCCTGTGCATCAGCGTTCACACAGTGCTGACGCACCGCAAAAACATCGGTGCCAAATTGGATATTCACTCGCTGAGCGGCCTGACCATCTACGCCATAGTCAACCGCATCGTAACCCTTGACGACCTGGAAGCCCCCGTGTGATTTCAGAAGTCGCGGGCGATGACGTAGTCGAACAGCGCCATGATGTCGGCGGTGGCGGTGTTGTGGGGCAGGGTAGCTAAAATCTCGGCGGCGTGCTCGCGCAGACGTGCCATGGTGGCGTAGGCATATTCTATGCCGCCGTTGTCGCGGGCAAATTCCTGCAGGCGGGCTATCTGCTCGGCCGTGAGTTGCTCGTCGTCAAGCATTTGGCGCATCTGTTCAGCGCCGGGCGCATCGGGACGGTTGAGCGCGTACAGCAGGGGTAGGGTGACTTTGCCCTCGCGCAGGTCGTTGCCGGTGGGCTTGCCCACCTTGTCGGCGGGGAAGTAGTCAAACACGTCGTCGCGAATCTGGAAGCACATGCCGAACAGCTCGGCCACCTCGGCCAGGCGTTCGGTGTCCTCCTGCGGTGCGCCCACGGCATAGCAGCCCACCTGAGCGCAGGCCACAAAGAGCGACGCGGTCTTGAAGTTGATGATTTTGAAGTAGGCCTCCTCGGTGAGCGTGTGCTGGCGGGCGTTGTAAATCTGGTCGATTTCGCCCAGGGAGAGCATTTTGCCTAGACGGCCGATAGCCTCGATTATGCGCAAATCGCCCGTAGCGATGGTCTGCTGCAGCGCGATGCTGACAAAGAAATCGCCCACCAGCACGGCTATATGGTTGTCCCATATGGCGTTGACTGTCGGGGCGTTGCGGCGCAGCTTGGATTCGTCCACCACGTCGTCATGTATCAGCGAGGCGTTGTGCAGCAGCTCCACGGCGGCGGCCGCATTGAGCACATGCTCCGTGACAGGGCCGAACATGCGTGCGCACAACATCACCACTATCGGCCTTATCTGCTTGCCCTTGGTTGTCAGATAGCGGTCTATCACTGCGTCCATCAGGGGATTGTCCGCTGACAGACGCGACTTTATCAAGGCGTTCAGCTTGACAAGATCGGGCGCAATATTCTCTTTTATGGCTGATATGGTTGTCATAAATCGGCGCAAAATTACGAAATTATCCACACATGGCAAGCGATAAATACGCAATAACGGCCAAAAATTTGAGAAATATCGAAATTATTCTTAACTTCGCTTGTCAAACGGGGAGCCACAGGTGCTTTCCGGCAGAAATGTGATGACCCCTAAGGCGTGGAAGATAGTCCGAGGCGCGCGCACGGCTGTGCAGCTGTTGTCGCTCGCGGTGGTGTCGGTGGCTGTGGCCGCCGGCTACTCGTGTCTGCTCACACGCATGCAGATAGTCCCCGCCATGCTGGCGTGCTCGGTGGTGTGGCTGCTGGCGTGGATTGTCATCACAGTGCTTGTGGGGCGGGTCTACTGCTCGACCGTCTGCCCGCTGGGCACGTTCCAGGATATTATGGCTCGGCTGGGCATACGCCGCCGGGGCTACTTCTACACCGTGGCCATGACGCCGCTGCGCTGGCTCATGGTCATCGCCGCCGTAGCTGCCGCCGTCATGGGCCTGTGGGAGGTGGTGGCTCTGTTAGATCCCTACAGCGAGTGGGCCGACATCATCAACCGCCTGGGCATACCCGCCTATGAACGGGTGGCCGAAGCGCTGGGGCGCCGGCCCGTGCTGCGTGCGGTCACCGTCAGCCTTGCCTCCGGCGCGTTCACGGCCGTCATAGCCGGTGTTATAGTATATGTGGCGGCCACGCGCGGCCGACGCATCTGCAATACCGTCTGCCCCGTGGGGACGCTACTCGGCGCCGTGGCGCGCCTGTCGGTCTACCACGTGGACATAGACACCGACCGCTGCACCGGCTGCAACCGCTGCGTGGAGCGGTGCAAGGGTACATGCATCAACCCCTGGGAACATACCGTCGACCTTTCGCGCTGCGTGGTGTGCCTGGACTGCCTGGACGTATGCCCCAACCAGGCCATCACCTTCCGCCGCGGACGCCACCGCCTGCAGATGCCGCTGATGATGCCCGCCGCGGGCTACCGCTTTTCGCGCCGCATGCCCTCGCCGCGGGCGTTGCTGACGGTGCGGTTGGTTGTAGGACGATAATACTGACCGCCGGAGGCGGTCCATCCATGCGGTCCATCCATAAAAAAACTCCGCCGTTGGAAACTGTCGGCGGAGTATATGTTATTTGCACAGTGATACTTCTAATCTGAAAAAACGATAATTTGTTTAAAGGAAAAGCATCAATGCCACAAAGTAACGACTAATTTCTGTGAAAACCAAATATTTCGGGACAAATCGTCAGGAAAATGTGAAAATATTTTCACCGGCGGTCCCGAAAGCGGTTCAGAGCTGCGTGGTGGGGTCGAGGTTGGCCTGCTCGATGTCCAGGAAATACTTGTAGGTCTGCACCTTGAGTTCGGCGCAGGCGTCATCGTCGGCCACGATGATTGCGTGGGGGTGGAGCTGCAGGGCCGAGATGGTCCACATCTGCGAGATGGAGCCTTCCACGCCGTGGCGCAGTGCGCGGGCCTTGTTATGGCCGTTGACGATGAGCAGCACACTGCGGGCGGCCATGACAGTGCCGACACCTACGGTGAGCGCCGTCTTGGGCACCAGGTCCACGTCGCCCTCAAAGAAGCGCGAGTTGGCTATGATGGTGTCCTGGGTCAGAGTTTTCATGCGGGTGCGCGATGTCAGCGACGAGCCGGGCTCGTTGAAGGCTATGTGTCCGTCGGGGCCCACACCGCCCAGGAACAGGTCGATGCCGCCGTAGGATGCTATCTTCTCCTCGTAGCGGCGGCACTCCTCGGCGGGATCCTCGGCGTTGCCGTTGAGGATGTTGACATTCTCGCGGGGTATGTCGATGTGGCTGAAGAAGTTGGTCCACATGAAGGTGTAGTAGCTCTGCTCATGGTCGCGGGGAATGCCCACGTACTCGTCCATGTTGAAAGTCACGACGTTCTTGAACGATACCTTGCCTTCCTCATACAGTTTGATAAGGTGGCGGTACATGCCCAGGGGCGAGCTGCCGGTGGGGCAGCCGAGCACGAAGGGTTTCTCGGGGGTAGGGTTGGCCTCGTTGATGCGTTTTGCCACGTAGTTGGCGGCCCAGCGCGAAACGTCGGCGTAGTTGGGTTCGATAATAAGCCTCATATCAGTAAGGATTGTTTGTTACAGATGCAAAGGTAGGTATTTGATTCAACATTCGCAAGACACGAGTGTTACTAAAACAGAAGACATCACAAAAATTGTAAGGCAGCAAAGGAAAAATTTGTATATTTGCCGCCCGATAACTGACATTTGACGCATATGGCTGAATCCGGCTTCAAACGACGGGCAAAACGTCTGTTCATGGCCCTGTCACGGTCACGCCTGGTGACCTTCGGTTGCAATTCATCCGTGCCCGAGCGCAACATTGCGCTGGGGTATATCTTCTATATCCTGACGGGTTTCGCCGCCCTGCTGCTGCCCTGGTGCACCTACGACGGCGTCGAGGCCTCCGTGCTTGACCATCTTTTCACGGCCACGTCGGCCGTATCGACCACCGGTCTGGCCACTGTGGACGTCCCCAAGGTCTATACTCCGCTGGGTATGTGTGTGATTCTGTTCCTCATACAGTTGGGCGGCATGGGGTATATGACCATCAGCTCCTACCTGATGCTTCACCTGACTCACCGCATGTCCAACCGCAGCCGCACCGTCATCACCGCCGCCATCCCCACGCCCTACGGCATGTCGCTGACCTCAATCATAAGCAATGTGGTGCATTTCACCATAGCCTTTGAGGTTTTGGGCTTCCTGTCGCTGTGGGCGGCATTCGCCTGCGCCGGGACGGACGTGCCGGCCTGGCACGCCCTGTTCATAACCATATCGTCGTTCTGCACGGCGGGCTTCAGCACGTTCTCCGATTCGCTCTGCTCCTTCAGCGGCAACGTGGCCGTCAACGCCGTGGTGGCCATCCTGAGCTATGCCGGCGCCATGGGCTTCATAGTCATCACCGACATCAGCCGCAAGGTGCGCGAGGGGCGCCGCTACCGCGTCACCTTCACCACCCGGGTCATCGTCACCATAACCTGCGTCATGACTCTGGCGGGCACGGCCCTGCAACTGTTGTTCCCTGCCGCCGCGCAAGGGCCGTCGGCCCGGGTGAGCGTCATGGAAGCCTTCTTCCAGACCATGTCGGCCATGACCACCGTGGGCTACAACACCTTTGACCTGGCTACGCTGGCGCCCATCTCCGTGTTGGGGCTGGCCGTAATCATGTTCATCGGCGCCTCGCCTTCAGGCACGGGCGGCGGTGTGAAGTGTACCACCCTCTCGGCCGTCTACGCCTTTGTGGTGTCCATGCTGCGGGGGCGCAAGTATGTCAGTCTGCGCGGCAACCGGCTGCCCTTCTACCGCGTCAACTCGGCCCTGACCAACATCTTGGTCTACGGCGTGGTGCTTCTGACGGGTACCGCCGTCATAACCATGTGCAGCGATTTCACCTTCAGCCAGATTCTGTTCGAGGCCGCCTCGGCCCTGGGCACGGTGGGCATCAGCCTGGGTATAACGCCGCTGCTTGACACCGGCAGCAAAATCACCATCATAGTGCTGATGTACATAGGCCGTATAGGCGTGCTGACGTTGGGCGCCGCGCTGATGACCCACGCCGTGGCCGCCGGCGAGGACTATCCGCAGGATCTGGCCGTCTGAGCGGGCCCATCCGGACGGGGCGCCGTTCGTCTTTTATCGGTGATTTTTCAGAAAAACGGCCCCTCAGGACGCCGCCGGGCCGTCGTACCGTTGCAGTGTATGAAAACAATCATTATCTTTGCAACCGACTAACACTTAAACTTCAATCCCATGAAAAAAACGCTGTTCGCAGCCGCCGCTGCCCTATGCTGCTTCGGTCAGCTCGGCGCCGCCGAGGCAGATTATCCGCAATATACCGATCTGCCCACGCTATACATCGAGACGGTCAACGGCCAGACCATCCCGCCCAAGACCGAGGACTACATCAAGGCCACCCTGCGCCTGGTGGACGAAAACGGTGTCACCGTCTACGAGAACGTCAACATCCGTGGCCGAGGCAACTCGACATGGAACATGCCCAAGAAACCCTACAAAATCAAATTCGAGTCCAAGACCGAATTCTTAGGTCCGGACCGCGCCAAGGCCAAAAGCTGGACCCTGTTGGCCAACTATGCCGACAAGACCCTGATGCGCAACGCCCTGGCCGCTGAGATAGCCTCCTTTGCCGGGCAGCCCTTCGCCGCCGCGGCCAAGTTTGTCGACCTTGTACTCAACGGCGAGTACCGAGGCAACTACCAGATTTCCGACCAGATGGAAGTGCGCAAGAAGCGCGTCGAAATCACCGAGCAGGACGAGGTTCCCGCCGAGGGCGCCGACATTTCCGGCGGCTACTTCCTGGAGGTGGACGGATTTGCCCAGCAGGAAGTGTCCTACTTCCAGACCGACCGTGGCGTGCTGGTGACCATCAAGTCGCCCGACGAGGACATAATCGTACCCGCCCAGACCAACTACATCCGCGACTACTACAATCAGTTTGAGGCCGCCCTGTTCAGCGAGGACTTCAAGGACCCCGAAAAAGGCTATCGCCGCTTCGTCGACCCCTCCACGCTGGCAAGCTGGTACGTGGCCACCGAGCTGACCGGCAACCCCGACGGCTTCTGGAGCACATATATGTATAAGGAGAAGGGCGATCCCGCTCTCTATTGGGGACCCCTGTGGGACTACGACATTGCCTTCAACAACTCGCAGCGCAAGGGCGACATTTCTCATCAGTTGCTGCGCGACTGCGGCTTCGGCGACAACCTCAGCAAGATGTGGGTGCGCCGCATGTGGCAGGACCCCTGGTTTGTCAAGCTCATCAGCGACAAATGGAACGACTGCCTGGAGCGCGGCATAGAACAGCACCTGCTGGACTACATCGACAGCATGGCCGCGCACCTGGATGGCTCACAGACAGCCAACTTCAAAATCTGGCCCATCGACCGCCGGGCATATGAGGAGCTGGAACTGTTCAGCACCTACGGCGAGGGCGTGGAATACCTCAAGACCTTCATCCGCAACCGCGTGCAGTACCTCACCGAGGTGTTTGAGGGCGAGCGTCCGCTCGAGCCCTTTGTATGCAGCACCGAGCATTACTATCGCATCATCAACAAGGGCAGCGGCTCGACAGTCGATGTCCGCGACGACGCCGTCTGCATAGCCGGCGACGACATCGAAAGCCATAGCCAGCAATGGTCAATCGAGGCCTGCGGCGAAGACCACTACATGCTGGTCAACCGCCGGTCCGGCCGGGCCATCAGCGACTGCGCTTCCGAGCTGTCCGGCGGCTACGAGCGCGGCTCACAGCTTGCCACTGCCGTGGCCGACCCTGAGGACCACCGTCAGCACTGGAGCATAACACCTGTCCTTAAAGACACTTACGTGCTGTCAAACCGTCTCACCGGCCTGGCATGGAACAACTCAGGCGGCGGTACAGCCGACGGCAACCCCGTGCTGAGCTGGACCAGCGACGAGCAGAACGTGCAGAAACCCACCCGCCAGTGGGTGCTCCGCCTGGACGAGCCCAAGACATCAGGCATCGACGGCCTTGACATCAACTACAGCGTGACCTACGTGCCCGCCCTGCACCTGCTGCGCTTCAACTCGGCCTCCGAGCTCGACGGCACCTTCGCCCTGCACTCCATGACCGGCGTCCGCGTGGCCGCTGGCGCCATCGCCGCCGAGATTGACCTGGGCAACCTCGCCCCCGGCGTATACGTGCTCAGCTGGACCGTAGCCGGCCGCAACCGCACAGTGAAACTGACTGTTTAAAAGATACTTAAAATCATTAAGGCCCTTAAAGTCACTATCGACTTTAAGGGCCTTGATGTCATCTTATAGGGGCTGGTCAGTTCTTGAATACAAGGTCTTCGGTGGCCTTGTCGTAGTCAATCACGATGGGGTGGGTGCGGTCAACCTTCTGGGCCAGGATGTCCTTGGACAACTGGTTGAGCACCAGGCGGTGAATGGCGCGCTTAACGGGACGGGCACCGAATTCCGGGTCGTAGCCCTCGTCGGCCAGGTAGGACAGGGCCTCCGGGGTGACCTTCAGCTCTATGCCGCCTGAGGTCTTGAGCATCTTCTGTATGCCGCGTATCTGCAGGCCCACGATTTCCTCAATCTCGGCGCGGTTGAGCGGGGTGAACATTATTATCTCATCGATACGGTTGAGGAATTCCGGGCGGATGGTTTGCTTGAGCATCTCCAGCACCTGTTCCTTGGTCTCCTCCACCGTCTTGGCCTTGGTCTCCTCGGTCATCTTGGCAAAGTTGTCGCGGATGACGGACGAGCCCATGTTGGAGGTCATGATGATGATGGTGTTCTTGAAGTTGACGTTGCGGCCCTTGTTGTCGGTCAGGCGGCCGTCGTCAAGCACCTGCAGCAGGATGTTGAACACATCGGGGTGGGCCTTCTCAATCTCGTCGAACAGAACCACCGAGTAGGGTTTGCGGCGCACGGCCTCGGTCAGCTGGCCGCCCTCGTCATAGCCTACGTATCCCGGAGGCGCTCCGACCAGTCGCGACACTGAGTGCTTCTCCTGATACTCGCTCATGTCGATGCGGGTCATCATGTTCTCATCGTCGAACAGGTATTCGGCCAGGGCCTTGGCCAGCTCGGTCTTGCCTACGCCGGTCGTGCCTAAGAAGATGAACGAGCCGATGGGGCGTTTGGGGTCGTTGAGGCCGGCACGCGAGCGGCGCACGGCGTCGGCTATGGCCTGGATGGCCTCGTTCTGGCCCACAACGCGGGCGTGCAGTTCCTCCTCCAGGTGCAGCAGCTTCTCCTGCTCGCTCTTGACCATCTTGTTGACGGGGATTCCGGTCCAGCGCGATACTACGTCGGCAATGTCCTCGGCGTCAACCTCTTCCTTGATGAGGGCCTTGTCGCCCTGCATGTCGCGGAGTTGTTCCTGGATGGTGGCGTTCTCCTGCTCCTTGCTCTGGATTTTGGAGTAACGGATTTCGGCCACACGGGCGTAATCGCCCTCGCGTTCGGCGCGTTCGGCCTCGAATCCAAGCTGCTCTATGTCAATCTTGTTCTGCTGTATGCGGTTGATGAGGTCCTTCTCGGCCTGCCATTTGGCCTTGTATTCCTTCTCCTCCTCGCGCATGATGGCAATTTCTTTCTCTATGTCCTTGACTTTCTCGTCCATGCCCTCGCGCTTGATGGCCTCGCGCTCAATCTCCTTCTGGGCTATGCGGCGGGTGATGTCGTCCAGGGCCTGAGGCACGGAGTCAATCTCCAGTTTCAGCTTCGATGCGGCCTCGTCGATAAGGTCGATGGCCTTGTCGGGCAGGAAACGGTCCGTGATGTAGCGCTCCGAAAGCTGTACGGCTGCCACGATGGCCTCGTCGCGGATACGCACCTTGTGGTGGTTCTCGTAGCGCTCCTTCAGGCCGCGCAGGATGGCTATGGCGCTGAGCTCGTCAGGCTCGTTGACCATCACCTTCTGGAAGCGGCGTTCCAGGGCCTTGTCCTTCTCGAAATATTTCTGATACTCGTCCAGGGTGGTGGCGCCGATTGAGCGCAGCTCGCCGCGGGCCAGAGCCGGCTTGAGGATGTTGGCGGCATCCATGGCGCCCTCGCCCTTGCCGGCACCCACCAGGGTGTGGATTTCGTCGATGAACAGGATTATCTCGCCGTCGGCCGATGTCACCTCGTTGACAATGGCCTTGAGGCGTTCCTCAAACTCGCCCTTGTACTTGGCACCGGCCACCAGGGCGCCCATGTCAAGCGAATATATCTGCTTGGTGCGCAGGTTCTCAGGCACGTCGCCGCGCACAATGCGGTGGGCCAGGCCCTC
>CANQZK010000030.1 GCA_947628285.1 uncultured Muribaculaceae bacterium
GTTATGGAGCCCCATAACTCCCTCATCACAGACACAAATCTGCTCGACGACTGACAGCCCTGCCGTTAACATTTATTTTTAAACAAGCTCTAAATTTTACATTTTAAATTTTACATTAACGATATGGTAAGCATAATCATGGGCAGCACCAGCGACCTGCCCGTACTGCGCAAAGCCGCCGACTTCCTGGAACAGATGCAGGTGCCCTTTGAGATGAACGCCCTGAGCGCCCACCGCACTCCCCGCGCTGTCGAGGAATTCGCCACCGGAGCCGCCGCCCGCGGCGTACGCGTCATCATAGCCGCCGCCGGCATGGCCGCCGCCCTGCCCGGCGTCATCGCCGCCCTGACTCCCCTGCCCGTCATCGGCGTGCCCATCGACTCTACCCTCCAGGGCCAGGACGCCCTGCTGTCCATCGTCATGATGCCCCCGGGCATCCCCGTGGCCACCGTGGGCATCAACGCCGGCCTCAACGCCGCCGTGCTGGCCGTGCGCATCCTGGCGCTGTCCGACCCCGACCTGGCCGCCCGCTACGCCGACTGGTGTGCCGGCCTGAGCCGCAAGATTGAGAAGGCCAACGAGGAACTGCGCGGGATTGAGGGGTATCAGTTTATGGTTAAAGCTTGATTTAGCTTGATTTTTATGCCCCGTCACATAAACTACTCCCGCCGGACGGCGCGGGAGGTCAATATCGGCGGCGTGCGCATCGGCGCCGACCGCCCTGTGGCCGTCCAGTCCATGACCAACACCCCTACCATGGACGCCGAGGCTTCGGCCGCTCAGGTTCTGGCGCTGGCCAAGGCCGGCTGCGACATTGTGCGCCTGACTGCCCAGACTCCGGCCCACGCCAAGAACCTCGGCCCCATCCGCGAGGCTGTGCGCAGCGCCGGCTGCGATGTGCCCTTAGTGGCCGACATCCACTTCAACCCCGAGGCCGCCTTCACAGCCGCCGCAATCGTGGAGAAGGTGCGCATCAACCCCGGCAACTTCGTGGACCCCGGCCGCACCTTCAAGAAACTTGAATACACCGACGACGAATACGCCGCCGAACTCGTCAAGATAGCCAACAAGCTCAAGCCGCTGATCGAAATCTGCCGCAGCCGGGGCACCGCCCTGCGCATCGGCGTCAACCACGGCTCGCTGAGCGACCGCATCATGAGCCGCTACGGCGATACCCCCGCCGGCGTGGTTGAGAGCGCCATGGAGTTCCTGCGCATCTGCCGCGCCGAGGATTTCAACGATGTTGTTGTCTCCATCAAGGCCTCGAACGTCACCGTCATGACCGCCACCGTGCGCCTGATGGCCGATACCATGGCCGCCGAGGGCATGGACTATCCGCTGCACCTGGGCGTGACCGAGGCCGGCGACGGCGACGACGCCCGCATCAAATCGGCCGTGGGCATCGGCAGCCTGTTGGCCGACGGCATCGGCGACACCATCCGCGTATCGCTCAGCGAGGATCCCGTCAACGAGGTTCCCGCCGGCCGCCTGCTGCTGCAGCACATCGCCGCCCGCGCCGCCGCGGCTCCTCAGCCGGGCGATGCCGAAGCCGTGCTCGAGGCCCCGCGCCGCTCGGTGGCCGTGGGCGCTTTCGGCGGCGGGCAGATGCCCCTCGTCCTGGGCCTGGACTTCGGGCCGGACGACCTCCCCGTAGGCGTCATGGCCGTGGCCGCACGCTACCCCGACGTCATAGGCGACGCCCGCCGTGCCCTGGCCAAGGCATCGGGCAACGCACCGGTGTTGGTTGTGGCCCAGTACCCCGCCATGGACCGCGACATGCTGGTCACGGCCGCGTCGGCCGACCTCGGCTCGTTGGTCCTGGACGGCTACGCCGACGCCATAGGCATCGTCGCCCCCGGTCTGGCCGAGCAGGACGCGCACCAATTAGCTTTAGGTATCCTCCAGGCCACACGCCGCCGCATGTCCAAGACCGAATACATAGCCTGCCCCGGCTGCGGCCGCACGCTGTTTGACCTCCAGGCCACCCTGGCACAGGTCAAGGCCGCCACTGCCCATCTCAAAGGCCTGAAAATAGGCGTAATGGGCTGTATAGTGAACGGCCCCGGCGAGATGGCCGACGCCGACTACGGCTACGTGGGCGCCGGTCCCGGCCGCGTCAGCCTGTACAAGAACCGCACCTGCGTGGTCAAGAACATCCCCGCCGCCGAGGCCCTGCCGCAGCTCATTCAGCTCATCAAGGACATCGGCGACTGGACCGACCCGCTTGCCTGAGCCATGTGTGAGGACTCTCTGACACACCACACCTACGCCAACGGCCTGCGGCTGGTGCACCTGCACCGGCCCGGCGCCGCCGTGGGCTACTTCGGCGTGATGGTCCGCGCCGGAAGCCGCGACGAGGCCCCCGACGAGCACGGCCTGGCCCACTTCGTCGAGCATACCATCTTCAAGGGCACCGACTCGCTCCCGGCCATGAGCATCCTGAACCGCATGGAGTCAATCGGCGGCGAGCTCAACGCCTACACCACCAAGGAGGAGACAGTGGTCTACACCGTATTCCCCGGCGGCAACCTCAACCGCGCCGCACGCCTGGTGGCCGACCTGGTCATCAACTCGCGCTTTCCCGCCGAGGAGCTGGACCGCGAGCGCGAGGTGGTGGCCGACGAGATTGACTCCTACCTGGACCAGCCCTCCGAGGCCGTGTTCGACGACTTTGAAGAGCTCATCTTCGCCGGCAATCCGCTGGCCCACAACATCCTGGGGCGCCGCGACACCCTGACCGCCTTCACATCCGAGCGCTGCCGCGCCTACCTGCGCCGCTGGTACGTGCCCGGCAACATGGTGGCCTTCTACGCCGGTCCCCTACCCGCCGGCCGCGCCGCCGAGACCATCGGGCGCGCCTTCGCCACGCTCAGCGGCCACATGCCCGTCCGCACCCCGCAGGCGCCCGAGCCGAGGCAGTTCGAGGGCGTCAGCCGCCCCGTCGACACCCACCAGGCGCACACCGTCATCGGCGCCCCCACGGGCGGATTCAACAGCCCCGACCGCTATGCCATGGCCCTGTTCACCAACATCATAGGCGGTCCCGGCATGAACTCCCTGCTCAACATACGCCTGCGCGAGCGCCTCGGGCTGGTCTACAACGTCGAGGCCTCCACCGACATCTTCACCGACTGCGGCCTGCTGACCGTCTACTACGGCTGCGACCCTGCCGACAACCGCCGCTGCGAGCGCCTGGTGCGCACCGTCGTCCGCTCCGTGGCCAACGGCGCCATCACCCCTGCACGGCTTCAGAAAGCCAAACGCCAGTACCTGGGCCAGATGATTCTGAGCGGCGAGAACGTGGAGAACCGCATCCTCGGGCTGGCACGGCAGACGCTGCTGCGCGGATATGCCATACCCCGCGCCGAAGTAGCCGAGCGCATCAACTCACTGACATGCAGCGACATAGCCGACTTTGCCGCCTCGCTGCAACTGTCCCGGCTGACACTCGGACCCGTCTGAACATTTTGGCACGTTTTTTGTTAGTTCTTAAGGAAAAATTAAATCAAGACAGATATGGAAAAAATTCAACCCGGCAAATACGTAGAAATCACCTACGACCTGTATAGAGTCAACCCCGACGGCAGCGAAGAACTCGTCCACCAGGTAGGCAACGAGAACCCCGAAGGCCTCATCATCGGCATCACCCAGGGCATCGTCGCCCCGCTGGAGAAAGACCTTATCGGCAAGGAGAAAGGCAGCAAATTCGACATCGTGGCACAGCCCGACGAAGCCTTCGGCATGCGCTCCGACGAGTATCTCATCACCCTTGAAAAAGAAGTCTTCGAAGTCGACGGCAAATTCGACTCCGACATGGTCAAGCCCGGCGAAGTCCTGCCCATGATGACCGCCGACGGCTTCCAGGTAGTCGGCACCGTCCTTGAAGTCGACGACAAGACCGTCAAGATGGACTTCAACCATCCCCTGGCCGGCTGCGTGGTGCGCTTCAAAGGCGAAGTTGCGCTGGTGCGCGACGCCACCGAGGACGAAATCCACCCCAAAGGCTGCGGATGCGGCTGCCACGGCAACTGCGACGAGCAGGCCGGCGACGGCAACTGCGGCTGCGCCGACCACTCCTGCGGCTGCAAATCCTAAGAAAACTAAAGTCCGACCTGTCCGACACGTCTGACACGTCTGACCTCTGAACTCTATAAGCGCTCCGGTTTCGGGGCGCTTTTGTTTTTTGGTTTTTTAGTATCGATTATTTTTTATATCTTTGCCTGTTGAATCATCACACGCTATCGATATGCAGCCTCGCATCCTCATCATCTATACCGGCGGAACCATTGGAATGATTGAAGACCCGGTGTCAAAGGCACTCATGCCTTTCGATTTCTCACATCTAATGGAGAATGTCCCCAAGGTGAAAATGCTTGATTATCACATTGATAACATTCAGTTCACGCCTCCGCTCGATTCGAGCGACATGTATCCGGAACACTGGCAGCACATAGCGCGCGGCATCGCCGACAATTACGACCGCTACGACGGCTTCGTGGTGCTTCACGGCACCGACACAATGGCCTATACGGCCTCGGCGCTGTCGTTCATGCTTCAGAATCTGGCCAAGCCCGTCATAATCACCGGCTCGCAGCTGCCCATCGGTGAGGTGCGTACCGACGGCGAGGAAAACCTCATCACGGCGCTGCAGATTGCCGCCGCCAAGGGCGCCGACGGTAACCCCATGGTGCAGGAAGTGGCCATCCTGTTTGAGAATTACCTGTGGCGCGGCTGCCGCTCCACCAAGCGCTCGGCCGACCATTTCAACGCTTTCAAGAGCAACAATTACCCCTACCTGGCCAAGATTGGCCTGGGCATAAGCTACGCCCAGGACGCACTGGCACGCAATCCCGGCAAGCCGCTGAAGGCCAACTTCGGTTTCGACACCTCGGTGATGTGCATCGACGTCTTCCCGGGTCTGTCGCACAAGACGCTGCACCATCTGGTCAACACGCCCGGCATCAAGGGCATAGTGCTGCGCACCTACGGCGCCGGCAACGCTCCCACCGCCCGCTGGTTCATCGATGAAATTCGCGACGCATGCCGCCGCGGCATAATCGTGTTCAACGTCACCCAGTGCGTCAACGGCTCCGTGCATCAGACACGCTACGTGACGGGCGACCGCCTGGCCGCCACCGGCGTGATTTCCGGCCACGACATCACCTTCGAGGCCGCAATCACCAAGATGATGCACCTGTTCTCGCTGGGCATCGGCCACGACGAGGTGGCCCGCCTGATGTCCGTACCCCTGGCCGGCGAAATGACCGTTCAATGAGGCTGTGGCGCTACATAATACTGACACTGGCCGCGCTCATAGCCGGCACCCCCGCCCTGCCGGCCCGCAACACCGGGCGCTGGGAGGTGGTGGCACGCGCCGAGGCCCCCGCGGCCGACGATGACCGCGTCGAGGTATCCGTGCGCGACGGCTACGTATACATCACCCTGGGCCGGCCCGCCACGGTCAAGGTCTACACCATTCTGGGCCAGACAGTTGCCAACGGCGCCCTGCCGGCGGGCACGTCGCGTCTGCGTCTGTCGGCCCGCGGGGTGTACATCCTCAAGGCCGGAAGCCACACCTGCCGCATAACTTTCTGAACGCTCCGAACGTTATAATTACATGGAACGAATAAAAGTCAAGATAATCAATAAATCCGGCATGCCGCTGCCGGCGTATGAGACGCCGTCGGCCGCCGGTATGGACGTGCGCGCCTGCCTGGAGCACCCCGTTGTACTGCAGCCCCTTGAACGCGCCCTGATACCCACCGGCCTGTACGTGCAGTTGCCCCAGGGACACGAGATGCAGATTCGTCCGCGCAGCGGCCTGGCCCTGAAGCACGGCATCTCGCTGGTGAACACGCCCGGCACCGTCGACGCCGACTACCGCGGCGAAATCAAGGTAATAGTCATCAACCTCTCGCGCGAACCGTTCGTCATCAACCACGGCGAGCGCATCTGCCAGATGGTCATAACCACCTACACCCACGTGGAATGGGAGCCGGCCGAGCGGCTGGACGAGACCGTCCGCGGCGACGGCGCCTTCGGGCACACAGGCGTGGAATGACCCGGCAATCAAGCACCTGAAACCTTTGAAAAAATTAATTCTCATATCGGTTCTGGCTATGCTGCTGACGGCTGTGTTGGCGGGAGGTGCCCGTGCGCCGCGCCGCAACAGCGCCGACAGCGCCAAGGCCGCATATCTGTATCTGGAGGCCATCTCGGCCATCAACGACGGCAAGATTGACCGCGCCGTGCTGCTGCTGGACCGCGCCGGACGCCTCGACCCCGCCGACCCGGACATCGCCGCCATGCGCGGCGAGCTCACCTACGCCACCGGCTACGGCGACTCGCTGGACTTCGTTCACGGCTACGAGGCCATGCGCGACCGCTATCTGGCCAACCCCGCCGACGCCGACAACGGCACCCGCTTCGCCAACCTGGCCATGCGCCTGTCGCGCTACGATGACGTCCGCATGGCCTACCGCAAGTTGGCCGAGGCCCTGCCCGCCCGCAGCGACTTTGCCCTGAACTACGCATGGTCCGAGGTGTTGCGCGTCATGTTCGGCGACTCGTCAGGCATCGACACCGCCCTGGCCATCTATGACCGTCTGGAGTCCGGCCTGGGTCCCGACCCGCTGGTCATGAGCCACCGCATACGCACCCTGTCCATGATAGGCGACACGGCCGCCGTCAAGAACGAAATCACACGTCTGTACCGCTCCGCCCCCGCCGACCCTGAAATAGCAGTATTGGCCGCCCGCTCATACGCCGGCATGGACATGCCGGACTCGGCCATGGCATACTTTGACCGCGCATGCGCCATCGACTCGACCTACAGCCCCGCCTACCTGATGCGCGCCGAGTACTACATGGAGTTGGGCGATTCCTCAGCCTATGACCGCGAGGTGTTCCGCGCACTGGAGAGCCCCGACCTGGAATTCGAATCGAAGTTCGAGCTACTCACCAACTACGTCCGCGCCCTCTACGCCGACACCACCCGCACCGACCGCATCTCGCGCATGTTCAAGCGCCTGGAGCTCATCAATCCCGGCCAGGCCGAACTGCACTCGCTCTACGGCTCGTTCCTGGCCATGCAGGACAGCGCCGCCGCGGCCGCCGAACAGTTCGGGTACGCCGTCGACCTCGACCCCGAGGACAACACCAACTGGAACTATCTGATCAACACGCTGTACGCCTCGGGCGACACCGTGGGCGCCCTGCGCGACGCCCTGCGCGCCATCACCCACTTCCCGGACAATCTGCTGTTCCCGCTCTACACGGCCTCCATAGCCTTCGGGCACGACGGCCCGGCCGAGGCACTGGCCATCCTGGACAGCTTCGACGTCAGCCACTTTGACAACCCCGAGGCCCTGTCGGACTACCACACCATGCGCGGCGACTATCTCTACGCCATGGAGCAGCGCGACAGCGCATTCGCCGCCTATGACAAGGCCCTCAAATACAACCCCATGAACTCAAGCGCCGCCAACAACGCCGCTTACTACATGGCCGTGGACAACCGCGACCTGGACCGTGCCGAGGAGCTCATCGTCACCGCCCTGCGCGACCAGCCCCTCAACCCCACCTTCATCGACACCTACGCCTGGGTGCTGTTCCGTCAGAAGAAGTATCCCGAGGCCCGCAAGCAGATTGACGCCGCGCTGTCGCTCTACCAGTCGCCCGACACGGTAGCGGTTGATTCAGTGGCGGTTGACTTCGCCGCCGTGGATTCAGTCGACTCCGAAATGCTTGAGGAAATCGAGGCTGTCGAGATTTCGTCGGCCTACGAGGAACCATCGGCCGACATCCTGGACCACGCCGGCGACATATACTTCATGAATGGCGAGCCGGAACAGGCCCTGGAGTTCTGGACACGCGCCGCCGCACTTGACCCCGAAAACGAGAATCTCAAGAAAAAAATCAAGAATAAAGCTTACTTTTTCGAATGACATTCCAACCGATCACCCGCACATTTCTCAGATATACAATTGCCGTGGCGCTGATGGCCGGCCTTGCAGCCTGCTCGTCGCGCCGCACACAGCCGGCACAGACCGTGCCCGGCGGCACGACCGCGCCCCGCGTCGAGACGCCCGCTACAGTCAAGAACGTAGTCACCGACCTGGCCGCAGGTTATGCCGACTGGTCCGACCTCTACCTGCCGGTGCGCATCAACCTGCGCAGCCCCATGAGCATTTCCCTGCCCGCCCGCCTGTACATGACCCGCGGCCGCTCGCTGCACCTGTCGCTGCGTGCCCCGCTCATCGGCACTGAGTTGGCCCAGGTACACGCCGACCGTGATTCGGTGTGGTTCGTCGACAAGCTCCACAAGGCCGTCTGCGCCCTGCCCATCAGCTCGTTAGGTGCCCGCACAGGCATCACCCTGGACAACGTGCAGTCGCTCCTGTTGGGACAGGTGTTCTACCCCGGCGCCGACCGCCCCGCGCAGTCCGACTTCGATGTCCGCGCCGAGCAGACCGACTTCGTGCTGACCCCGCGCCGCCTCAAATCGTCCGTCAACTGGTATTACACCGTCAGCGATGCCCCGCGCCTTGAGCGCATGGCTGTCGAGGCCGGCGAGAAAGTGGAATTCAGCGCTTCCTTCGGCGACTTTACCGATGCTGTGGCTGGACCCGTGGCCGCCGAAGTCGCCCTGAGCGGCAAGGTCAAAAACCGCGCCATTCAGGCCACCGTCACGGCCGACTACGGCGATGCGCGCTGGAATCAAGCCCGTTCCGACGGCTGGAGCCGCCCCACAGGATACCGTAACGTCACCCCCGCCCAGGGGCTGGAGATGCTCAAGCAGTTCTGATGCGCCGCCTTACGCTCATAATTGTGCTCGCGGCCATCCTGGCCGGGCTGACGGGCGTCGACGCCCGCCGCCGCTCGTCGCAGGATGTGCGGCGCGACCGCAAACGCACCGAACAGCGCATATCCCAGACCCGCAAACGCATCAGCGACAACCAGGCCGAAACCGGACGCCAGCTCAACCGCCTCACCTCGCTTGAAGCCCGCATAGCCCTCAACAACGACACCGTGGGCTACCTCACCGTGGGGCTGGACTCGCTGCGCGGCGCCATCAGCACTCTGGACGATTCCATCGCCGTCCTGGACAGCACCACCCGCCGCCTCAAGGCCAACTACGCCCGCACCCTGCGCGAGGCCCGCACACGCCGCCAGAACATGAGCGACCTCTCGTTCATCTTCACCGCCGGCTCATTCATGCAGGCATGGCGCCGTTACGGCTATCTGCAGCAATTGGCCAAGGCCGGCAATCGCCGCGCCCGTCAGATTAACGAGTCGGCACAGCAGCTCGTGGCCGCCCGCGCCCGTCTGGACACACTGCGCGCGCAGCAGACCGCCCGCATAGCCCGTCTGCGCGCCACCCGACGCACTCTCGACGGTCAGCGAGCCACCGCCGCCGGCCTGGTGGCCGACCTCAAGCGCAAAGGAAATTCACTAAACCGCGAGCTGAAAAAACGCCGCGACGAAGCCGCCGCGCTTGACCGCGAACTCGACAAAATCATAGAACGCGAGATGCGCGAGGCCGAGGAACGCCGCCGTCGCGAAGCCGAAGAGGCCGAACGCCGTCGCCGCGAAGCTGAGGAGGCCGAACGCCGTGCCGCCGAAGCCCGCGCCGCTGCCGCCGCTGCCGCAGCCGCCGCAAACAACAAGAAAGCCGACAAGAAGGCCTCTAAAGCCACGGCCGCCGCCCCGGCAGCGCCGCAGAAACCCGTGGCCACTCCCGCACCGGCCCCCAAGCCCACACCCGCGCCCACCAAACCCAAACCGTCCGACTATACCTCCGAGGCGGCCGCCGACCGCGCCCTCTCCGGCTCATTCGCCGCCAACAAGGGCCGTCTGCTCTTCCCCGTGGCCGGGCGCTACTCCATCGTGTCAAACTTCGGCACCAACACCCACCCTGAACTGTCCAAAGTCAAGTACGACAACTTAGGTATCGACGTGGAAGTCCCCGCCGGCACCGCAGCACGCTCCGTATTTGAGGGCGTGGTAAGCTCAATTTTCCGTCTGGAGGGCTACCGCAACGTCGTCATAGTGCGCCACGGCGAATACCTGACCGTCTACGGCGGCCTGGACAACCTGAGCGTGCGCAAGGGCGACAAAGTCCGTGCCGGCCAGAACCTCGGCACCATCTTCATCGACACCGCCGACGAAGGCCGCTCCCGCCTCCACTTCGAAATCCGCCACGAAAAGCGCAAACTAAACCCCGTAGAGTGGGTGAAATAGCCGGATAGTATAAGCCCAACAAGGCCAATAGGCCCAATAAGCCCTATTATTCTACCGTAGGCGCCGCACCGCCACCCACACTCTGGCTACGATGAATACTGCGGCCATGATGAGGACTATGAAGGCGGAGCAGGGGACGTCGATAAAGGCGCCGGCTATCAGTCCGGCAAGCGACGCCAGCAGCGATATGACGGCGGACCACAGCATCATGGAGCTGTAGCGGCGGCAGAATATCTCGGCTGTCATGATGGGCAGCGACAGCATGGACATAAGCAGCATTATGCCCACCAGGCGGATGGTCAGCACTATGCAGATGGCCACCAGAACCGTCATGGTGTATGAAATGAAACGCACGGGCAGGCCGGACACGCGCGCGAAGTCGCGGTCGAAGGCGCAGGCCAGAATCTCGTTGTATTTCCAGCCGAAGAAGGCCCCGAGCACCACGGCGAAGACGGCAAAAGCCGTAAGGTCGGCCGCGGAGATGGTCAGAATGTTGCCGAACAGGAACGAGTTAAGCTCAGGCACATATCCGGGCGTGAGGAACACAAACAGCACGCCCACGGCCATGCCAATGGCCCATATGACGGCTATGGCGGAGTCCTCGCGCACGTCCAGGCGCCGCGACATCCACTCTACGGCCACGGATGAGCCCACGGCGAACACGGCGGCCATGGCCACGGGATTCACGCCCAAGAAATAGCCCAGGCCCAGGCCACCGAAGCAGGCGTGCGTGACGCCGCCGCAGATGGCTACCAGCCGGCGGGTGATGATGTAGGTGCCCACTACGGCCGCACAGACGGCTATGAGCACCACACCTGCGATGGCGCGCTGAAAGAATTCGTAGCCTAAGATTTCGGTCATTGCGATGATGCGTTTTTACGGGCCTCGGCCACAATCATGAGCAGTTCGTCGCGCACGGGTGCGGGCAGGGTGATGCCGCGCAGCTGGATGCTGCGGCCCCAGGCGGCAATCTCGTCGGGGCGCAGAGTCAGCAGCACGTCGCGGAACTGTTCTATCTCATCGTCGGTATAATCGTCGGCGCCGCGGCCTTTGTAGCGGTCCAGGTCCTCGTCCTCGAAGTATTCGATGTCGTCCGAAACGCCGGCCAACAGCGAATCCTTCTCGCAGGTGATGTGCATGCCGCAACACTCGCTGTCGGCGGCGTCATCGGCAGGCGGCGCGGTGTCGTCCTCGGGCTTGGGAGCGTCCGGGCGGTGCGTCAGCTTGAGCACCAGCCCCACCAGCAGCAGCGCGCCCAGGATGTACAGGGCCACTATCATGCCTGCTCCTCCGCTTCGGGCAGCGGCACGGCCGCGTCTGTGAGGGTGAATCCGGCCCGGCGCAGGTCGTCCCAATAGGCGGGATAGGACTTGTCGACCACATCGCCGTCGGCTATGACAATACCGGGAATGAACACGGCGGCGGGAGCGAAGGCCATGGCTATGCGGTGGTCGTCGTGCGTCTCGATGCGGGGCAGGGCGGTCAGCGGTTCACGTGCGCCCTCCCAGCCTAACATGCCCGGCCCGGTCTCAACCACGCATCCTAAGGCGCGCAGGCCGGCGGCCAACACCTCTATGCGGTCGCACTCTTTATGGCGCAGGTTCTCTATGCCGGTGAAGCGGAATGGCAGCCCGATGAGTGCGGCGGTGACAGCCAAAGCCGGCACAAGGTCAGGATAATCAGCCATATCCATGTCCAGGCGTGAATACAGGTCGGGCGTGGCCGAGAGTTCGGCGCCCTCGTCGGTGAACTCGGTCAGAACCCCGAAACGGTCGCCGATGCGGGCCAGGACGCTGTCGCCCTGCAGGCTGTGGCCGGTCATGCCCTGGAGGGTAACCCAGCCGGCCGTGACGGCGGCAATCTCGTACCAGTAGGATGCGGCGCTCCAGTCGCGCTCACACTCGGCGGCGACGGGGCGGTATTCGCCGGCGGGCACGCGCACGGTATAGCCCTCGATGTCGGCGTCGATGCCGCGGGCCTGCATCATGCGCAGCGTCATGCGCAGATAGGGCATGGAGGCTATCTCGCCGCCCAAGTCTATGTCCAGACCCTCCTCGCACAGCGGGCCGATCATGGCCAGCGCCGAGGCGAACTGCGACGATGCCGACGCATCCAGGCGCACACGTCCGCCACGCAGACGGCGCCCGTTGATGACCAGCGGCAGGCGCCCTTCCTCGGCGGCATAGGTGATGTCGGCGCCCATGGAGCGCAGGGCGTCGACCAGCGGGGCCACGGGGCGGGCCGAGAGGCGTTCGCCCCCGGTAAGGGTGACGCTCGCGCCCGGGCGGGCGGCGAAGAAGGCGGTCAGGAAGCGCATGGCCGTGCCCGAGGCATGGGCGGAGACCTCGCTGGCCGTACACTCGGTGGCGGTCAGCAGCACGCGCGTGTCCACGCAGTCAGGCATCGCCGCCGGGTCGGGGCAGGGTCCGCCCGGGGTCAGTGCGCTCAGCACAATCACCCGCGCGGCCACACTCTTGCTCAGCGGCAGGCTGACGGTGGTCTCGAGAATCTCGTCGGGTGGAAATATTCGGTAATCCAAAGTATTACAGGTGTTATAGTTTATTGATTTGCCTTGAGCTGCTCCACGGCCAGGCGGATGTGCTCCAGGGCCTGATGCAGCACGCAGCGCGGTGTGCCCACGTTGAGGCGCACAAAGCCTACGCCCTGACGGCCGAACATCGAACCGTCGTTCAGCGCCAGGTGGGCCTTGTCGAGCAACAGATGCATCAGCTCGTCCTGGCTCAGTCCCAATTCGCGGAAGTCCAGCCACAGCAGGAAGGATGCCTGCGGGCGGATGGCAGTCACGCCGGGCACGTTGGCGTTGAGGTAGTCGTTGACGTAGTGGAGGTTGTCATGCACATAGGCCAACATCTCGTCCAGCCAGGCCTCGCCGTGGCGATAGGCGGCCTCGGCGCCGATGGTGGATATGAGCACGGGGGCGTCGAACTCGTTCACCTCCAGCCAGTGGTAGAAACCGCGGCGCAGCTCGGGGTCCTTCACCACCATCCATGAGCTCACCAGACCGGGGATGTTGAAAGTCTTGGAGGGGGCGCCCAGGGTGACGGCCACGCGGCGGGCGTTGTCACTCACGCTCACAAAGGGTATGTGGCGACGTCCGTCCAGCATCAGGTCGCCGTGAATCTCATCGCTGACCACAATCATGCCGGCGCGGGCGCACATGTCGGCCACGCGGCACAGGGTTTCCACGTCCCACTGGATGCCGATGGGGTTGTGGGGGTTGCACAGAATCATCATGCGCGGATGTTCCGTGTCGATGATGTGCTGCAGGCCCTCAAGGTCCATGGTGTACTCGCGGCCGTCGAACAGCAGCGGGTTCTCCAGCACGCGGCGCTCGTTGCCTTCGATGACCATGCGGAAGGGGTGGTAGACCGGCGGCTGGATGACGATGCCGTCGCCCTTGTCGCTGAAATAGTTGACAGCCAAGCCTATGCCCTTGACCACGCCGGGGATGAACGTAAGTTCCTCGCGGGTGATTTCGAAACCGTGGCGATGCTTCTGCCAGTCGATGATTGACTGCCAATAGCTGTCCGGGGCGGCCGAGTAGCCCAGCACGGGGTGGTCCAGACGGCGGCGCAGGGCAGCCGTAATGTCGGGGCACACCGCGAAATCAAGGTCGGCTATCCACAGAGGGGTGACATCGTGACGGCCGAACATCTGGTCCAAGCCGTCGAATTTAGTCGCATAAGTGCCGTGGCGGTCTATCACGGAATCGAAATCGTATTTGCTCATGGTAAGATAAGAGTGAAATTATTCTGCGAAAATAGCAAAAAATCCTGTTCGCGTCAAGACTTTCAGGCAAAAAAGCACAAAATGACGCCTTGGCGGCCCCGGGCGGGCAAACCAAACGCGGCCTTTGTGTGTTGAAATAGCACAAACCCGTAAAATCAACCCTCAAGAAATAACTATGCCTCGGCTGAAAATCATATTACTCATCATCTCCGGAGTCCTGGCGGCCACGCTGCTGACAGGCTGCTATGGTCTGGGATGGTCCATCTCGTCGGGGCCGGTCGGCATGCCCAATGTTGGCCTGTACTATGACGGGGGAGGCTATTACGGACCGCCCTACGCACCGCCGCCACCGCCGGCCTTCAGCGGTTTCAGACCGTCGTGGACGCCGCGGCCGTGGTACTTTGACCAGCCGACCGCGTTCGGCGAATTTGCCACACCAGCATTGCAATCGTTACCGCTGTAGCGAAGAGGTCCGAAACGGGGAATGACAGCCACACGCCGTCGGTCCCCATCCACTCGGGCAACAGCAACAGCAGGGGCCACAGGAACAGCACCTGGCGCGTCAGGCTCAGGAAGATTGACCGCCCGGGCGCGCCTATGCTCTGGAAGAAGGTGGTGGCTATCACCTGCATGCCCACCACGGGGAAGGCCCACATGGCCGAGCGCAGGCAGTGCTCGGTGACTCCTATCAGATATGCGTCCGACGTGAAAGCGCGCGCAATGGCGCCGGGACAGAACATGCCCCCGGCCCATCCCAGTGTGCATATGGCCGTGGCGCAGCCGATGGCCAGCCACAGGGCCCGGCGTACGCGCGGCAGCAGGCCGGCGCCGTAATTGTAGCCCACAATGGGCTGCAGGCCCATGCAGATGCCTATTATTATATTAATAATGAGCGAGGTGTAGGTCACGAACACGCCCACGGCGCCGATGTCTATGTCCGTACCGTAGTGCACCAGCGTGCGGTTGACCACGGCGTTGACGACGCAGGCCGCTGCATTGACCAGCGCCGGCGCCGCGCCTATGCTGACGATATCCAACACCACGGACAGTTGCAGCCCGAAGGTGCGCCGCCTGAAGTGCAGCGTATGCCGCGGATTGAAGAAGTGCCACATGACAAAGACCGCGGACAACAGCATGGCAATGTCGGTGGCCACGGCCGCACCCACCATGCCCGAGCCGAAGCCCAGCACGAACACGGCGTCGAGCACCACGTTGGTGAAGGCGCCGATGAGCATCGTCACCATGGCCTTGTTGGGATAGCCCGAGGCGCGCATAAGGTTGTTGAACCCGAAGGCCACGTTGGTCAGCAGCAGGCCTGGAAGCACCCACAGCATGTACTCGCGGGCGTAGGGCAGCGTGAGCAGTCCGGCGCCGAACGCACGCAGTATGGGGTCAATCCATATGGCAAAGCAGGCTATGTACAGGGCGGCGTTGATCAGCGTGAGGGTAAGCGCGTTGCCTAACATGAGCGAGGCCCGGTCATACTCGCGGCGCCCGAACAGAATGCTCACGCGCGTGGATGAGCCCACGCCCACCAGCACGCCTATGGCGGTGGTAATGTTCATCAGCGGGAAGGTCAGCGCCAGGCCGGCTATGGCCTCGGGCCCGACCACCTGGCCGATGAATATGCGGTCCACCACGTTGTACAGGGCAATAACCAACGTGCCCACCACGGATGGCAGGCTGTAGCGCCACAGCAGCTTACCGACAGGCTGCGACGACAAGGCTTGTATGTTGGCGAAAGAAGTAATAATTTAAAATTTATAATTTATAATTTAAAATTCGCATTTTTTGTAGGGACGCACCTCCTAAAATTTTAAATTTTCAATTTTCAATTCTAAACGAATCAGCCCGGCGCGGACCGGGCTGTGTGGGGGTATTGCGCTGCGGGCGCTGCTTACTTGGCTGATGCCTTGGCGCGCTCGTAGTACTTGCGGATGTCTATCTGGGTGCCGCGGGTATAGGCGGGATATTCGTCCAGGATGGTCTTGTAGGCTTCGGCCTCGGCAGCGTAGTTTTTCTGTTCGCGGTATACGTTGGCCTCCTTGAGCAGGACGGTGGGGACGATGGTGGGATTCTCGTCGGCGGCGCTGACAGCCTTCTTGTATGCGCTCAGGGCGTCGTCATACTGTTTGAGGTTCACGTAGCAGTCGCCGGTCAGGGTGTATACGCCTGATGCCACGATGTTATCGTCCATATCGGCGTCCTTGAGGTAATCCAGGGCTTCCTGGTACTTGCCTTGCTGGTAGAGGCGGATGCCCATCTCCACCTTGGCGCGGTTGCCGCTCTTGTAGCCATGTTCGGCGGCTTCCTTATAGAGAGTCATGGCGATAGAGTCGTTCTGTTCCATATCGGCCTTGGCCACGGCCTCGTCGGCCTTGCGGCTGCCGTTCTGAGCCACGAAGAACCATACCATTATGCCCACCAGCACTGCGAAAATGAAAATCGAGAGTGCCACAATCAGGCGGCTGTTGTTCTTGATACGTTCAGCTATCGAGCCGGCCTGCTGTTCGGCCTGCTGCAGCTTGTCGGTTTCGGGTGTTTCCATTATTTTGTGATAGTTTTGTTTATCGGTTTTTGGTGTCGGCAGCCTTGCGCTGCGTTTTCAAGCTGCAAAAATAGCAGAAATTCCGCACATATTAAAATTTTTGGCTCAATAATTTTATCTTTCGCCACTTTATGGGTAAATTTGCGCTCCAATCCCCTTTCAGACTGCGACATCAACATGACAGAGAAAACCATAAACATCCCGGTGAAGGTGTACGGGCTTGACGAGCTCAGTCCGGAGCGCCGCCGCGTGGCCGACCTGGCCCTGCGCTATACCGAAAACGCCTACGCCCCCTACAGCCGCTTCAGTGTAGGCGCGGCCATCGAGCTTGACAACGGTGAGTTTGTATGCGGCGCCAACCAGGAGAACGTGGCCTATCCGTCAGGCACGTGCGCCGAGCGCTCGGCGTGTTTCTCGGCCGGAGCCCGCTTTCCGCAGGCCCGGTTTGTGCGCATAGCCGTCGCCGCCCGCGGCACCGACGGCGCCGTCACCGAGCCGCCCACAGCCCCCTGCGGCGCATGCCGCCAGTCGCTGTTAGAGTACGAGCGCCTGGCCGGACATGACGTGGAGGTCATCCTCACAGGCCGCGAAACCGTTTACGTGCTGCCCTCGGTACGCTCGCTGCTGCCCCTGGCATTCACCGAATTCTGATTTACCCAACCCCGCAAAAAACAATACTCCATTATAATGAATTTTGTAGAAGAACTCAAATGGCGCGGCATGATCCACCAGATGATGCCCG
>CANQZK010000031.1 GCA_947628285.1 uncultured Muribaculaceae bacterium
GCCCCACTTCTGACGGATTCGGAAAGCCGCCTCGCCGCCGGCGGGGGCGACTGACTTGAACATCTCGTTCTGCTTGTCGGCGGCGCCGATGACGGTCATATCGTTCTTGTCGCCTTTTTCGTAGCGGAGGGTCCAGCCGGCGGGCACGTAGATGGCACGGTCGGCCGACACGCCTGTGCCGGGTGCGACGTCATATTCGCCCTCGAAGTCGCGGTTGGTCACACGGTCGCTGACGTCCTTGTTGAGCGATTCGTCGTCCACGGCCACCCCGAGCAGGGCCATGATTTCCTCACGGGTCAGGGCGGTGTTGTAGATGCGCACGGCGTCGATGGTGCCCACGTAGTCGCGGTTGTCATTGGCGCTGGACGAATCCCACCACTGGGTGCGGCCCAGATAGTTGCGGGTGCACTCGCCGCTGCGGTCAAGGAGGTAAGGCTCGTTGGAGACGTTGTTGCCGGCGGTGACGAGCAGGCCGTCAACATAAATTGATGTCATGTGTCCGTCGGCATCGTAGGTCACGGCCACGTTATAGCTGCGGTCGATATCGAATTTGAACGAGCCGCTGACCATCTCGGTGGTGCCTCCGGCATACTTGACGCCCACAGCCAATGCGCTGGCACGCAGGAACATGCTGTTGCCCGAATTGCAGCCCATATCGTAGAAACGGGGTGCGCCGATGAGGCTCGACGGGCAGACGTCCATCATGACGGTGTAGCTGCGCATGCCCTTCTGGATGTCGGAGGGCAGCAGGGCGTAGCCGTTGGTGCTGAATGCGGTGCCGGCGTTGGCCTTGAGGTTGAGCTTGCCGTCGGCCACGGCGCTGCCCATCAGGCGCAGGTCGCGGCTGTTGCCGCTGAGGTCGCGCACCAGCTTGGCACCGTCCTTATCGTAGACATCGGCGGTCTCGAACTCGTAGCGGGCCAACAGGTTGAGGTCCAAATCGCGCGGCATGGCCTTGAGCGTGAATTTGCGCTCGGTGCCCTGAAGCGAGGCTGTCATGGTGACTGTGGTCTCGGCCTGCGGGGCCTCGAAAATACCGTCTGGGCGCAGGATTTCGGGGTGATCGGAGGTCCAGGCCACGTTGGCGCCGTTGATTTGCGCGGGCAGCACGAGGTCGGTCACGACAACTTCGGGCAGCTCGATGGATTCCAGAGCGCCGCTGTGAAGCAGGTACTTGACCTCGTCCTGGGTCAGGGCGGCCTTGCGCACGCTCACGTTGCCGAACGAGCCGCCGAAGGGCTCCAGGCGGAGGTCGGAAGCGTTGAGTCCGGCCACCTCTATCTGCTGATCTAACAGGCCGTTGCGGTAGGCGTTCAGCACCTTGCCGTCGTAGGTCAGCGTGAGGTTGAACGATGCCAGTTTGGTGGGCCAGTTGTCGCCGTTGGTGCCCGACGAGTTGTCAGCCCATGCGTCGGAGGTATAGAAGCGGTTTGAACTCGTGTACTTCTTGCCGGCAACGGTCACATACGGCTTGACTGATTCGGCATCCAGCCCGTAGGTCAGTGAAGTGCCCTTGAGCATGACGCCCCCGTAGGGTGTGGCGTCGATGTTGATGTCGGCGCTGAGCGTAAAAGCTCCGCCGGCGGGCATTTCCACGGGCTGCGCTTCGGTCAAGGCTGTGCCGCCGAAGTCCTTGACCCAGGCGGGAGCGCCCTTGGCGGCATCGCTGATGGTGGCCACGTAATCATAGTCGCAGCGGATGTCGGTGGGGAAGCCCAGCGGGTAGCCCTTGCGCACCATCCAGTAATAATAATCGCCGTTCATCCAGCCTAGACGCAGGGGCGAGCCTTCCGAACCGGGCAGCACATAGGGGCGGACGTTGTTCTTGGCGGAGTTGCGGGTCACCTGCTCGCGGGCGGTGACAGCGCCCTGCTCGTCCACGGTGTATTTCCAGATCTCATACACCTTGCCGTTGGTGCCGTCGGTTGGGATTGACAGGTAGACGGTGTTGACGTTCTGCGGGTCCACTGCCATGCCGCCGCTGTAGCAGTGCTCGGTGTTGGAGGCGTGGAATTTGCCGCCGCCGTCGGCCAGCTCGGTGATGCGCCATTCGCTGCCTGTCCACTTGGCGTAGTGGTAAATGTGGCTTGTCTTGCCGCTGTTGATGCGCACCATGGCTATGACGGGACGGTTCCGGTCGTCGTTGACCACCTGCCATACCCAGTCGCGCGTGCCCGTGGGCGCATCGACCACCGTGTAGGGGTAGAGCGACTTGTATTCAGCCTTCTTGTTGACCGAGAATTTG
Source organism: uncultured Muribaculaceae bacterium (assembly GCA_947628285.1). Classification (GTDB taxonomy): domain Bacteria; phylum Bacteroidota; class Bacteroidia; order Bacteroidales; family Muribaculaceae; genus CAG-873. The sequence goes on from CANQZK010000031.1 coordinate 2,246, forward strand.
CCGGCCGAAATCTTGCCGGACAGGGTGTTGCCCTTGATGTCCTCAAGTGAAGGCTCGCCGCCGCCGTTGATGTTTATAACATTGAAATACACCCAGTTGGGATCCTCGTTATCCGGGTGGCCCGTGGTGTAGGTCATGTAGATTTTGTCCTTGCCGTTGCTATAATACTTGGCATAGGGACGCGCGCCTGTGGACTGCACAATCTGATAGGGGCCCCAGGCCTGCTTGACGTTGCCGTCAGCGTCGGGCAGCGTGAACTTGGCGATGGTGGGGTGCCAGCCTATGCCGCGCCAGCACAGATAGAAGTGCGTGGGGTCGTCGCTGAGGATGAAGGGCGAGGGGTAAGTGGTGTTGGCCGATGTAGTGATTTTCTTCTCCTCGCCCAGGGAGGTGAGGTCGCCCTTGCGGCGAGTGACGCGGTAGTAGAAGGCCTTCTCGTCAGTGTGGCGCGAGTAGATTACCAGCACACGCTCGTCGGGCAGGACCAGGAAGGTGGGGTTGTTGTGGTCGTCGGGCTGGAAGTATGAGCGCAGCAGCACTTCGTTGCGTTGGCCGGTCTTGAAGTCATACTGCGTGGCCTTGACGTTGCCGTGAACGTCGATGTAGCCCAGATAGGAGGCATCGATGCTGCCGTCGGCGCTCTTGTAGTGAAGCGCGCGCGGGTCGGCAAACCAGCACCATGCGCCTTCGCCCGCCACAACATCGCCCGAGTAGGAGTCTTGAGCCGTCACGCCGAGCGCGGAGCACAGCAGTGCGCCGACGAGAATCAGTTTTGATTTGTACATCAGGTTTTAGATTTAGGTATAATAATAAATGAGGTATCTGCACAAAAGACATCACCGCCGTGAAACGGTGCAAGTACTTGAGCTGCAAAGGTAAGCAAGATTTGCCGAAAAAACAAATCCGAAAAATTCATCGGATAAAAATCGAATAAAATTTTTGGAAAGATTTGCGGGAGTCGAGAAAATTTTCTAATTTTGAAAAAGAATTTAGAAACAGCACAATAATTATATTATGCAACAGAAATCAGACTTCAGAAATTTTGCAGTGCACGGGCTGGGCATGAACGGCCTGGCACTTGACCAATACTCGGCTGCCGTCGGCTCGATGGCAGTAACCTCAAACTATATCAACCCCACCATCATGGAGGAGCGCCAGCTCAACGTGGCCCAGATGGACGTGTTCTCGCGTCTGATGATGGACCGCATCATATTCCTGGGCACGGAGGTGAACGATTACACCGCCAACGTAATCCAAGCCCAGCTCCTCTACCTTGACTCATCGGACCCCGGCAAGGATGTGAGCATCTACATCAACTCGCCCGGCGGCTCGGTCTACGCCGGTCTGGGTATCTATGACACCATGCAGTACATCTCAAGCGATGTAGCCACCATCTGCACCGGCATGGCCGCCTCAATGGCCGCCGTGCTGCTCGTGGCCGGTCAGAAGGGCAAGCGTTTTGCGCTGCGTCACTCCCGCGTCATGATCCACCAGCCCATGGGCGGCGCCCAGGGGCAGGCATCGGACATCGAGATCACCGCCCGCGAGATTCAGAAACTCAAACAGGAACTCTACACCATCATCGCCGACCACTCCGGCCAGACCTACGAGAAGGTACACCACGACTCCGACCGCGACTACTGGATGACGGCCGAGGAGGCACGCGAGTACGGCATGATTGACCAGGTCCTCATAAAGGCTAAGCACTGATATGGCCAAACGTAGCAAGAACGTCGACGAACCGGTATGCTCGTGGTGCGGCCGACCTGGCGACCTGTCGCAGATGCGCTATCTGGTGCCCGACGGCGACCAGCAGAACTTCATCTGTACCGAGTGTATCGAAATGATACACGGCATGCTGGCCGACGAAGCCCCTACCCGCTCAAAAAAGGCCGCCGATGACTTCCGCAAGAAGATGACCGGCAAGGTGCCCGCTCCCCACGACATCAAAAGCTTTCTGGACAAATACGTCATCGGTCAGGATCAGGCCAAGAAGTTCCTGTCCGTGGCCGTATACAACCACTACAAGCGCCTGATGCAGACCAAGCGCAACGCCGACGATGACGTGGACATCGAAAAGAGCAACATCCTCATCGTAGGCCCCACGGGTACCGGCAAGACCCTGCTGGCACGCACCATAGCGCGACTGCTGGACGTGCCCTTCACCATCGTGGACGCCACCGTACTGACCCAGGCCGGCTACGTGGGCGAGGACATCGAGAGCCTGCTCACACGCCTGCTGCAGGCCGCCGACTATGACCTGGAGAAGGCCCAGCGCGGCATTGTGTTCATCGACGAGATTGACAAGATAGCCCGCAAGGGCGACAACCCCTCCATCACGCGAGACGTCTCCGGCGAGGGCGTGCAGCAAGGCCTGCTCAAGCTCCTGGAAGGCTCCGTAGTGAACGTTCCGCCCCAAGGCGGCCGCAAGCACCCCGAACAGAAGATGATTCCCGTCGATACGCGCGACATCCTGTTCATCTGCGGCGGCGCATTTGAGGGCATCGAGACCAAGATAGCCCAGCGCATGAACAGCCACGTGGTGGGCTTCGAGACCGATACTGAGCGCAAACGCCTCACCGACAAGCAGGACTATCTGCGCTACGTGGCCCCGCAGGATCTGCGCAGCTACGGCCTGATTCCCGAAATCATAGGCCGTCTGCCCATCCTGACGCACCTCGAGCCGCTGAACCGCGAGGCACTGCTGCGAGTGCTCACCGAGCCCCGCAACGCCATCACCCGTCAGTACGAGAAACTGTTCGGCATGGACGGAGTCAAGCTCACATTCGCCCCCGAGGTGCTGGAATTCGTGGTCGACAAGGCCATTGAATACAAGCTGGGCGCCCGCGGACTGCGCTCGATAGTCGAGGCCATCATGGTCGACGCCATGTTCGACATCCCCTCGCAGCACGTCGATTCATTCGAGGTGACCCTGGACTATGCCAAGGCCAAATTCGAGGCCGCGCATTTCGAGGCCGCCTCAGTAGCATCCTGAAACACTTTAAAACAACAATAGCTCCGCAACACAACCATTCAATCACCTAATCTATCACACCAATGGAAACCACTCTCAGCCTCAGCGAAGCCCTGCGCAAGCACTTTGGTTTCGGCACGTTCAAAGGCAATCAGGAAGCGATAATCCGCAGCCTTATGGACGGCAACGATGTATTCGTTCTCATGCCGACCGGCGGCGGAAAATCGCTGTGCTATCAACTGCCGGCCCTGATTATGGACGGAACCGCCATAATCGTGTCGCCGTTGATAGCGCTGATGAAGAACCAGGTGGATGCCATGCGCAATTTCAGCGAGGACGACACCATAGCGCACTTCCTGAACTCGTCTCTCACGCGCGCCCAAATAGATAAGGTGAAAACCGATGTCGTGGCCGGACACACCAAGCTGCTGTACGTTGCCCCCGAGTCGCTGACCAAGGAGGAGAACATTGAGTTCCTCAAGACCATACGCATATCCTTCTACGCCATCGACGAGGCCCACTGCATCTCGGAATGGGGGCATGACTTCCGCCCGGAATACCGCCGCATCCGTCCTATAATCAATGAGATAGGCGTGCGGCCCGTTATAGCCCTGACGGCCACCGCCACCCCCAAGGTGCAGCACGACATCCAGAAGAACCTGGGCATGAACAACGGCGCCATGGTGTTCAAGTCGTCGTTCAACCGTCCCAACCTCTACTACGAGGTGAGGCCCAAGACCAAGAACACCGACCATGACATAATCAGGTTTGTACGCCAGCACGCAGGCAAGTCAGGCATCATCTACTGCCTGAGCCGCAAGAAGGTCGAGGAGCTGGCCGAGTTGCTGCGCGTAAACAACATCAAAGCCCTGGCCTACCACGCCGGCATGGATGCCGCCACGCGGTCAGAGAACCAGGACGCTTTTCTGCTAGAAAAGGTGGATGTCATAGTGGCCACCATAGCGTTCGGCATGGGCATAGACAAGCCCGACGTGCGCTTTGTAATCCACTACGACATGCCCAAATCGCTTGAAGGCTACTATCAGGAAACAGGCCGCGCCGGCCGTGACGGCGGCGAAGGCTACTGCCTGACATTCTACGCCTACCGCGACCTGCAGAAAATGGAAAAATTCATGCAAGGCAAGCCTGTGGCCGAACAGGAAATGGGCCGTCAGCTCCTTGCCGAAACTGCCGCATATGCCGAATCAGCCGTGTGCCGGCGCCGTACACTGCTCTACTACTTCGGCGAGAAGTACGAGTCGGACAACTGCGGCAATTGTGACAATTGCAAAAATCTAAGGAAAAAAGTGGAAGCAAAAGAAGAACTCCTGGCAGCCCTCGAGACAATCGGGGCTCTAAAAGAAAAATTCAAAGCCGACCATATCCTGGACGTGATGCTCGGCAAAGCCACCAACGATGTCAAGTACCGGCACGACGAGCTGGAGTGTTTCGGCTCGGCCGAGGGCTGTGACCGCCGCCTGCTCAACGCAGTGCTGCGTCAGGCCGTGCTGGCCGGCTACATCAGCCGCGACATCGAGAATTTCGGCATTCTGCACATCACCAAAGACGGTAAAGCATACCTCAAATCACCCAAGTCATTCAAGATTGTGGAGGACAGCGAGTTCTCTGACGAAGAAGACGTGGTGACACCCATCAAGGGCGGCTCGGCCTGCGCCGCCGACCCTGAACTGTTCGCCATCCTGGCCTCGCTGCGCAAGCAGACGGCTCAGAGCCTCAACCTGCCCCCCTACATCATCTTCCAGGACCCCTCGCTCGAGACCATGGCCACAACCTACCCCATCACCATGGAGGAACTGCAGAACATCCCCGGTGTGGGCGAGGGCAAGGCCAAACGCTACGGCGAACAGTTTATCCGCATCATCAAGGAATACGTCGACGAGAAGGAAATAGAACGCCCCGAGGACCTGCGCGTCCGCTCCGTGGCCAACAACAGCAACCGCAAGATTGCCATCATCAAGGCCATCGACCGCAAAATCGACCTCAATGAAGTGGCCCTGTCCACCGGCCTTGAGTTCGACCAGCTGCTGTCGGACATCGAATCCATTGTCAACTCGGGCAAGAAAATCAACATCAGCTATTTCATCGACGAGGTTCTGGACCAGGACGAGCAGGACGAGATTTTCGACCATTTCCGCTCCTGCGAGACAGGCTCGCTTGAAAACGCTTACAAAGAACTCTGCCCTGACTACACCGAAGACGAGATACGTCTGGTACGCATCAAATTCCTGTCCGAACTCGGCAACTAATCCCCTACCCGCCCACACACCAAATGGACCATAAATCACTTCTAAAACTATACGAGAGCCATTTCGGCCACCCGGCCGACAGCATCGACGAGCTGCCCTCGTCCGGAAGCAACCGCCGTTACTTCCGTCTCAACGGCCCCTCGGGCCATGTCATCGGTGTTGTCGGCACAAATGTGCTTGAGAACCGTGCCTTCCTGGAATTTGACCGACACTTCGCTTCCAAAGGCCTGCCCGTGCCCACCGTCCTGGCCGTCGCGCCTGACGGCATGAGCTATCTGCAGACCGACCTGGGCGACACCCTGCTGTTCAATTCCATCGAGAAAGGTCGCCTCACACGCGTATTCTCGCCCGAAGAGCGCGAACTGCTTGTAAAGACCATCCGCCGCCTGCCCGACTTCCAGTTTGCCGGCGCCGACGGTCTCAACTTCAACCTGTGCTATCCCGCGGCCGAGTTTGACCGCCGGTCCATCATGTGGGACCTCAACTACTTCAAGTACTGCTTCCTCAAGGCCACCGGTATCGACTTTGAGGAGGACGCGCTGGAGGACGACTTCAACAACCTGGCCGACGTGCTGCTGCGCAGCGACTCGTCCACCTTCATGTACCGCGATTTCCAGTCGCGCAACGTCATGATCAAGGACGGCGAGCCGTGGTTCATCGACTTCCAAGGCGGACGCCACGGCCCCTACTACTATGACGTGGCTTCGTTCCTGTGGCAGGCCAAGGCAAACTTCTCGGACGAGATGCGCCATGAGCTCATCCTGGAGTACATCGACTCGATGAGTCGCTACCGCGATGTCGACACGGCCCACTTCCTGGAGTGCCTGCGCCACTTCGTGCTGTTCCGCACGCTGCAGGTACTCGGCGCCTACGGCTTCCGCGGATACTTCGAGAAGAAACCGCACTTCATGCAGAGCGTGCCCTACGCCATAGCCAACCTGCGCGCACTGCTGCGCAAGCCCTTCGAGGAATATCCCTACCTGACCGACCTGCTGGAGCGCCTGGTCAACATGAAGCAGTTCACCGACGAGCTGCAGAAGCGCCAGCTCACCGTGCGCGTGCTCAGTTTCGCATACAAGAAAGGCATACCCAACGACCCCACCGGCAACGGCGGCGGATTCGTCTTTGACTGCCGCGCGGTGAACAACCCCGGCAAGTATGACCGCTACAAACCCTTTACGGGCCTGGACCGTCAGGTCATAGACTTCCTGGAGACCGACGGCGAGGTGCTGACCTTCCTTGACCACTGCTACGCGCTGGTCGACGCCTCCGTGGCACGATACATCCAGCGCGGATTCACCAACCTTTCGGTGGCCTTCGGTTGCACCGGCGGCCGTCACCGCTCCGTCTACTGCGCCCAGCATATGGCCGAGCACATCAGCAAGAAATTCAACGTCAAAGTGGAGCTACTGCACCGCGAGCAGGACATCGAGCAGGAATTCCCCGTCAGATAAGTTATGAAAGGAATGATATTCGCCGCCGGATACGGCACCAGGCTCAAACCGTGGACGGACACGCACCCCAAGGCACTCGTCCCGGTTGCCGGGCGTCCCGCGCTGGAGACGGTCATCGACAAGCTGATGCAGGCCGGCATTACCGACATCGTGGTGAACACACACCACTTTGCCGAACAGATTGAATCGTTCCTCGCATCGACACCCCGCTTCAGCTCGGTCAGCATCAGTCATGAGCCGGTGCTGCTCGATACGGGCGGCGGCCTGCGCAAGGTCTTGGCACACTTCGGCGACGAACCCGTTCTGATTCATAATGCCGACATCGCCACGGACTTCCCCCTGGTCGACTTCATGGCCCGGTACGATGAAACCCGCCCCGACGCCATGCTGCTGACCGCCGAAAGGCCCACATCGCGCTTCCTGATATTCGGCAAGGACGCCCGGCTGCGCGGATGGACCCGCGTGGAAGGCCGCTGCATGCCGGCCGAAGTCCCCGGGGTGGCCGCCGATGAATCGGCCCGCGCATTCGGAGGCGTTCACATCTTCTCGCCCTCGCTTTACGGCGAACTGGAACGTTACGCCCCGGCGGATACGCCCTTCTCGATAACCGACTTCTACCGGGCCGTGTGCGGCTCCCACCGAATTTTAAAATACGATATACCGACAGGCTCGGCATGGTTCGATGTTGGCAAACCGGCCACGCTTGAAGCCGCAGAACAATATTTCGCACAAAAATGAAAGAATATCTTCTCGACTTCAAAATCGCAGACCGCACAGTGTTGCCGGGCGGATGCGCTATGATAGAGTTTGAACGCGCCGACGGCGAAAAGCTGCCGCCGTTCCGTCCGGGACAGTTCGTCGAAATCAAAATTCCCGGCGTTCCGGCCGCCATGCTGCGCCGTCCCATCTCGATATGCGATGTCACGGACAGCGGTCGCCTGCTGCTCATGGTCAAGCCCGCCGGCGAGGCCACGCGTCACCTCACCCTCATGCCGGCGGGCTCCGTGGTGAGCATGATTATCCCGCTGGGTAACGGTTTTGACACCGCCGGGGCCGCAGGCAAGCGCGTGCTGTTGGCCGGAGGCGGTGTGGGCGCCGCTCCGCTGATCAATCTGTGCCGCGTGTTGGCCGATGCCGACGCACAGGTCGAGATTCTGCTCGGTGGCCGTTCGGCCCGCGATGTCCAGGGTCTGCCCGAATACTATCGCGGCTCCGAGCAGGTACACGTGGCCACTGACGACGGCACCGTGGGCCACCACGGCCTGGTGACCGGCCACCCCGTCCTGAACGAGCGCTTCGATACAATATATGTGTGCGGCCCCACCCCCATGATGAAAGGCATGGCCGCCATAGCGCGCAACCGCGGCACGGAATGCTTCGTATCGCTTGAAAACATGATGGCGTGCGGCCTGGGCGCCTGCCTGTGCTGCGTCGAGAAAACAGTCAAGGGCAACGTCTGCGTATGCAAGCACGGCCCCGTATTCAATATCAATGAACTGACATGGCAATAAATTTAGCTGTAGACCTCGGTGCGGGTCTGAAACTCAAAAATCCTGTTCTGACAGCTTCGGGCACCTTCGGCTACGGCACCGAATTCGCCGATTTCATAGACCTCAACCGCCTGGGTGGCTTCATAGTCAAGGGCACCACCCTGGAGCCCCGTCAGGGCAACGACTCGCCCCGCATGGTCGAGACGCCCTCAGGCATGATCAACGCCGTGGGCCTGCAGAACGGCGGCGTGGACCACTTCATAGAGCATAAATACCCCTCGCTGACACAATACACCTCCGAGGTGATTGTCAACGTCTCCGGCGCATCCGTGGCCGACTACGCGAAGGTGGCCGAGAAACTCGCGCCGCTTGACAAGATTCACGCCATAGAGGTCAACATCTCCTGCCCCAACGTCAAGGCCGGCGGCATGGCCTTCGGCACCACATGTGAGGGCGCCGCCGAGGTCACCGCAGCACTGCGCAAGGCATGGCCCCGCCACCTGATGGTCAAGCTGTCGCCCAACGTCACCGATATAGCATCCATCGCCGGCGCCGTAGAACAGGCCGGCGCCGACAGCGTATCGCTCATCAACACGCTGCTGGCCATGTCGGTCGATGTCGAGCGCCAACGCGCATCCATAAGCACCGTGACCGGCGGTCTGTCCGGTCCGGCGGTGCGTCCCGTAGCCGTGCGCATGGTGTGGCAGGTAGCCCGGCGCGTAAGCATTCCCGTGGTGGGCCTGGGCGGCATCACCTGTGCCGACGACGCCCTGCAGTTCATCATGGCCGGCGCTACAGCCGTGCAGATAGGCACTTACAACTTTGTCGACCCACAGGTTACGGTCAAGACCATCGACGGCCTTGAGGACTACTGCCGTCGCCACGGAGTTGACGATATCAACAAGCTCAGAGGCATAATCTGATGTTCGTACACCTTCACGTACATAGCCAGTATTCCCTGCTGGACGGCCAGGCGGCGGTTTCGAAAATCGTCGACAAGGCCATGGCCGACGGTATGCCCGGCATTGCCCTGACCGACCACGGCTACATGTTCGGCATCAAGGAATTCACCAACTATGTCGCCAAAAAGAACAAAGGCACCCTTGGCGAAATCAAGGACGTGGAAAAGCGCCTCAAGGCCCTGGCCGGAGGCGCCGAACCGGCCGAGGGCGAGTCGGAGGATGCCCTGCGCCAACGCCTTGCCGAGCTGAAGCGGAAAGTCTTCAAGCCCATCGTGGGCTGCGAGATGTACTGCTCCGAATACAGCATGACCGAGCGCAAGGACAAGGGCCGCCACCTCATAGTCCTGGCCAAGAACAAGACCGGATACAAGAATCTCATCAAGCTGGTGTCCGAGGCCCGCACCGTGGGCTTCTTTCACCATCCGCGCACCGACCGCGAGCACATTGCCGCCCGCAAGGAGGGCCTCATCATCTGCTCGGCCTGTCTGGGTGGCGAGATTCCCAAACTGCTGGCCGCCGGCGATATCGCCGAGGCCGAGCGCCGCGTGCAGTGGTGGAAGGAGACCATGGGCGACGACTATTACATAGAGCTGCAGCGCCACAAAGCCACCCGCCCCGACGCCAACCACGAGACCTACGAGATTCAGAAGCAGATTGAGCCGGAACTGATACGCATAGCGCATAAATTCGGCGTCAAGATCATAGCCACAAACGACTCGCACTTTGTCAACGAGGAAGATGCTGACGCACATGACCACCTGATATGCGTCTCCACCAAGCTCAACATCGATGACGAGAAGCGTATGCGCTATTCCAAGCAGGAATGGGTCAAGACCACGGCCGAGATGTCCGCTCTGTTCGCCGATATCCCAGAGGCAATCGAGAACACGCTGGAAATCATCGACAAAGTGGAGATGTACTCCATTGACCACGCGCCCATCATGCCCAACTTTGCCATCCCGGAAGAATTCGGCACCGAGGCGGAGTACCGCGAACGGCTCACCGAGCAGGACCTGTTCGACGAGTTCACGCGCGACGAGCACGGCAACGTGGTCCTGTCCGAGGCCGACGCAAATGCCAAGATTGAGAAGCTTGGCGGCTACGACAAACTGTACCGCATCAAGTTCGAAGCAGACTACCTGAGCAAACTGGCCTACGACGGCGCCCGCAAACGCTACGGCGACGAGCTGAGTGACGAGGTGAAGGAGCGCATCAACTTTGAGTTGCATATCATGAAGACGATGGGCTTTCCCGGCTACTTCCTCATCGTGCAGGACTTCATCCGCCAGGGCCGCGAGAAGCTCGATGTCAGCATCGGCCCGGGCCGTGGCTCGGCCGCCGGCTCGGTCGTGGCCTACTGTCTGGGCATCACGCAGATCGACCCTCTGAAGTACGACCTTCTGTTTGAACGTTTCCTCAACCCGGACCGTATATCGCTGCCCGATATTGACGTGGACTTCGACGACGACGGCCGCAAGCGCGTGCTCAACTACGTCACCGAGAAATACGGCGCCCCCAACGTGGCGCACATCATCACCTACGGCACCATGGCCGCCAAGATGGCCATCAAGGACGTGGCGCGCGTGGAGCAGCTGCCCATCGCCGAGGCCAACCGCCTGTGCAAGCTCATCCCCGCCCACATGCCCATGAAGGACGGCAAGGAACTCAAGCCCACCCTGGCCAACTGCTATGAGTACGTGGAGGAGTTCAAGCCGGAACTGTCCAGCTCAAACCCGCGCCTGATCAACACCCTGCGCTATGCCCGCCAGCTTGAGGGCAACGTCCGCGGCACGGGCGTGCATGCCTGCGGCGTCATAATCTGCCGCGACGACATCAGCGACTGGGTGCCCGTCACCATTGTCGACGACAAGGAGGAAGGCAAACTGCTTGTGACGCAGTATGAAGGCAGCGTCATCGAGGACACCGGCCTTATCAAGATGGACTTCCTGGGCCTGAAAACTCTGTCAATCATCAAGACGGCGCTGGCCAACATCAAGCGCTCGCGCAACATCGACGTGGACATCGACAACATCCCCATCGACGACGAGGCCACATACAAGCTCTACTCCGCCGGCCGCACAATCGGCACGTTTCAGTTCGAGTCGTCCGGTATGCAGAAGTACCTGCGTGAACTGCAGCCCTCAAAGTTCGAGGACCTCATAGCCATGAACGCTCTGTACCGCCCCGGCCCCATGGACTATATCCCCGACTTCATCGCCCGCAAGCATGGCCGCGAGCCTATTGTGTACGATATCCCCGTGATGGAGCGTTACCTCAAGGACACATACGGCGTAACGGTGTATCAGGAACAGGTCATGCTGCTGTCGCGCCTGTTGGCCAACTTCACCCGCGGCCAGAGCGATACGCTGCGCAAGGCCATGGGCAAGAAGCTCATCGACAAGATGAACGCTCTGGAGGAACTCTTCCTCAAAGGCGGCAAGGAGAACGGCCATGACGAGGCCGTGCTCAAGAAGATATGGGCCGACTGGAAGAAATTCGCATCCTACGCCTTCAACAAGAGCCACGCCACCTGCTACTCATGGGTAGCCTATCAGACAGGCTACCTGAAGGCGCACTACCCCGCCGAATACATGGCGGCCGTGCTGACCCACAACCGTGCCGACTCGGCCAAGCTGACCGGTTTCATGGACGAGTGCAAGAGCATCGGCATCACCGTGAAGGGCCCGGACGTGAACGAGTCGGTGCGTGATTTCGGCGTGACACCGCACGGCGATATCCGCTTCGGTCTGTCGGCCATCTCCGGCATCGGCGATTCCGTAGTGGAGGAGCTGGTCAAGGCCCGCGGCGACGAGCCCTTCAAGGACATCTACGATTTTGTGGAACGTGTGCCCTCGACGTCGCTCAACCGTCGCGTGTTTGAGAACCTTGCACTGGCCGGAGCCTTTGACTGCTTTGCCGACTTCAAGCGCGAGGACCTTGTGGACGACAACGGCGGCCATCCCGGCGACAGCGTCCCCGAGCAGCTTTTGCGCTACGGAGCCATGTACCAGAACAATCAGCGGCAGCAGAACGCATCGCTCTTCGATTTCGAGGAGGACATGCTCAATACCGAGGCGCGTCCCCGCATCAAGCCCGCCGTGGAATGGAAACCCATCGAGCGCCTGGACAAGGAGCGCGAACTGGTGGGCATGTACCTGTCGGCGCATCCGCTCGACCCCTTCTACCTGGAGCTGACCTACGGCACATCCATGACCCTAAGCGAGCGCGAGGACCTCGTGCCCAAGGAAGGCATGGAAGTCACCTTCGGCGGCATCGTCACTGAGCGCACCGAGCGCAAGACCCGCAAGGGCAAGAACATGACTATAGTCAAGCTGGAGGACTTCAACGCCTCCACGGAGGTGATTATGTTTGAGGAGCAGGCCGAGCAGTTCGGGCACATCGCCACGGTGGGCCAGGCCGTTCTGGTCCGCGGACGCTATGCACAGTCGTACAGCGGCGAAATCCGCTTCAACCTCATATCCATCAGCCCCTTGAAGAACTTCAAGGACAAGATGATTGACCACATCACCATCTACACCACCATAGGCACCGACAATGCCTTAGTGGGCAAGCTTCTGGCCGAGCAGACCAAGGCCACGGACGGTCTGAAGGCCGACCTGCGCGTCAGCATAACCGACCCGGACATCTCGCGCAGCGTGATGTTCGCATCCGGCTACAAAGTCTGCCTCAACAAGAAATTCCTGGAAGATCTGCGCGAGGCCGACATCAAATTCGCAATAGAATCATCAAAAATCTAACTTTATAAACTAACCGAAATGGCATTTACATTTACCGACGAGAACGTTAACGAAATCATCGAATCCGGCAAGCCCGTTGTAGTCGACTTCTGGGCTACATGGTGCGGCCCCTGCGTAGGCATGAGCCCCGTAGTTGAAAAAATCGCAGCCGAATATGAAGGCCGCGTGGTTGTAGGCAAATACAACATCGACGAGGAAGGCGAACTCAGCGCCAAATACCGCATCATGTCCATCCCCACCATCCTGTTCTTCAAGAACGGCGAGAAGACCGCCATCCGCCTGGTGGGCTCGCAGTCAGAGGACACCCTGCGCCAGAAAGTAGAGGAACTGTTGGCTCTCTGATAATCTTTAAGAGCTAAGGTAGCTAAGGTAGCTAAATTAGCTATCTTAGCTATTTTAGCTATTTAGCTAATGCTATCGCAGAGATCCGCTATGGTGCGGGCGGCGTAATTGCCGGGCGGATACATACCGGGCTGCTGGGTGTGCGTGTTGGTGCCCTCGGTGTCAGCCAACATCACCGTGTCCCAGCCCAGCAGGTTGGGCCAACGGAAATCCTTGTAGGGATTGTCGCCCACGTAGGTCCAGGCGGTCGGTGAGCCATGCCGGCGCATGGCCAACATGAACGGCACGGGCGTTGTCTTTTCGTAGCCCGTCTCGCCGCTGATTATAATCCGGTCCGGACTGAAATATCTCTCTAAACCCAATGCCTTGATTTTGGCGCGCTGGCCAAGGCTGCGGCCATCGGTAATCAGATACACGGGCACATCGTCGGCCTTGAGATGCTCCAACAGCAGCCGGGCATCGTGGCGCAGAGGCAGCGCATCGGGCTGCGTGGAGCGGTACACTTCCTTGAATTCATCCAACGTCACGCCGGCCTCGGGGGCTGCGGCGGCAAGCGCATCGTAGGCGTTGGGCGCGGTGCGCATCAGTTCATACAGGCGCTCTGCGGGCCGGCCGAGACGTTCCGAAAATTTCGCGGCGACATTGCGCAGGCAGGCGTCGACGTAATCGCGTTCGCTATAGAGCGTGTCATCGAGGTCAAAGGCGTAGACGTGTCGTTTCATCATTCTTCTGTATTGGTCAATAGGCGGCGAATGTACCACAGACCGGCCGCTGTCAGGAGCACTGACGCGACTATCGCCGCCGCTCCGCTGCCGGACTGTCCCAAGTCAGGCTCGCCGTTGCCCGTTGTATATTGTAACACGACATACATGGCATTGTTCGCTGTATGCGCAATTACAGGCAACCATACCGACCGGCTCCACAGCAGCAGATAACCGAAATACACGCCTAAAAGCATACGGGGCACGAAGCCGAAGAACTGGAAATGCACGGCGCTGAACAGTATGGCGGCCATCCATACCGCCGCCGTGGGCGACAGAGCCGTGGTGCCCAACAGACGCTGCAAGGCTCCGCGGAAAAAGAGTTCCTCACTCACACCGGCCAACACGGCCACGATGAGCAGGTTCATTATCAGGTTGGCCACGGTATGGTCGCCCAGCATGAACAGCACGGCGTTGCCGGCGCGGTCCTCCATGGCACGGAGCGACTGCTCTATTCCGCTCATCGACTCGGGCAGATGCACCGAGGCGTTCCACTCTATAATCACGCTCATGAAGGGCGATGCTATAATCAGGACAATGACGGCGAGCACCGACGGCAGCAGGCCCGGGCCGCGGTCAATGGCCAACAGACGCGCCGGCAGGCGTGTCACCAACACCGCCGTGATGATGGCCGGGGCGATGAGCATGAGCACGTCCTGAATGACGGTGCTGATGCGGGCGGCGGCGCGTGCCTTTTCAGGCGGAATCAGCCCGGACAGGATGGCCGTGAGCAGTACGGTGGCGAAAAGGCCGCATATCATCAGCAGGAAAAGCAGCACCAGCCGCTTGCCCGGCGAGACAAGGAACTGTATGGGACGGGGAGCGTTTGTCATAGCTTGAGGTAAAAGTCTTTG
>CANQZK010000032.1 GCA_947628285.1 uncultured Muribaculaceae bacterium
TTTTCTCTGCTTTCTGAATCTTCTGATTGCAATTTAAGCCCAATCTTTTCTTCAAACTTTTCGATTATATCATAAGCAAAGTTGAAAGTGGGATTTGCATATCCTTCTTCATACACAAATTGAGGGAATAGGTAAGCACCACCACGTGGATTGACATTCATATCAGTTGGTAACGATGAAATCCAGACAAGGGACCATTCGTTATTGCCTATAGCAGTACCCTGCTTCCCGATACAAAGCGTCAGATTCTCTTTTCCAAGCATAGACGATTGAATAAGAGGTCGAGGACGTTGTACTAAATCGGAATGAAGATATGTCCATTTTTCATCGAAGGGACGGTAACATATCTTCGTGATGTATTTTTGTCGATTTAGATTGTTCTTTAACGCTCGACGAATATCACTTATCTTTTCGGCATCCTTAAAATAATATTTTTCACAAAGGTAGGAGTCTGTTTTGTCAGAAATCAAATCCTCAATTAGTATTTTTAGGGAAGTTTCATCTTGTAAAATCAATGTTTTATCATTACCTGTTTTTAACCCTTGAGTCTTTTTAGGCATCAATAAATCCAGTTTGAAACCCTGCTCATACTGTTCTTTCAATTCATCGTAATTTTCTATCTTAGGGCCAAATTCATAGAATGGAGCTTCAGGACTGATTATTTCAAAATCTATATCCTGAAGTTGATGTGATGAAAGAAAATCAAGTTTCTGTCTGCGAGTTCCGAATATATCTTTATAATGCACTGTCGCCATCCCTGTATGCTGTGAATCCTTGCGTTTCACAAAGATATTGATGCTTACGCCAACCATTATATTAAAGATGTTCTCATCGTCAACATCTTGGCAACTCTCGTCAAATTTAGACGAACCATGAAGATTCAGGATGTAGATTTCATCAAAATCTTCAAGGAGGCGATATCTCATCCCTCTGAAAATATTGGTTTTTGTAAATGTATTTCCACAGATATATGCAAGGACACCATCTTGATTTCTTGTCACAAAATTATGTCCCAGCCTTATGAATTTGCAATAATCATTGTTTATACCTTTGGCGTTCTTTTCGTCAAGTGTATTTTTATATTTGACAAGTCCTCGCTTAGTTCGTCTTTCAATCCTTGTCATACCCGGCTCCTGCTTATAATCCGCCATAAGATCCATAATCCACTTACTTGTATTGGCAGATTTCTCATTATACGGCGGATTCCCCATTATCACCATAATAGGAGTTTCACGCTTAATGATGCTTGCCTCATTGGATTCATCTGTGATGTATCTTGCAAATTCGAATTGAGTTTCTGGATAGTCTTCTTCCAAAGAATTTGTCAAATAGATATTTAATCGGTCGGGAATATCTTCAACTTTGAGGGCGGTTGCAAGTTTCAGATGTGCCATAGTATATGGCGCCACCAAATATTCAAAGCCGTTTAATCTTGGAATAATGTTATGGACTACATCATAACTCCAGAGCCCTTCTTGACCTCGGTAATTTTCAAATATCTTCTCCGCTGCGGTTGCAAGGAATGTGCCTGTCCCTGTTGCAGGGTCAAGAATCTGAACCTTATGTTTGCCATTTTCGAGCTTGTCATTATTGGCTATACCATCAACAATGTTGAACTCATCTTTCAAAATTGAATCAACAGAATCGACAATAAACTTAACAACCTCGACCGGTGTGTACCATACTCCATAATCCTCACGAATTTTGGGATTATATGCTTCAAGGAAATCTTCATAAAAATGAACTAATGGGTCCTTTCTATATATCCTCAAAACTTTGTTCATATTGGTGACCTTGAAAAGCATTACAAGGTCTTCCAATATCCCTTTTACAAACGGATGAGGGTGGGCAAGTGCCAAATCACGGAATATTCTCCTCATAAATGGATTACTTCCGGGGATAAGGTCTGCGGCTTCCGCTAAAGAAAATGTTTCCGGGGTCTTATCATATATTCTTGCGACAAATAACCCATATAAAACAGTTTGAGCATAAAAATCCACGAATTGTTTGTCTGTCATGTCGTGAACAAGATACTGTTTTAATGTATTAAGTTTCCCCCATAAATCTTTATCATCGTCAGATTGTTTTTGCGGGTCTCTACTCATCGCATTATGCAGTATATTGGCTATTAATTTGGCTTTTTTTGCCATTCTATCAGCTAAAACATTAGCACTGCGGATGGGCTGTAGTGTCGCATTCCCAAGCTTCGATAGGATTTTTATAAAATTTGAAATTTGTTCTGAATCATCATTATATACAATTTGTGAGCCATTAACTATTCCAATACATGATGACAGAACTTCTTCTCCATTAATGTAAAGTATTATATTCAGATAATCTGTAAATGCTATCGAAGAAACGGCATTCTTATATCGATCAAACTGTTTCTTATTGCCTGTGGGCCGCTTACCTCTTAAATCGTTATCTCCAATATTCTTTGCCTCGATAAAGCCAATGGCTGTGTCTCCCTTTACGATTTCATAATCAGGCGCACCATATTCTTTCCGTGTCGGTTCATTGATCACTGTATAATGTTCGTCACCAGTAGATACGTTGTTTAAAATGTATTCACATAATGATGCAAAAGCTCCTCTGAAACTATGTTCAGTTGTGTCTCCGGTAGAATATATCTGGTTTACTTTGTCTATGTATTGTCGTAAATAGGTTTCCATAATTCGTACAGATGGTTTCAGATAAGATACATGGCATTTGATGATGTGGACAAAGTTAATCATAATTTCTGAAGAACAAAAATAGTCGCAAGACTTCAGAGCATAATTCTACAAAAAAGTGCGCGGCCGGTAAAAATCGGCCGCGCATGCGGGTCATGAGGATTCAATCAGTCCTCGGTTGATTCAGATCTTGATGAATGAGGAGGGAGGGCCGGGGGCAGAGGTGCCTCGAGTTTGGCGGCGACCTCGTCAGCGGCCGCGGCGGCGGGTGCGGCAGCCTTGTCGGTTTTGCGGCGACGGCTGCGCGAGCGTTTGGGTTTGGCGGGTTTTGCCTCGGCGGCTTCCGCATCGGTGGCGTCGGCGGGCTCGGTTGCAGGCTCTGCAGCGGGTGCGGGTTGGTCCGGAACATCGATTATGGCCGAGATTTCATCGGGCACTTCGGGCTTCTCGCCTGCAGGGCGTTTGGGCTTGCGTTTGCGCTTTTCGGGCGCGGGTGCGGCTGGTTTTTCGGCAGCCTTCTCGTCGGTCTGCGCGGCGGCCTTCTCAGCCGGTTTTTCGGCGGGCTTTTCAGCAGGCTTGGCCGGTTCGGCAGCGGCGGGCTTGGGAGCGGGCTTGGGCTGCTTGGGTTTGGGCTGGCGGGCCGGCTTGGCAGGCTGCGAGGCGGCCTCGACGGCAGTCTCGGCTTCGGCGCTCTCGCCACGGTTCTTGGCCTTGTTGGTGGTCTTGGCGGCTGATGATGCGTCGAGGTCTTTCTCGTCCTGGAGGTCGATCTCGTTGCGTTCCGCATCGAGGATACGGTACTGCAGATAGGCCAGTGACTCGTCGGGCAGGACCTTGAAAACACGTCCGAGCTTGCGGCGCCATTTGCCGTAGAGCGATGTGAAGATGCCGCGCTTGATGTAGGCGTCGACAAAGGGGTGGACGTACATGATGAAGTTGCGCACCTCCAGGTGGTTGACCAGGTAGTCGAGCTTCTCGAACAGCGTATCGGTGAAGAGCAGCGAGGGCTGGACCTCGCCCTTGCCGAAGCATGAAGGGCATTTTTCAACCACGGCTATATCAAGGGCCGGGCGGACACGCTGGCGCGTGATCTGCATCAGGCCGAACTTGGTGAGCGGCAGGATGTTGTGGCGGGCGCGGGCGGTCGACATTATCTGGCGCATGTGCTCGTAGAGCTGCTGGCGGTGTTCGCCCTTGCTCATGTCGATGAAGTCCACCACGATGATGCCGCCCATGTCGCGCAGGCGCAGCTGGCGAGCAATCTCGTCGGCGGCGCGCAGGTTGACTTCCAGGGCGTTGCTCTCCTGGTCGTTGGCGGCCTTGGAGCGGTTGCCCGAGTTTACGTCGATTACGTGGAGCGCCTCGGTGCTCTCGATGATAATGTATGCGCCTGAGCGGAACGACACTGTCTTGCCGAAGGATGACTTGATCTGGCGCGTGATGGCGAAATGGTCAAAAATCGGCTCGTCGCGGTCGTAGAGTTTTACGATGTCCTTGCGTTCGGGCGATATGAGGCTGACGTATTTCTCGATCTGCGCGAACACGTCCGGGTCGTTGACCTGTATGCTCTCGAATGAGGGGCTGAAGATATCGCGCAGCACGTTGAGGATGCGGCTCTCTTCTTCGTAGACCAGCGCCGGGGCTTCGGATTTCTGTGCCTTGGCCACGGTGGAGTCCCAGCAGCCTACAAGCGTCTGGAGCTCGTTGATGAGCTCGGCGGCGCCTTTGCCCTCGGCTGATGTGCGGACTATCACGCCGAAGTTCTTGGGCTTGATGCTCTCCACGAGCTGGCGCAGGCGCAGTTTCTCGTGAGTCGATTTGATTTTCTGCGAAATAGAGATACGGTCGCAGAACGGAGTCAGCACCAGATAGCGTCCGGTGAAGGTGATTTCAGTGGTCAGGCGCGGGCCTTTGGACGAGATGGGCTCCTTGACAATCTGCACAAGCAGTTCCTGTCCCTGGCTGAGTGTGCCGGCAATGGTTCCGTTCTTGTCGATATCGGGCAAGAGCTTCATTTTCTCGATGGCAATGTTGCGCCGGCGGTCGCCGCCAAAGAGTTGTTTGAGGTACTCCGCGTAAGAAGCGAAGTGAGGACCAAGATCTAAATAATGAAGGAAAGCGTCCTTATCATAACCCACATTGACAAAGGCGGCATTGAGGCCGGGCATGAGTTTCTTGACCTTGGCCAGGTAGATGTCGCCGACTGCATAAGCGATGTCGCGGGCTTCCTTCTGGAGCGACACCAGACGACCGTCCTCGAGGAGTGCGATAGAGACCTCGGAGGGCTTTACGTCGACGATTAATTCGCTTTTCATGAGTCGTAGTGGTTAATGATAAAAAAAGAAAAAACACAAAGGACAAACGTGCGGTAGGGTGACATTCATGATGGCCCGAATCCTGTGTTTGTCCTTTGCATGAACGGTCTGTGCAAGAGGCCGGCTGAGCCGAGGCCATGCTTGCGTCACGGGGCGAAGAAGGGCCCGCGGCTTACTTCTTCTTGTGACGGTTCTTGCGAAGACGTTTTTTGCGCTTGTGTGTAGCCATCTTGTGGCCTTTACGTTTTTTTCCGCTGGGCATATTCGCGTTATTTTATGGTTAATAATGTTTTATTTCTTAACTTCTTCCATGAACACTTTGGCGGGCTTGAATGCCGGAATCTTGTGTTCAGGGATGATGATGGTGGTGTTCTTGGAGATATTGCGTGCAGTCTTTTCGGAACGGGTCTTGATGATGAAGCTGCCGAAGCCACGCAGGTAAACGTTCTCGCCGTCAGACAGAGAGTCCTTTACAATCTGCATGAACTGCTCTATTGTTTCGAGTACGACGGCCTTTTCGATGCCGGTCGATTTTGAAATCTCATTTACTATATCTGCTTTTGTCATTGCTTTGGTATGAATGATATATTATACTGTAATGGTTTGACCAAGTGGATAAGCAAAACGCACGAACAAAGCCGCTCCATCAGTTTTGCAGGTGCAAATATCGTAACTTTTTTTGGATTGGCAATAATAAATGGCTGAAATTGTGACATTTTTTGCAAAAAATCCGTTTGTCAGCCACCATTTAGGGTCACAATTCGGGGTCAAGAGGCTTGGGGGCGGCGTCCTCGGCGGCCTTTTTGTCAGTTTCGGGCTGCGCCGGTGCTTCAGGGGCGGCTGTAGCGGCGGAAGTGCTTCCGGCGGGTGCGGGCTCGACGGGTTTCGGGGCCTTCTGCACCTCGATAGTCTTGTGGTTGTAGCGGCCCACAAAGATTGACTCGAGCATCATTGCCACGCCCATCACGGCCAGGCTTATGCCGGTAACGAGCATGATGACGGGGTCGCTGTCCTCAGTCCGCTGTATGAACAGGTATACGGCGGCGCCCACCATGGCGATAGGCACGATGTACAGCCACCACGGGCACGTGGCCGGACGGCATCCGTAGCCCAGGAAGAAGAACTGATACAGCGCTCCGCAGGCTATCAGCACACCGAAGATAAAGGGTACCAGCGGCGTGAATGTGCTCTGGAACAACAGCAGGCACAGGCCCAGTATCATGGCCGCCACGGAGGTGATCATGGTGAAGACGTAGCTCACTGCGCCCACGCGGTCCTTGCGCCGGCGCGACATGGCGCCGGTCATGTTTATCAGTCCGGCCAGCATGAACAGGATACCGCCGGTGATGACCACACCGACTGATTTGATGGTCTGATGAGTGATTATAAGCACAACGCCGGCTAACAATACAAGCAACGCGGCAAAGAAAATGTTTCGGCCTTTCATGATTTTGATAATTTTTGTTTATATTTTTAACAAAGGTAATCCATTATTGTTGAACGGCCAAACATCTCCTTAAATTATGCGTCGGTTTATGCGTCGGCAAGGGGTGCGACGCGGGGAGCGCCGGCGGCGCGCGAGCGGAAGTCGGAATCGCGCAGCTTGGCGAAGGCACGCAGGTACTTGCGCAGCGACGACACCATTTCCTGCGTCTCCTGCAGCATGTTGACGTAGACGTAGAGCACGGCCATGGTGGATGCGTCGCCGTCGCGCAGATGCTCGTGCACGCGGTGGTAAGCGTCGGATATGCTGTCCTTGATTTCGTCACAGCTGCGGCGGATGGCGTTGATTGAGCCGAGGTCGTCCGAGCGCATCAGGGCAATGGTGGAGTTGAACACGTCGCAGATGCGGGCGCGGATGTCGCCATATTCGGCGGCATAGCGCGCCGGCAGCGGCAGGAAGTTGTTGTCCACATGCTCGCGGCACACCTCGGTGATGCGGCGCAGGTTGTACAGTATGCCCATGCAGCAGTTGTTGCTCAGGTAGAACCATGCGCTCTTCTCGATGGCCGTCTCGCGCGAAATCTGCTGCAGGCACAGCGTCTCCTTTCGGCGGGCGTTCTTGAGCACGACCTTCTGCCGTGCCAGGGCGGACTCGGCCTTGCCCAGGACTTTGGAGTTGTCGCCGGCAAAGGCCGTGGTCACATCGCTGAAAGTCTGCTCGGCGTAGGTCATGAATTTGTGCTGCTGCTCGGTGATGTACATCAGCAGCATGGGCCAGGCCTGAGCCTTGTCCTGCGTGGCCAGGATGGCCTGGAACATGGCGTCGCCGTTGTCGGCCTCGGCCTTCTTGCCGAACCGCACATTACTCCTTATTATTATGCCCACGGTCAGCACGGCCAACAGAATCATGACCCACTGTCCGCCGTAGTGCATGGCGGCCACGATAAGGCCGGCGCCGATGAAGGCCGCCCCGGCGGTCAGGAACCAGCCGCCTATCACAGATATGACGCCGGTGATGCGGAACACGGCACTCTCGCGACCCCAGGCACGGTCGGCCAGCGATGTGCCCATGGCCACCATGAAGGTGACGAAGGTGGTTGACAGCGGCAGTTTGAGCGACGTGCCAAAGGCTATCAGAGCGCCGGCCAGCACCAGGTTGACCGAGCCGCGGATGAGGTCGAAGGCGGCATCGTTGTCAACGATGGCCTCGTCGGTATTGAAGCGGCTGTTGAACCAGCGGCGCACCCGCAGTGGAGTGACTCGGCGCACCCATCCTAACAGCGACAGCGCCCAGCGCACCAGCCGCCGGGCTATGCGCGACGACCCGAACATCTCGTCGCCGGAATGGCGGCTGCCCAGCCCGATTTCGGTCTTGGTCACGTTGCGGCCCTTCTTGGAGGTGGCCAGCGACACCACCATTATCACGCCGGCGCCGATGAGGAAGTACACGGGCGTATTGGCCGGGCCGTTGAGCGAGCTCATGGCGAAACCGTGAGCGTCGCCGCCGTTGGCCACATAATCCTGATAGGAAGCCAGGCCGCTCAGAGGCACGCCGATGAAGTTGACAAGGTCGTTGCCGGCAAAGGCCACCGCCAGTGAGAAAGTGCCCGTCAGCACTATCACCTTCAGGACATTCACCTTACATATATATAGCAGCTGCATCAGCACGGCGAAGAACACCAGGCTGCCGGCAAGTATCAGCGCGGTGTTGCGGCTGATCCACTCCTTCACCTCGGGAGTCATGAACGACATGTCCTTGGCGCCCTTGAGCAGCAGGAAGTAGACAATGGCCGTGATGCACACGCCGCCGAAAATGCCGATTTTCCATTTCAGATTGCTGCGGTAATTGAACGAGAAAATCAGTCGGGAGATGAACTGCACCACCGTGCCGAAGAAGAAGGCGATGGCCACGGACAGGAAAATGCCGATGATGACCGACAGGGCCTTCTCGGTATTGAGCAGCTGGTCGAGACCCAGTCCGATGCCGCCGGCCATCTTGATGAGCGACACCACAAAGGCGGCTCCGAGCAGCTCGAACACCATCGATACAGTGGTCGACGTGGGCATACCCAACGAATTGAAGATGTCCAGAAGAATGATGTCCGTCACCATCACGGCCATGAATATGCATATCAGGTCATAGAACGAAAAATGCTCCGGCCGGAAAATGCCGTGCCGGGCTATGTCCATCATGCCGTTGCTCATGGCCGCGCCGATGAAAACGCCTATCGAGGCGACAATCAGCACCCGCTTGAATGATGCGGCCCTGGAGCCGACGGCGGAGTTCATGAAATTGACGGCATCGTTGCTGACCCCGACCGAGAGGTCGAATACGGCCAGCACGAAAAGAAATATCACTACACAGAGAAACAGTGTTTCCATTAAATTCTCATTTACTTTACTTATTATCGGCAAAGTAAGTGAGAAATTGTTTCATGAATATTTCAAAAATCTTAAGTTTTTATTAACCCGAGCGACGGGACAGGGTGATGCAGAAACGGAGGCCGCCGGAACGGAGGTTTTCGGCGGTGATGGCACCTCCGTGCAGCTTGACGGCGTTCTTGACTATGGACAGCCCCAGGCCGGTGCCGCCGGCGGCACGTGAGCGGCCCTTGTCTATGCGGTAGAAGCGCTCAAAGATGCGCGGCAGATGCTCCGCGGGGATGCCGCAGCCGTTGTCGGACAGTTCGAGGACCACGCGGTCAGTCTCGGCCCGTGCGGGGCCAACGGTTATCCGGGTGCCGCCGCAGTAGGCGATTGCGTTGTCTATCAGATTGTTGGGCACAGCTTCGAGCAGCGTGGGGTTGCCGGTCATTTCAATCGGGCCGGACACGCGGTTCTCAATCACGATGCCCTTGGAGGCGGCCAGGGGCCGGCGGTCCTCTGCCACCTCGCGGATGATGCCGGCCAGGCCAAGCGGCTCACGGACGATGGATTCCTTGCCGTCGTCCATACGTGTCAGCAGCGAGACATCGTTGAGCAGCCGCTCCAGCCGCTCGGTGTTGGTGAATATCCGTTGCAGGAACAGGCGGCGGTTCTCCTCGCTCATGTTGTCATGGGCAAGGAGTGTCTCGGCGCAGATGCGGATGGAGGCCACGGGGGTCTTGAGCTCGTGGTTGATGTTGTTGGTGAGCTGTTTCTTGATGCGCTCTTTCTCGAGCTGCTCATGCAGGGCGGCGCGGTGCTCGTTGTCACGGTCGGACACGGCCTGTTGCAGGCGGGCGTACAGGCGCACAATGTGGTTGGAGATGTCGCCGAGCTCGTCGTGCGGAAAGGGTTCCGTATCGGAGATGCGGGCGCCGCGCTCCACACTCTCGGCAAAGCGGTTCAGGCGGATTATGTGCTGCCCCACCCTGCGCGTGGCAAAGTAGCCGGCCACACACATCAGCAGCGTGACTGCGCCCATGACCCACAGAAAGCCGTAGTCGGCCTGCAGCAAGCTGCTGAACGATATGGTATAGGGCACGGCCGTGCGCACAATGCAGCCGTCGGCGCCCTTCCGGGCCGAATAGAAGTAATTGTTGCCCGTGCTCTCGCTGTGGCGCCTGACGGCGTAGCCCGTACCGGCCTGAAGTGCATCGTGTATCTCCTTGCGGTCCAGGTGGTTGGTCTGCGGCAGGGTGTCAAGCGTGTTGTCGTAGATTATCTTGCCGTCGGCATTGATTACGCTCAGGCGGATTTCATCGAAGGTCTTGAACTCTGCCGGACGGATGTCCGACGGGTCGCGGCCCTCGTCCAGCTCGGACAGGATGAATGTGTTTATGAGTTGCAGCTGGCGGTTGACGGCCTCAGCCTTGAATTCCTTCTCCCTATGGTACTGGAACAGTACAAAGCAGCCCACCATCAGCAGCGAATAGCCCAGGAGCCACAGGAACAGTCGCTGCGGATAGGTCAGTTTAGTCGACGAAGCCATATCCGTAGCCTGAGCGGGTGACTATATTCTTGCCGTAAGGGCCGATTTTGCGGCGGATGCGCGTGATGTTGACGTCCACCACGCGGTCAAGCACCACCACCTCGTCGGGCCAGATGTCGCGCAGCAGTTCCTCGCGCGAGAACACGCGCCCGGGGTTGGATATGAGTTTAAGCAGAATCTCGAATTCCTTGCGGGGCAGGCGCACCTCCTGACCGTCGACGGTGCAGGTGCGGGTCTTCTGTGACAACACCAGCCCGCGGCAGGCCACATCGGCGTCCGACGGGCCGGCCGGAGCTGTCGTCGCCGGGGCAGATGTGCGCCGCAGCACAGTGCGCACCCGCGCCAGCACGGCCTTAAGCGAGTAGGGTTTCATGATATAATCGTCCGCTCCCAAGTCAAGGCCGGTTATCATATCCTCCTCCGTGTCCTTTGCCGTACAGAAGATTATGGGTACGGACGCCGTGGCCGGGTTCGACTTCATGATTCCGGCAAGCTGCAGGCCGGAGATTTCGCCCATCATGATATCCAACAGCAAAAGGTCATATGCGCCGAGATTGCGCCTCAGGGCTTCCTCGGCGCTGTACGCGCGGTCCACGGAATAGCCCTCGGCCTCCAGATTGAAGGCCAGGCCGTCGCAAAGCGCCTCCTCGTCCTCCACAACCAATATTCTTTTGATTTCTTCCATACTGCCACAAAGATACTCAGTAAAATTCAAACACAATCAGCATTTTTAAAGTTTAATAAATCTTTAACAAGGCCGGCCGACTGAGGTTTTTAACATTTATTGTTTAATAATGCCTAAACTTATACCTATCTTTGGCGTCAGAAGAAATGTAACCTTAACCGAAGTTATGAAAAGACTGTATTTATTATTGCTGACCGTGGTGGCGGCCGTGTGCATGGTTCATGCGGCTCCCGATGAGGTCAAGGAACCGGATTTCGCCTATCCGCGCACGGTCATCAAGGACGCCACGGCTGTCCTGAATAATCCCGCCGCGCCGGAGCAGGACCGTCTGGCCGCCGCCATGCAGATAACTGTCGCCGCCGGCGCAATATCGCCGGACTCGCTCTTTGTCATGCCCGCTATGCTTGACGAGCTCTGCGGCAGCCTTAAACAGCCTGACGTCATTATGCTGGCGCGGCTGTACGAGGCCCGAACTTACAACGACATCTACACCCGCGCCCGCTGGCGCTACGACCGCGTGGACGCCCCTCTGCTGCCGCGCCCTGCCGATGTCAACCAATGGAGCGGCGCCCAGTTCCGTGCCTGCATCGACTCGCTGGTGACGCTCGCTCTCGATTCGCTCGCCCCGGTGGCAACGAACCCTCTGCGCGACTACTCAAAAATAATCGAGGCCGACGCACGGACCCTGCAGTTCTACCCCACGCTGGCCGGTTTTGTGCGCTGCGTGGCCATTGACCTGCTTCAGGACACCGGCAAGACCGACCGCGTCAAAGCCCTTCAGCGCCAAGCCGTCGAGTCAACCGCCGCGGGCACACTGTCCAACGCGCTCTGGACCGTCCGGGCCTTGCAGAATGACGACAAGGCTCTGCTGAAACGCTATCACGAGTACCCCGGGGGCGAAGCCGCCGGATACATACTGTACAATCTTTCCGGCCTGCCGGATTCGGTCAAAATCATCGAATTCGAGACCTACCTTGACCGCACGCCCCGCAATATGTTCACGGACGTGATCACGGACAGGCTGAAATGGCTCAAACGGCCCTGTATCGAGCTCAGCGCGCCCCGCACTGTATTGCCGGGCACGGAGTTTGAAGTGACCCTGACGGCCAACTATATCCGCACGGGCGGCGTGGCCGTGTACCGCGTTACCAATCCCGCCGAGCAGAACCGCAATTACCGCATGACGCGCCTGAGCGGCAAGTCTGTGGAGATGCCTGAGAAGTACGGCGCCACGGGCACGGTCAAGCTGACCTTCGACACCGACGGTCTGTACGAGCTCCGTCCCATTGTCAACGGCGTGGAGGCTCCCCAGCGCGGCGGCAACCTCTACGTATTAGCTACATCGCTGCGCCCCACTCTGCTCAATAACGCCGGCAACGTGGCCGCGGTGATGACCGACATGGCCTCGGGACGCCCGTCGGCCGATGTCAAGGTCGTGGCCTTGGTATCGTCCAAAAATCCGCAGACAGTCCTCGGAGCCACCGATGCCGACGGCATCCTCCGCCTGCCCGCGTCGAAGCTGAAAAACAAGATTCCGCCCCGATACACCGACATCGGCGCCATAGCCGGCGGCAAGCTCAATGCCTTCGGCCGCCAGGTGGGCCTGTACGGATATTTCAATGAGGAGGAAGCGGACGGCCAGGCCGTTTCCGGCACAATCTATACCGACCGCGCGCTTTACCATCTCGGCGACTCGCTGCAATGGAGCCTGACGGCCATTCGCACTCCCGGCCGTGGCCGCGGCGCATCGCTTGCAGCCGATATCAAGGCTGACGTGGTGCTCTACGACGTCAACGGCAACGAAATTGACACCATCAGTGTCACGACCGACTCCTATGGCCGCGCTCACGGCGTCTTTGCCCTGCCCGCCTCGGGCCTGACCGGCATGTTCAGCCTTCACGCCGTGCATGACAGCAACTACATAGGCGGCGCAAGCGTGACTGTCAGCGACTTCAAGGCACCGACATTTGAGGTCGACACGCTCACCATTGAGCGCGGCGCGCCCGCCGAGGGCGACGTCACTGTGCGCGGCCGCGCCATTACCTATTCAGGCATGCCCGTGGCCGGCGCCGATGTGGCTGTCCGCCTGACCGAGTGCCCCCGCTGGTGCTGGTGGTTCCGCCGCGCCGAGGGCACGACCCGTACCTTCACCGCCGTGACTGACGCCAACGGCTGCTTTGAAGCCGTCATCAACGCCGACGGAATCGAGCCAGGCGAGGACTACAGCGTCAGCGTAACCGTCACCGACCGCGCCGCCTCGACAGCTGAGCGCTCCACCTTCTTCACCACGGGCAAACCGTTCATCATCGAGAGCGGCATCGCCCGACAGATTGACTGCACCAAGGCCACTGTGCTCAACCTCAAGGCTTACGACGGCTCGGGCCGCGCATCCACCCTGGCCATGAACTGGTGGCTGGAAGCCGACGGCCGGACTGCCCGCTCGGGCCGCGCCGACATCACGCCCGAAGGCCTTACCCTAGACCTTGCCGACATCGATCCCGGCAAATATACGTTCCGCGCCACGCCCGTGGACACCGCCCTGTGCGACGCCGATACCATCGCCGCCAGGGTAACGCTGTACAGCACTGCGCGCAACCTTGTCCCGGACTGCGTCCCGGCCATCCTGCCCGTCAGGGAGGTCAAGGCCGCACCGGGCACTGAGGCAAGCTTCCGCCTGGGCCTGCCCCGTCCCGCCGACATCTTCGTGGCCATAGGCCGCCGCGGCGGTGTCGAGGTGAAGCGCTACAGCCTGCCCGCCGGATTCTCTGACCTGAAGGTAATCATGCCCGCCGACACGGCCACGGCTGATGTCCGCGTGTTCGGCGGTCCCTACGAGGCATGGTTCGACGATAACGTACAGCTGATAGCCGTCGACCCCTCGGAACTGCGCCTGGAGACAGCCGTGTGGCGCGACAAACTCGTACCCGGAACGCAGGAGACATGGACTCTGCGCCTGTCCCGCGCCGACGGTACGCCCGTCAGCGGCGCCATGGTGGCCACCATGTACAATCACGCGCTGGACGCACTGAAACCCTACTCCATGCCTCTGCTCTACAGCCCGCAGGGTGCATCGTGGCTCAGCCTGAGCAGCCTGGGCATCAACCCGACTGTCAACAGTTACTTCCCCGGCAAGATGCGCCGCGGCTCATGGTTCAATGTTCAGCAGCCGGATTTCCGTTACACACCGGTCCGGATGCACATGATGCTGCGCGTGCGCGGCAACGTCCGATACAATTCCATGGCCACCGAGGTGGTTGAAGATGCCGTTTTATACGAGTCCGCCGTGACCAACTCGGCGGCCGACTACGGCGCCGCCCGCCCGGAAGCCAAGGCCATACTGAGCGCCGGCGCAACTGCCGACAGCGCCACGGCTGAAGCCGAACCCATCGAGGAAGAGGCAGAGCAGGCCGAAGGCGCCGCACAGCCCGCCGAGGACCTGACACTGCGCACCGGCCAGACTCTGCAGGCTTTCTGGATGCCGCAGATTGACGTGGATGCCGACGGCTCGGCCCGACTGACATTCACGGTTCCGAACGCCAACACCACATGGGCCTTCCACGCCCTGGCCTGGACCGCCGATGCTCAATCGACCTCGATGGACCGTCTGGCCATGGCGTCAAAGCCCGTCATGGTGCAGCCCAACCTGCCGCGCTTCCTGCGCGAGGGCGATGAGGCCACGGTCCGCTCGACGGTCTACAACCGCAGCGACTCGGCTGTCACCGCCGACATCACCGTCGAGGTCTTCGACCCCGCCACCGGCCTGGTATCAAGCCGCGACAACATGCAGGCCGAAATTGCCGCCAACGGCTCATACGTCGTTGCCACGACGATGAACGCGCCCGTCGGTCAGGCGCTGGTCGGCTACCGCATCATAGCCCGCGTGCCGGGCTTCAGCGACGGCGAGCAGCAGTCCGTGCCCATCCTGGAATCGGGCATAACGGTAATTGACGGCACAACCTTCGTCCTCAACGAGCAGAGCCCCACATTCACGTCGGAGCTGCCCCGCGACAATGACGCCACCATCATAGCCGTGCAGTACTGCGCCAACCCGGTATGGGAAGTGGTCAAGGCCATGCCCCGCCTGTACACCGTCCGCGACGAGATGACGTCGCCCGAGGCCGCCGTATCGGCCTTCGGAGCACTGCTGACCCGCGGCCTGGCCAAGCGCTATCCGCAGATTCCGCAAGTGATAGATATGTGGGAATCCGAGCCGTCCGACTCGGCCCTCGTGTCCAAACTGCTCAAGAACGAGGACCTCAAGGCCTTCATGGCCGACGGCACGCCCTGGATGCGCGATGCCGCTTCGCAAAACGAGCGCATGGCGGCTCTCTCGACCACCTTCGACGCCGCCGCATCGGCCCGCACCCTTGACAAGGCCGTGGCCGCCCTCAAGAAGCTGCAGAACCCCGACGGCGGTTTCCGCTGGGGCTCCTGGTGCGACCGCTCGTCGCTCTGGGCCACCTCGACAGTCCTCTCGCTTTTGGGCGAACTCAACCGCTACGGCTTCATCCCCGCAGGCTCGGACATCGACCGAATCACCGCCCGCGGCCTGAAGTACGTGGAGAACTCCATCCGCCCCAACGACTATACCGTCTATCCCTATCTGCTGTCGCTCTACCCCGGCCATAAGCCGACTACGCTGGCCGGACGCCGCGCCGTCGACCGGGCCGTTCAGGACATGATACGCAACTGGCGCAAGGCGTCCACCTCTTCGAAGGCCATGTATGCCCTGACGCTGAAAGCCTTCGGCTACGGCAACACCGCCTCTGAAATCATGCGCTCCGTGGGCCAGTTCGCCGTGTCGCATCCCGACGGCTCGATATCCTTCCCCTCGGTGACCACGGTTGACAACTACACCACCCTGATGACGGCCTTCGCGGCCATCGAACCCGGCGTCGCACCCCTTGACGGAATGCGCCAGTGGCTCGTGGCCCGCACACGCCTCAACGACGACCTGGGCGTGTTCGGAACCGCTCAGATGGTAGCCGCGCTGCTGGCCACCGGCACGGAGTGGACGTCGCTGCCCTCGGACAGCACCGCCACAATCACCGTGGGAGGCCGCGCCATTGTTCCCGACAAGATTGAATACGCCACCGGCAGCATCTCGCTGCGTCTGCCGACCGACGACGCCGGCCAACTGCTCACCGTGACCCGCCCGCAAGGCCCCGCGGCCTCATACGGCTCGCTCACCACGGTAAGCAAGCAGCCCATCGACAGCGTGGCCGCCGCTGACTGCCCCGATCTGGCCGTAACAAAGCGCTTCCTGGTGGAACGCGACGGCGCATGGGTGGTCACCAAAACCCCGCGCCTGGGCGAGCGTGTACGCGTACAGATTATGATGACCGTCAACGCCGACATGCAGTACCTCACCGTCACCGACCTGCGCCCGTCAGCCCTCGAACCCGTCGACCAGCTGCCCGGCTATACCCGCTCAGGTGTCGTGTCGTTCTATCGCGAGAACCGCGACTCATCCACGAATCTGTTCATCGACTTCCTGCCCAAGGGCACCTACTACGTCACCTACGATGCCACCGTGATGATGCAAGGCCGCTTCGCCACCGGCCCCGTCACTGTCCAGAGCCAATACGCCCCCGCCGCCGTAGCCCGCTCCTCGGCCTCCCGATTGACAGTAACCGAATAACCTCTACAAAAAACGCCGGCAGGACCTCCCGAGGGCGCTGAAAAAGTGTTGACTTTTCAGATTCTCCCCTCCGTAGGCTAAAATTAAGAACTCGCCAGGTCATCAACCGATGATTTGGCGAGTTTAATTAATCCATAATTCGGAAGATAATACACGTAATATTTCAGCGATTTGGTGAGATTTTTCATCAAGTCGCTGATTTTC
>CANQZK010000033.1 GCA_947628285.1 uncultured Muribaculaceae bacterium
CATAGGCCGCTTGATATACGATGCCGAGGGCCGCGAGATAATCAACTTCGGCAAATACAAGGGACAGCCCGCCGCCGATGTACTGGCACGCGACCCCGGCTATTACAGCTGGATAATGCAGGGCGATTTCCCCTCGGACACCAAGCGCGCCTTCACGCGCATAAAGATGAAAGCGACATCGAAATGAGCACCGCCGCAACAGGACATCTGGCCGGGCGGCACATTGTGCTCGGCATCACCGGCGGCATAGCGGCCTACAAGTCGGCCATGCTGGTGCGTCTATTTGTCAAGGCCGGCGCCGAGGTGCAGGTCATCATGACGCCTAACGCGCGTGAGTTCATCTCGCCCGTCACCATGTCGACTCTGAGCGGCAAGCCCGTCATCACCGAGTTCTTCAGCGCCAACACCGGCGAGTGGCACTCGCACGTCGACCTCGGCCTGTGGGCCGACGCCTTCGTTGTGGCGCCCGCCACGGCATGCACCATAGCCAAGATGGCCAACGGCGTGGCCGACAACATGTTGGTTACGTCCTATCTGTCCACCCGCGCCCGCGTCTTTGTGGCGCCGGCCATGGACCTGGACATGATGGCCCACCCCTCCACATGCCGCAACCTTGATACCCTGCGGGCCGACGGCTGCATCATCATCGAGGCTGCCAGCGGCGAGTTGGCCAGTCATCTGAGCGGCAAGGGCCGCATGGAAGAGCCCGAGGCCATCGCCGCCGCCGTGGAGCGCTACTTCGCCGCCCGATGCACCATGTCGGGCCGCAAAGTCCTCATCACTGCCGGTCCCACCTATGAACGCATCGACCCGGTGCGCTTCATCGGCAACTTCTCGTCCGGCAAGATGGGCTATGCCCTGGCCAACGAGGCTGCCCGCCGCGGGGCCGAGGTGACGCTGGTCAGCGGGCCCGTGCATCCGTTCGACACCCTGCCCGGTGTCAAAGTGGTGCGTGTGGAGTCCGCCCGTGAGATGCTCGATGCCGCCCGCCGCGCGTTCAGCGACGCCGACGTGGCCATATTCGCCGCCGCCGTGGCCGATTACCGCCCCGAGCGCGTGCTTGACCGCAAAGCCAAGCGCGAACATCCCGGCGAGGGCCTCGACAGCATCAAATTAGTGAAGAACCCGGACATCGCCGCCACCCTGGGCGCATGCCGCCGCCCCGGACAGACTCTGGTGGGATTCGCACTGGAGACATCTGACGCCATGCAGAACGGAGCCGAGAAGTTAGTCCGCAAGGGCCTTGACGCCATTGTCATAAACTCCCTTCAGGACCAGGGGGCCGGATTCGGAACCGATACAAATAAAATAAGCATCATGTATGCCGACGGACGCCCCACCCTGGAGTTCGGGCTCAAAAGCAAAGCCGACGTGGCCGCCGACATACTTGACAACATACCCACACCTCTCCCCAGCCGATGAAATTACCCTATATAGCCGCCATCACAGCCGCCATTCTGCTGCCGCGCTTCGACGCCGCAGCCCAGGAACTCAACTGCGAAGTCGAAATCAACACGGACGCCCTGCAGGGCACCAACAAGTCCGTGTTCGAGACCCTGCAGTCGGCCGTCAGCGACTATATGAACACCACCACCTTCACGCCCGCCCAGTTCTCGGCCATCGAGAAGATTGACTGCCGCCTGTTCTTCACCATCAAGGAGTACAACGAGGACGGCACCATCACCGGCGACCTCCAGGTGCAGGCCACGCGCCCCGTCTACAACAGCAGCTACACCACCACGGCGTTCAACTTCAAGGACACCAAGATTGACTTCACATATCAGGAAGGCGAGCCGCTGATTTTCTCAGCCAACACCATGGAAAATCAGATAACGGCCATCCTCAATTTCTACGCCTACCTGATTCTGGCCATAGACTTCGACACCTTCGCGCCCAACGGCGGCGAGCCCTTCTGGGAGCGCCTGAAGATGATTGTGCAGATGGCGCAGTCGTCAGGCGAGGTCGGCTGGAAAGCCTTTGAGGACACCAAGAATCGCAGCGCGCTGCTGTCGGCCTTCACCGAAGGCAGCACCGGCCAGGGCCTGAGGCGCATGCTCTACGACTACCACCGCATGGGCCTGGACCAGATGTCGCTCTCGCCCGACAAGGGCCGTGCCGAAATCACCAAATCGCTCTCCGCCGTCAAGGCTGTCTTTGACCAGCAGCCCATGTCGGTGGCCCTTTCGCTGTTCCGCGACGCCAAGATGGACGAGCTGGTCAACGTCTACTCCAAGGCTCCGGCGCAGGAACGTGAAGAGGTCTTCAAACTCCTTGAACCGCTTTAGCCAACCGACCAGGAACGTCTGGAAAAGATTAAGAAAGGCCAGGAAAAATGATAGCCCGTCTACGCATCAGCAATTATGCCCTCATCCGTGAGATCAGCCTTGATTTTCATCCTCATTTCAATATAATCACCGGTGAGACCGGTGCCGGCAAGTCGATTATCCTCGGCGCCCTGGGGTTGCTTCAGGGCAAGCGCTCGGACAGCAGATCGCCGGGCGACAAGACCCGAAAATCCGTTGTCGAGGCCACTTTCAACCTCGATGAAACGTCAGCCGCCGCGCTCAGCCGGATTTTTGAAAACGAGAATCTTCCTTTTGACGGCACGGAGTGCGTCATACGGCGCGAAATAGCTCCGTCGGGCCGCTCGCGCGCCACTGTCAACGGTACGCCGGCCACGCTGCAGGCGCTCCGCGACATCTCGGCCGTGCTCATCGACATCCATTCGCAGCACAAGAACCTCATGCTGTCCGACGCCACCTTCCAACTCGAGGTGATTGACAGCCTGGGCGACAACCGCAGCCTGCTGGACGAGTATCACGCCGTTTACGCCCAATATCGCAGCGCCCTGCGCACCTTTGCCGATGCGCGCGACACCATCGACGCCACCCGCAACGACGCCGACTTCATGCAGTATCAGCTTGACAAGCTCGACGAGCTCAACGTCTTGCCCGGAGAGGACGCCGACCTGGAGAAGCAGCGCGAGGAGATAGCCCGCGCCCTGTCCGACGGCCGCGCCATAGTCGAGGCGTCGACAAGCCTCAGCTCGGGCGACAACAGCGCCGTCGAATCCGTCGACAAAGCCATTGACGCCCTGTCGCGGACTGACAACACCGCCCTGAGCGAGCGGCTCGAATCCGTGCGCATCGAGTTGGCTGACATAGCCGATGCCATTGAGCGCCAGGCTTCGGGCCTGCGCCGCGACCCGGCTTCGCTTGACGAAATCGACGACCGCCTGAGCGAAATCAACGCGGCCATGAAGCGCTTCAAAGTCGATTCGACCGAGGGGCTCATCCGCATCCGCGAGGGCCTGACCGCCAAACTCGCTCAGCTTGCCGACGCCGACAACGTCCTGGCCGAGTACAAGGCCGCCGCCGTGAAGCTCAAACGCCGCGCAGTGGAGATAGCCGCGCAGCTGACCGCACGACGCACGGCCACAGCCGCCGAGCTGTCAGAGCAGCTTGTGCGCACAGCCGCCCCGCTGGGCATGTCCAATCTGCGCGCCCAAATCGTCATCACGCCCGGCAAGCTCAACGCCGACGGCGCCGACACGGTGGAATGGAAGTTGGCCTTCAACAAGAACCAGGAACTGTCCGCGGCAGGCACCACGGCCTCGGGAGGCGAGATTTCCCGCGTCATGCTTGCACTGAAAGCCATTATGGCCGAAAAGCTGCATCTGCCAACAATCATATTTGATGAAATTGACACCGGCGTGTCAGGCGAGGTGGCCGCACGCATGGGCATGCTGATGGCCGATGCCTCGCGTCGCATGCAGGTCATTGCCATAACCCACCTGCCCCAGGTAGCCGCCCGCGGCGACGCACACATGAAGGTGTACAAGAGCGACGACGAGACTTCAACGGCCACACACATAGCCGTGCTGGACCGCGACGGACGCCGGGCCGAGTTGGCCCTGATGCTCTCCGGCGATGCTGCCGACGCCGCTGCCCTGGCCACAGCCGATTCACTCCTAAACAAATGACATTATGCAAGATACCGACTATATTTTTGGCCTGCGTGCCATTATCGAAGCAATCAGAGAAGGTCGTCAGATAGACAAACTTTTTGTCAAGAAAGACCTGCAGGGCGAGCTTGCCGCCGAGATGTTCGCCTTGCTGCGCGAGCATCACATCGTGGCTCAGCGCGTGCCCGTTGAGCGTCTCAACCGCATCACCCGCAAGAACCATCAGGGTGCCATAGCCATGCTCTCGGCCGTGACATATCACGACCTGGGCCAGTTGGTGACGGGGCTGTACGACGAAGGCGTCCTGCCCTTTGTGGTGGTGCTTGACGGCATCACCGACGTGCGCAATTTCGGCGCCATAGCCCGTACGGCCGAGTGCTGCGGCGTCAACGCGCTGGTCATAGCCGAGCGCGGCTCGGTGTCCGTGGGCGGCGACGCCGTCAAGACCTCCGCCGGCGCCCTGCTGTCGCTCCCCGTGTGCCGCGAACGCTCCCTGACCCACGCCGTGCGCTTCCTGAAGGACAGCGGTTTCCAGATTGTGGCCGTGAGCGAGAAGGCCAACGGCAATTACACCCTGGCCGACTATACCGGCCCGGTGGCGCTGGTCATGGGCGCCGAGGACGTAGGCATATCGCCCGCCGTCATGGAGCTTTGCGATACACGCGTGTCCATCCCGATGTTCGGCCATATAGGCTCGCTCAACGTTTCGGTGGCCGCCGGCGTGATGATGTATGAGGTTGTGCGCCAGCGCCTGAACGCCGACCTGGAAGTTATCTGACACATGTCCAAATCGGCCTTCCGGAAAGAGATTGCGACCATGACGGACGAGCAGCTCCGACAGATGCTGCTCGACGCTTATGATGCCTCGCCCGTCATGAAGGAGTACTTCGATTTCTTTCTGAACCCGGATGTCGAGGCCAAGTTAGATAAGGCCCGCAAGCTGGTCATCAAGGAGCTGAACCGCACGCACTGGGGCACAAGTAATGCCCGCGTGACGGTTTTCAAGAAGATAATCAAGGACTTTGCCGGGCTGAAACCCGGAGCGGAGGCCGAGCTTGACATGATGATGCTGGTGCTGCGTCTAGTGGCCGGAGCCGACCGTTATCTCAACCTAAAGCCCACGCATGAACGTTTCATCGCCACGCTGGCGCAGAACATTCTCAAGTGGGCCGACAAGAATCAGATGACAGCCGAAGCCGTCGGACATCTTACCGCGTTGACGCAATCGTCCGAGCTGCGGCCCCACATGCGCAATTTCATCATTGACAGTATGAACGCACTACAATTATGAAACGATATATAAAGATTTTGACGCTGATTCCGGCGCTCGTGTTCGCGTGGCTGGGCTGCGCGGCCAAGAGCCCGAACCTGCCCCCGCCCTATGCGTGGCGAATCATCGAGCCGCTGGGCCTGCGCGAGCCTGCTCCCGTCGACACCGTGCCCGACGGTTACGCCCAGCGCTCAGTCCCCTCGCTGATGTCCGACGCCTGGGCATGCACCGGCAACCTCGGCGGCGAAGGCCGCAACAGCATCTGGTCCGAGCGGCGAGCGACAAGCGACTTCTTTTTCCGTGACGCCGTGCAGAGCTGGATACCGTCCGAATCCACCACCCTGTTCTACAACTCGCACATCCCCGTCACCTTCCTGAGCTACAACACCGGCGGCAGCCGCGACAACGCCCAGGACCGCCTCACCGGCGTCTTTTCAGGCAACATAAACGCCAAGGCGCAGATCGACGCCATGCTGGACTATCTTTATTCCAAGGGCTCGTATACCAATCAGGCCGCCAAGAACCTCTCGTGGGGCGCATCCGGCTCATATTTGGGCGACCGCTATGAGTTCCAGGGCTACTTCTATCACTACAACCTGCTCAACAAGGAGAACGGCGGCATCACCGACCCGCTCTACATCACCGACCCCGCCGTGGTGCAGGGCGGCGTGACCAAGGTTGACCCCAAGACAATCCCCGTGCGCCTGCAGAACGCACATACCCGCGTCAAGGGCGGACAATTCCTTATGAACCACCGCTATAAGGTAGGCTACTGGCATGAGGAGGAACTTGCCGAGGGCGATACCGTGCCCCGCCGGACATACATCCCCGTGACCTCATTCGTCTGGACAATGAAGTACACCCAGGGCGCCCACATGTTCAGCGACGACCGTAAGGAGGACCTCACATCGTTCTTCGCCAACACCTATCTGACGCCCGACGCCACCCACGAATACACCAAATACAACAGCCTGCAGAACACGCTGGGCGTGTCGCTGTTGGAGGGCTTCAACAAGTGGGCCAAATTCGGGCTGGCGGCCTTCGCCACCTATGAGATGAACCGCTACACCCAGGTGGCCGATACGCTTGACCGTGAGGGGCTGCAGCTCACACCCTTCCCCGAGGGCATAGGCACCATAGCTCCCAAGGCCACCGAACACCTGTTCCGCGTGGGCGGCCAGCTGACCAAGCAGCGGGGCTCCCGCCTGACCTATGCCGCCACGGCCGACTTCGGCATTACCGGGCGCATAGCCGGCGACATACGCCTGCGCGGCGACGTGGCCACGCGCTGGCCGCTGCTCGGCGACACCCTGAGCGTACACGCCTTCGGCTCGTTCAACAATGTGGCCGCACCCTATCTGCTCAACAACTTCATTTCCAACCACTTCATGTGGAAGAACGACTTCGGCAAGACGCGCGACGTCCGTTTCGGCGGCGACATCTACGTGGGCCGCAGCGGCACCATCATCGGCGCCGAGGTGTGCAACATACAGAATCATCTCTATTTCAGCTCCGACTACGTGCCCGTTCAGCACGGCGGCAGCGTACAGATATTCAGCGCGCGCCTGCAGCAGAACCTCCACGCCGGCATCCTGCACTGGGACAACCGCATCACCTATCAGACCTCATCGGACGACCGGATCATCTCCCTGCCCGCCCTGGCCGTATATTCAAACCTCTATCTGAGATTCAAGCTGGCCACGCTCACCGTGCAACTCGGCGTGGACTGCGACTACTACACCCGCTACTACGCGCCACGCTATCAGCCCGCCACGGCCACCTTTGCCAACCAGCACGATACCCTCATTGGCAACTACCCCTTCATGAACGCCTATGCCAACATGAAGCTGTCGCGCTGCCGTTTCTACGTCATGATGAGCCACGTCAACCAGGGATGGTTCAGCTCCAACTACTTCTCCATGCCCGACTATCCCCTCAATCCCCGCCGTTTCCAGATCGGCCTGAGCGTCGACTTCGCCAATTGACAAATTTTAGCACTATATGTCACCGTCATATGCATAAATTGCTTACATTTGCATAATGTTTTGACACCATGGATATATCGAACGAAAAACAAGACCTTCTGGACCGCCGATACCTGCGCATGGCCCGTATCTGGGCCGAGAATTCGTACTGCCGGCGCCGCAAGGTCGGTGCGATAATCGTACGCGACAAGATGATCATCTCCGACGGCTACAACGGCACGCCCGCCGGTTTTGAGAACGTGTGCGAGGACGAGAACGGCCTCACCAAGCCCTATGTGCTGCATGCCGAGGCCAACGCCATCACCAAGGTGGCCCGCAGCAACAATTCCAGCGACGGGGCCACGCTTTACGTTACGGCATCGCCCTGTGTCGAGTGCTCAAAACTTATCATCCAGGCCGGCATACGCCGCGTAGTGTTCAACGAACTGTACCGCATCACCGACGGCGTAGACCTTCTGCAGCGCGCCGGCATAGAGTGTGTGCACATTCCTGATCTGGGAGAATAACCATCCGTTTATGAATAAAAAATCACGTCTTTTAGTCTGGTCGCCTCTGTTGGCTGCGGCTCTTGTGGCCGCCGGCATGTGGTTCGGGCTGATGCTGGGCGGCGGACGGCCTAACTCGCCCGCCCACGAAAAGCTCAATACGGTGTTCGATCTCATCCGCGACGAGTATGTCGAGGAAGTGTCGTCCGACAGTCTTGTGGAGCTGACCATCCCCGAGCTGCTGCGCAATCTCGACCCCCATTCCGTATACATCCCCCGCGACGAGCTTGAAATGGCCAACCGCGACCTGGAGAGCTCCTTCTTCGGCGTGGGCGTGCAGTTCCAGATTATGGACGATTCAATCTGCGTGGTCGAGGTCATTTCCGGCGGCCCGGCCGAAAAGGTGGGCATGCGGGCCGGCGACCGTATCATAGCCGTCGACGGCAAGAACATGACCGGCAAGGGTGTCACCAACGAGGCCGTCTTTGCGGCCCTGCGCGGCGCCAAGGACACCAAAGTCTCCGTCACCGTCAAGCGCAACGGCACACGCAAGCCCGTAACATTCGACATTGTCCGCGGCGAGATTCCCACAACGTCAATCGATGCCAAATACCTCATCGAGGACAGCATAGGCTACATCCGTCTGGGCAAGTTTGCCAACAACACTTACAGCGAATTCCTCCAGGCAGCAAACTCGCTGCGCCACAAGGGCGCCACCGGCTACATCATAGACCTGCGCGGCAACTCCGGCGGTCTGCTTGACCAGGCCATCCTCATAGCCAACGAGCTGTTCAGCCAGGGCGACGTGCTCGTGGAGACCCGCGGCCGCAACAAGGCCGAGAACCTCATCATCCCGGCCGATGGCACAGGTTCGTTCTTCGCCGAGTCGATTGTGGTGCTCGTGGACGAATTCACGGCCAGCTCGTCCGAGATTCTCGCCGGCGCCATCCAGGACAACGACCGCGGCCTGATCATTGGCCGCCGCACCTTCGGCAAGGGCCTTGTGCAGCGCATGATCACCCTGCCCGACTCATCGCAGATTCGCCTGACCGTGCAGCGCTACTATACCCCCTCGGGCCGCTGCATCCAGAAGGACTACAAGGCCGGAAGCAATACGGATTACGAAGCGGAAATCTATGACCGCTACACCAACGGCGAGATTTTCGCCGCCGATACCACCAAGTATGACGCCGCGCATGTGTTCACTACGGTGAACGGCCGCAAGGTGTTCGGCGGCGGCGGCATCCTGCCCGACATATTCGTGCCCTCGGATACCACCGGAATCACCTCCTACTACCTGTCGGTGGCCAACGCCGGACTGCTCCAGAAGTTCGCCTACGAGTATGCCGACATCAACCGCGACCAGCTTGAAAAGGCCCGCAATGTGGAGCAGCTCAAGTCCATGCTGCCTTCCAACGACATCCTGCTGGGCGCCTTTGTCAACTATGCCGCCGATAACGGCATTGCCCGCCGCTGGTACTACATCAACAATTCGGCCAGATTGATTGTTAATCAACTAAAGGCCCTGATAGCACGCGACATCCTGGGCATGGACGCTTATTTCGAGATAGTCAACCCCACGGACCCCACCGTCAAGGAGGCTGTCAAGCAGATTCACCAAGGCGTGGACCGCACTATCCTTCAGGCCATAGAAGAAGTATCCGTAGAAGAAGATGAATAAAGAATCCATACGCATGCGCGTCAAGGCCCGCAAGAGCCTGCTCAGCGCATCTGAACGTCTCGAGGCTGCCCGCCGCGTATTCAGTCAGCTTGAGCGGACCGCCGCTTTTATGATGGCCGACAATATTCTGATGTACCACTCGCTGCCGGACGAGGTCTCGACACATGAGTTCATCGACCGTTGGCACACGCGCAAGCATTTCTACCTGCCGCGCGTCAACGGCGTGAACCTGGACATCCTGCCTTACGACCGCTCGCGCCTGCATTTGGGCTCGTTCAACATCGAGGAGCCGCAGGGCGACGATACCGTGGACATCGACACCATTGAGATGATTGTCGTTCCGGGCGTGGCCTACGACCGTGCCGGCAACCGTCTGGGCCGCGGCCGCGGCTACTATGACCGCCTGCTGCGCGATGCACGCGCCGTCACCGTCGGCGTGGCCTATGCCTGCCAGATGTGCGACGACATTGAGCCTGAGCCGTTCGATGTGCCGGTACACTACATCATCACCGAAGACGAAATCATAAAGACGCGCTGACGTGAAGCCCGAACCTGCTGCGAGGACAATCAGTTTTGAACAGTTGCGGGCCGAAGAGCTCCGCCGCCGCTATTTGGAGCTGATTGACCGCCCCGATGTGTTCCCTACCCGTTCCAACTGGCAATATATCACGGCCAACGCCATGACAGGTCTTGGCCCGGCGCTGTTCACCAAATATTTGCGCTCGCTTGAGCTTGACGAGGAGGACCGCCAGGAGCTGCACCAGACCGCCATTGAGGAATTTCCGGTATATTTAGCGGCTGTGCCGGTTGAATATGCCGTGGCGACCGTCTATCCGGCCCTAACCGGCCCGCACGCCCGTGAGGCTGCCGAACTGGTGGAGCGCTGCCGGCTGTTCGATGCCGCGGCTATCCTTGAACTGATCAAAAACGGCTGCGGCGACACGGCGCTGAGCCTCATTGACACGTATCGCAGCGAATACACACCCGATGAGGTGAACCGCATGCAGCAGCTCAGCGATTATATCGAGACCATGGAGCCCTGCGGGTGCGTGGAGGAGCGCACCAACCTGCTCGGCCGCAGGTCGTGGCGCTATATCTGCCCGGCGGGACACTCCAACGACTCCGACGCGCAGTACTGCTCGCACTCGGGCTGCGGGCGCGACATATACGGCCGCACGGCAGAGCAGAACGGACGTATCGAGACGTTTACGGAGCGTCTCAAAGCGCTAAAGCACTTATTCTCCGTCGGTTGACAGAAGCTGCAGACGCACGGACTCCTCGTGCAGCGCGGCAAAAATCCGACGCATGACATCGGCGTCCAGTCCCAGGGCGACGGCGGATTCTATGCGGTCGTTCATCAGCGAATTGTACCTCTGACTCTGCAGTACGGGCATGCCGACCATGTGTTTGAGCCGGCCAATCTTCGCGGCCACGGCCATGCGGCGGGCTATCAGGTCGATTATTTCATCGTCGATATGGTCAATCTGCACGCGCAGGTCATCGAGCTTGGTCGCATCGCTGTCGGCATGACCGCCCATTACGGGCAGATTGGCCAGCAGGTCGGCAAACTGCGCCGGTGTGAGCTGCTGTGCGCTGTCGCTCAGGGCCTTTTCCGGCTGGGGATGCACCTCGACAATCAGACCGTCCAGACCCATGCCGATGGCCTGCGATGCCGTGGGAGCTACCATGGAGGCGCAGCCGGTTATGTGGCTCGGGTCGCAGATGACGGGCAGCCCCGGCAGACGCCGGCGCAGTTCGAAGGGTATGCTCCAGTGCGGCGGATTGCGGTAGCTGTTGTTGCCGTAGGCCGTGAAGCCTCGGTGGATGGCGCCGAGTGCGGTCACGCCGGCTTTGCTGATGCGCTGGATGGCCCCTATCCACAGTTCAAGGTCGGGGTTTACGGGATTCTTGACCAGCACGGCGGGCTTTACGGGCAGCGCTTCCAGGGCATCGGCAATTTCCTGGACGGCGAACGGGTTGACGGATGTCCGCGCGCCTATCCACATTATGTCCACTCCGGCGCGGTAGGCATCCTCCACGTGGCGGGCCATGGCCACCTCAGTGGCTATGGCCATGCCGTAGTTGCGCTTGGCCTCGGCCAGCCAGTCAAGTGCCTCGGCGCCTATGCCCTCAAAACCGCCCGGATGTGTGCGCGGTTTCCATACACCGGCACGTAACACTTTGACGCCAAAATTGTTCAGGGCGCGAGCCGTCTGGTCAATCTGGGTGCGGGATTCGGCGCTGCACGGTCCGGCTATTATCAGCGGTCCGTGTCCGTCGGCGCCCGGCAGGGGCGTAAGGGGAATATACTGGGGCTTCATAGAATTGCTGTTACTTCTTTAAACGCATACGTCCGCGGCGGCTCGGTTGCCAGGGTAAGATAGCCGTCCGGGGCCACGGAAGCGATGGCGGCCACAAGGTCCTCGTCGGTCAGGTTGTCGTGCCAGC
This sequence comes from uncultured Muribaculaceae bacterium, assembly GCA_947628285.1. Taxonomy (GTDB): domain Bacteria; phylum Bacteroidota; class Bacteroidia; order Bacteroidales; family Muribaculaceae; genus CAG-873. Next base: position 11,834 of record CANQZK010000033.1, read on the forward strand.
GGTGCAGACCTTGGCGCCGCCACAACATGCCGTGGTAGCGCGCCACGAGGTCGTCGACGGGCTCATCGCGGTCCACCTCGTCAATAATCGCCTTGCAGACATCGTACAGTACGGTGTCGAGGTCAAACGTCCGGCCGCATATCTGTGCCATGGAGACAGGATTGGGCGCGTCGGAGCGGAAGACGGTCTGGTTGACATTTATGCCTATGCCCACAACGGCCTTTTCGTAGAGCGGGCCGCAGAACGAATTCTCGATGAGGATGCCGCAAATCTTGCCGTCGCCCACATAGATGTCGTTGGGCCACTTTACGCTCACCTCGCGGTCCATAAGGCGGCTCAGCGTCCGGGCCACGGCTATGGCTACCTTCATGGACAGCGTGAACGACATGGCCGGGGCGATGCGCTCGGGCCGCAGAAGGATGGAGAAGGTCAGATTCTTGCCCGGCTCGGCTTCCCACGAGTTGCCTCGCTGGCCGCGGCCTGCGGTCTGGGCCCGCGCCGACAGGACGTAGCCGTGCGGCAGGGTTTCAGTGCAGGCGGTCAGCTGGCTGTTGGTCGATGCGGACTCCTCGACCCGCTCTATCTGTGGTTCGGCGCTCATAGGTTGACCGTGACGTCGCGCGAGCCGTCGGGGTTGACCGTGATATCTACGCGGACGGTGTCGTCCGGCAGGATGTCGTTGACCAGCTCGGGCCACTCTATGAGGCATAGCGCGCCGGAGTCAAGATAGTCCTCGATACCCATGTCGATGGCTTCCTCAAGGTTCTCAAGGCGGTAGAGGTCAAAGTGGTAGATGAGTTCGGCCGTGGTGTCGGAGCGGTATTCGTTGACCAGAGCGAATGAGGGCGAATTGGCCTCGCCGCTGTCCACGCCCAAGGCGCAGGCCAGGGCCGAGATGAAGGTGGTCTTGCCGGCGCCCATCTCGCCGTTGAAGGCAAAGACGGTACGGTCGTCCATCAGTTCAACAAATTTCCGGGCGGCTTCGCCTATGTGTTCTATGTCGGCGATGTGTATGGTAGTCTGTGACATAAAAGTGTTTATTTTGATGACAGTGTTATGAGCGGCACCAGCATTTCCTCCATGGAGATGCCTCCGTGCTGGAAGGTGCCGGTGTAGTATTGCACGTAATAGTTATAATTGTTGGGGTATGCGAAGAAGTCATGTCCGCAGGCAAAGATGTAGCTCGTGGACACGTTGGGCGCGGGCAGTCCGAAGCGGTCCGGGCGCTTGATTTCGTATACCTGGCGCGGATTGTAGCTCAGGTTCTTGCCCAGTTTGTAGCGCAGGTTGGTGTTGGTGTTCTTGTCGCCCACCACCTTTATGGGATTGTCCACGCGGATGGTGCCGTGGTCGGTGGTCAGAATGATTTTGGCGCCCGACGCGGCCATGCGGCGCAACAGTTCAAGCACGGGCGAGTGTTTGAACCACGACTCGGTGAGCGAACGGTAGGCGGCGTTGGTCGATGCCAACTCGCGTATCATTTTCGATTCGGTGCGGGCGTGCGACAGCATGTCTATGAAGTTGATTACCACGACGTTTATGTCGTTGCCCTCAATGGCGCCGTAGTCGCGGATGAGGCGCTCGGCTCCGGCCGAATCGTTGATTTTATTGTATGAGAATTTGTATTTGCGGCGGTAGCGTTCAATTTGGGTGGCAATCAGGGGCGATTCGTTGATGTTCTTGCCCTCCTCGGAGTCCTCGTCGATCCACAGATCCGGGAACATCGACGCTATCTGCCGCGGCATCAGGCCTGAGAATATGGCGTTGCGGGCATATTGCGTGGCCGTGGGCAGGATAGCCGTGCTGAGTTCTTCCTCAATCTTGAACGAGTCGGCCAGCAGCGGGCGCACCACATGCCACTGGTCCAGACGGAAGTTGTCGATGAGCACGAAGCAGACCTTCTGCCCGGCCTCGACCAGCGGAAACACGCGTTCCGGGAAGATGCGCGGACTCATCAGAGGGGCATCCGATGCGGCGCCGGGGTCAGGCATCCAGCGCTCATAGTTGCGACGTATCCACTTGCCGAAGGCGGCGTTGGCCTCCGTCTTCTGCATCTCCAGCATCTCGTCCATATTGGTTTCCGTATCGGCCAGCTCCATCTCGCGGAACACCAGGCGGCGGTACAGCTCGTACCAGTCGGCCATACAGTCGGCGGAGTTTATCAGGTCGGAAATCTGGCGGAAGTCCTCGCGGTAATCGCGTGTGGCCTGCTCGGACACAAGGCGGTCGCTGTGCAGCAGGCGCTTCAGGGCTATGAGAATCTGGTTGGGGTTGACCGGCTTGATGAGGTAATCAGCTATCTTGCTGCCCAAAGCCTGGTTCATGATGTTCTCCTCCTCGCTCTTGGTTATCATGATGACGGGCGTCAGAGGCGAGAGCTGCTTGATGCGCTGCAGTGTCTCCAGGCCGGTAAGGCCGGGCATGTTCTCGTCCAGGATGATGAGGTCAAAGGGCGTCGAGGCCACCAGTTCAAGGGCATCGTGTCCGTTGTTGGCCGTCGTCACGTCGTAACCGCGTGATTTCAGGAAGAGTATATGGGGTTTGAGCAGGTCGATTTCATCGTCGGCCCATAATATCTGAGGATTCATAGTCATTCGAAAAGAGGGTCATCGCCTTCGCTGCCGGGGTCATATTCGGGCAGTTTGGGCTTGTTGGGTGAAGGCATGGGCTGAGGCACAATGACCGGAGGAGCGGCGGGCTTGGGCTGAGCGGGTTTGACAGCGGGGCCCGCCGGCTTGACCGGCGCGAGTTGCTCAACGTGTTCCGGCTCGGGAACGGGAACGGGCGCAGGCGCAGGAACGGTGTCAGGCACGTTTTCCGGCACAATTTCGGGCTCGGGTTCGACCACAGGCTCAGGCTCCGGTTCTGCGACAGGTTCGGATTGCTCGGCAGGTTCTTCGGCAGGCTGTTCACCGGGTTCTTCAGCCGGTCGGGCCTCGTACTCGGCGGCAGCGGCGTCGGCCTCAGGCAGGGTTTCGGTTTCCTCGGGCACGAGCAGGCCTTCCTGAGTGTCGATATAATTCTGTTCCTGAAGGTAGTGGAAATATTCATCGAACGAGCGTCCCTCGGTGAGCAGAATCTGGAAGTTATGGTCGCTGATGGCCACGGGACGCACGCCCGGCGGCAGATGCAGTTCCTTTGAGTTGGCCATGACGGAGCGATAGTGGTTCAGCGCCTCCATGTTGTCGAAATCGCGTATCACAATCATGCCCAGTCGGCCGAAATTCAGCTGCTCGAGTTCAAAGTCCTTGACCACGAACGATTTGAAGTTGTGTCGTGCCAGCTCATACAGCAGTTCGTTCGACGAAACCTCGTCCGTGGCGAATGTCATCACCAAAAGCTGTTTCGTCTCGGGGTTCAGTTCGAACTGAGCCTGGCCCTCGGCCATATCGGTCGAGTCGTTGGTCAGGCGCATGTCCCATATCATGCCGCGCATGTTGGTGAGTCCGGCCTGCAGCTCGCGGCCCTGAGCCATGCCCTTGAGCCACGCCGATGCTATGGGCGTGATGTCGGTGTCCGGGTAGCGCTCAAGCATCTTGCGCAGCACGGAGTTGAATTCCTCGGGCTTCTTCTCGGTGACATATGCCAGGGCGTGGAGGAACATGAACTTGGGCATGGTCTTGCTCAGGGGGTACTTCTGTTCCATCTCCTCATATATCTGATGTACGCGCGCGTTTTTGTTGTCCATGTATGCGGCGTAGGCCTCGTCGTAGAGCTGTTGCTGGCGGGCGTCCATGCTACGCAGGTTTTCTATGTAGTTGGGGTCGCGCAGCGCCTGACCGTAGGGCGACTCGGCAAAGTCGCGCAGGATGAGCGAGCGGTAATACTCGGCTTCCGTGTCGCGACCCATGCGGATGTACATCAGGTACAGGTTGTAGTACACCTCCAGACGATATTCATTATCGGGATAGTCCTTGAGCAGACGGTCAAACTCCTCGCGGGCGGCGCCGAAGTCCTCCAATTTGTCCTTCAGGATTATACCCATGTTGTACAGGCCTTCCTGGATGATCTGGTGCGCGGTGGCCTTTTGCTCCTCGGTTTCGGGAATCTGAGCTAAGTAATATTCGCGATTGTGCGGGTCGGAGGCCTTGTCGGCTTCGGCCTTCTGCTCGTCGTTTTCCTGTGTCTGTTCGGCGGCGGCGGTTTCTTCTTCTTCCTCCTCTCCGTCGGACGTGCCGGTTGCGGCGTTGAATTCATCCAGGTTGAACGACGATTTGTTGCGGCGGCGCCAGTTGTCCTCCAGCTTGCGGGCACCCCAACGACGCTGGAACTCCGTCTTGCCGGAATTGCGCGTCACGGTGTTGTAGAAATACCAGGAGTTGTCCGTGTTGATGGTGAACGACTGTGAGTTGTTGTCCTTCAGCGTGCCCTCGTTCTGGTCACGGTTGGCCTCGAATTCCTCGCGGCGGGCGGCCTCGGCTTCCTCCTTTTCTTTCTTCTTGAGTTCGTCGATGATTTTGTCGATGATTTTGTTGCGCTGTTCGGGGTCCATGGCCGAGAGGCGCAGCAGCGAGTCCTGCAGGTTGACGTTCTGCGAGTATACGGCAAGCTCGTCAAGCACGTCGGAACGTCGTTTGAGCAGCTTGTAGTCCGGATAGTCCTCGGGCAGCAGAGGCAGCGCCTCGGCATAGCAAGGCTGTGCCAATTCATATTGATGGCGCTTGAAGTAGAGATTGCCCAGCGTAATCTGGCTGATGGCCTTGTCGATGCCCGTTCGGGTGCTCTTTTCGGCCGCTAAGACGTAGTTGGCAATGGCGTTGGTGGTGTCGCCGCGCGACAGGTACAGGTTGCCTATGGCGTAGTATATCTGGTCCAGATAGTCCTTGTTGCGGTCGTAGCGGGTCATGCGTTTGAGCGCGTTGACCTCGGGCTTGATGTCCTGACCCGAGAAGACTTCGGACTGCTTGATGCGGGCGTTGAACTTGGTGCGGTATGTAGCCGAGGCCGAGCTGCCGGCGGCCTTGTAGGCCTGATAGG
>CANQZK010000034.1 GCA_947628285.1 uncultured Muribaculaceae bacterium
ACTGGCCGCCCGATAATTCATGCCTAAATGTAATGTCGCCGAGTTGGATATCGTTATCCCGAACTCGCGTTAATAATCAGTTTTTGAGGCATAATTCCTATTCTCCTTTCAAAAACATGTCTTTATGTCTAAATTTGTCTTTAAGTCCAAAAATGTCTTCATGTTTTTATGTCTTTATGTCTAAATTTCGGCCGGGGGACAAAATTATTAGGCGGGCATAGCCTTTATGTCACAGATTTATATTAATTTTGCACATCCATAGATACAATAAAGAAATTCAGCCATGTCTCAGACTAAAAAGATTAAGACCGCGCTCATCTCTGTGTTCCACAAAGATGGCCTCAATGACATACTTTCTTTACTACATAAAGACGGCGTGACCTTCCTGTCAACAGGCGGCACACGCAGCTTCATCGAGGAATCCGGCTACCCCTGCCAGGCAGTCGAGGACCTCACCGGCTACCCCTCAATCCTGGGCGGCCGCGTCAAGACCCTGCACCCCAAGGTGTTCGGCGGCATTCTGGGCCGCCGCGACAACGCCGGCGACGTCGATACCATGGCCGAGCTGGAAATCCCGGAAATCGACCTGGTGATCGTCGACCTCTACCCCTTTGAACAGACCGTAGCATCAGACGCATCGCATGACGACATCATCGAGAAGATAGACATAGGCGGCATCTCGCTCATCCGCGCCGCCGCCAAGAACTATGCCGACGTGGCCATCGTGGCTTCCAAGCATCAATACGCCCTGCTGCGCGGCATCCTGGACCGCAACGGCGCCGAGACCACCCTTGAGGACCGCGCCCTGCTGGCCCGCGAGGCCTTCGCCGTATCGTCGGGCTACGACTCGGCCATCTTCAACTACTTCTGCACCGAAACACCCATCGAGGCCGGCGGCCTGCGTCTGGCCATCGACGGCGAGCGCTCGCTGCGCTACGGCGAGAATCCCCACCAGCAGGCTCACTTCTACGGCCGCTTCGACGAGATGTTCGAGCAGCTCCACGGCAAGGAAATCTCCTACAACAACCTGCTGGACATCGACTCCGCCGTGGCCCTGATTGACGAATTCGGCACCGACCCCACAGTGGCCATCCTCAAGCACAACAACGCCTGCGGCCTGGCCACACGCCAGACCATCGCCAAAGCCTGGGTGGACGCCCTGGCCGGCGACCCCGTATCGGCCTTCGGCGGCGTCATTGCCGTCAACGGCACCGTCGACTCCTCTGCCGCCGAGGAGATGAACAAGATATTCTTTGAAGTCATCATCGCCCCGGAATACACCGACGATGCCCTGGCCATCCTGACGCAGAAGAAAAACCGCATCATACTGCGCCGCAAGCCCTGCGCCGTATCCGGCACCGTGGTACGCTCGGTGCTCAACGGCGTTCTGTGCCAGCAGCGCGACACCAAAGTCGAGACTCCGGATGACCTCAAGGTGGTCAGCGGCGAACTGGACGAGCGCAAGATAGCCGACATGCTCTTCGCCAACAAGATTGTGAAACACTCCAAGAGCAACGCCATAGTCCTGGCGCGCGACGGCCAGCTGTTGGCATCCGGCGTGGGCCAGACATCACGCGTAGACGCCCTGCGCCACGCCATCGAGAAGGCCGCATCCTTCGGCTTTGACCTCCACGGCACCACCATGGCATCCGACGCCTTCTTCCCCTTTGCCGACTGCGTGGAGATAGCCCGCGGCGCCGGCATTGACAACGTTATCCAGCCGGGCGGCTCAATCCGCGACACCGACTCCGTGGAATACTGCCGTCAGAACGGCATGACCATGGTCATGACCGGCTTCCGTCACTTCCGTCATTAATCCCCCTACTTTACCCTTAACACAGACACACAAAAATGGGATTGTTCTCACTCACCAAAGAGATAGCCATCGACCTGGGCACAGCCAACACGGTCATCATACATAACGACAAGATTGTCATCAACGAGCCCTCGATTGTGGCCCTTGACAACCGCACCGACAAGCTCATCGCCGTGGGCACCGAAGCCCACCTGATGGAAGGCAAGAACCCCCAGGGAATCCGCACCGTGCGCCCCCTGCGCAAAGGCGTCATCGCCGACTTCAACGCAGCCGAGATGATGATCCGCGGCCTGGTCAAGAAGGCCAGCAGCAAGAGCAACTGGTTCTCCTTCTCGCCCTCGCTGCGCATGGTCGTGGGAATTCCGTCCGGCTCGACCGAGGTTGAAATCCGCGCCGTGCGCGACTCATCCGAGCACGCCGGCGGCCGCGACGTATACATGATCTACGAGCCCATGGCCGCAGCCCTGGGCGTGGGCATGGACGTCGAAGCCCCTGAAGGCAACATGATTGTCGATATAGGCGGCGGCACAACGGAAATCGCCGTGATATCGCTGGGCGGCATCGTCAGCAACAAGTCAATCCAGGTGGCCGGCGACGACCTCACCGAGGACATCCAGAGCCACATGCGCCGCGCGCACAACGTCCGCGTGGGCGTGCGCACCGCCGAGCAGATCAAGATGCACGTCGGCTCAGCCCTGTCAGAGCTGGAGAACGCCCCTGACGACTACATCGTGCACGGCCCCAACCTGATGACATCCCTGCCCATGGAGGTGCCCGTAAGCTATCAGGAAATCAGCCACTGCATCGAGAAGACAATCTCCAAAATCGAGGCCGCCGTGCTCAGCGCCCTGGAGCAGACTCCCCCCGAGCTGTACGCCGACCTGGTGCGCAACGGCATATATCTGGCCGGCGGCGGCGCCATGCTGCGCGGCCTGGACAAGCGCTTCACCGACAAGATCGGCATCCAGTTCCACATAGCCGAAGACCCCCTGCTGTCCGTGGCACGAGGCACCGGCATCGCCCTGAAGAACATCGACAAATTCTCGTTCCTTATCCGCTGACGCACGGCGCCCTGCGCGCGCGTGCACGTATCATAAAAATAAGTGAAGGAATTAGTCGAATTTTTCAGGCGCTACAGCAAGTGGTTCGTCTTCGTGTTCTACGTTGTGCTGAGCTGCGTGATGCTGTTCAACTCCGACCCCTACCGCCGCCATCTGTGGCTGACATCAGCCTCGACGGTGGCTTCGGGCTTATATGCGGCGTCGAACAACGTCACCTCCTACTTCAGCCTTCGCGAGACCAACGAGGACCTGAACCGCCGCAACGCCGTGCTTGAAAGCGAGGTCGTCAACCTGCGCGAACAGGTGCAGCGCATGAAGCTGGCCGAATACACCGACACCCTGCAGCTGCCCGATAGCGTGGGCCACTTTGACTTCATCGTGGCCAACGTCATCAACAACAGCATCCACCGGCCCTTCAACTATCTGACCATCGACAAGGGCACCGCCGACGGCGTCCGCCCCGAACAGGGCGTCATCGACCACTCAGGCGTGGTGGGCACCGTCAGCGTGGCCGGCACGCACTACGCCCGCGTCATATCCCTGCTGAACCCCAACTTCCGCCTGTCCTGCAAAATCAAGGGCAGCGAGCACTTCGGGTCGTTGGTATGGGAAGGCAACGACCCCTCGGGGGCCCTGCTGGAGGAGCTGCCCCGCCACACCGTCTTCACCGTGGGCGATACCGTGGTGACATCGGGCTACTCGGCCGTCTTTCCCGCCGGCCTGCCCGTGGGCGTAATCCTGGAGGACCACAAGAACCACAAAGAGAATTTCTTCACGCTGCGTGTCAAGCTCTTCGCCGACTTCTCGCGCCTGAGCAACGTGCAGATAGTAGTCAATAACGACCGCGACGAAATCATGGCCGTCGAGGCATCAGACGCCTCGACCATCACCGACGATACCGGCATCAAGGTCAAACCCGCAGACCGGCAATGAGCAAGAATGTCATCACCCTGTCGCTGCTGTTCCTGCTGCTGATTCCGGCACAGACAGTGCTGTTCAACCACCTGGTGCTGTTCAACGTGGCCGTGCCCCTGGTATTCATCTACCTCATCATAGTGCTGCCCGTCACCATGAGCGCCAACGTGGCCATGACCATCGGCTTCCTGACGGGTCTGGCCGTGGATATCCTCTCGGACACGCCCGGCGTCAACGCCCTGTGCTGCACCGTGGCCGCCTTCATCCGCCGGCCCGTGTTCCACGCCTTCGTGTCGTCGGACATCGATCTGGCCGACCAGCTGCCCTCCACCCGCACCATGGGCACTCCCGCCTATCTGAAATACGCGCTCACCATGACGCTGATTTACTGCATACTGCTGTTCTCCATCGAGGCCATGCAGGTGTTCAATCTGCGTCTGTATCTGCTGCGAATCGCCGCCAGCACCGTCTACACCTTCATAATCCTTTACGCCATCACACTGCTGACCGGGAGACGCCATGAGAAAAGATTATAACCTGGAGAAGCGTAAATACATCATCGGCGGATTCCTGATTGTCATAGCCCTGATTTACAGCATAAGGCTGTTTGACCTCCAGCTCAACGACGAACGTTACAAGAAATCGGCCGACTCAAACGCCTTCCTCAAAAAGACCGTCTACCCCTCGCGCGGCCTGATGTACGACCGCGACGGCGAGCTGGTAGTGTACAACCAGCCGGCCTACGACGTCATGCTCATCCCGCGCGACGTCAAGCCCTTTGACACCCTGGACTTCTGCCGCACGCTGCACATCACGCCCGACCGCCTGCGCAAGCGCTTCGAGGACATGCGCAACAGCCCCGGCTACTCGTCATACACGCCCCAGAGGCTCATAGCGCAACTGTCGTCGCAGGACTATGGCCGTTTGCAGGAAAAGCTGTACCGCTTCCCGGGATTCTTCATACAGAAGCGCATCCTGCGCCAGTACAAGCATGCCGCCGCCGCCAACGTGCTGGGCAACCTGCGCGAGGTATCGTCGACCGACATCGACAACGACCCCTACTACAGCCCCGGCGACTATACCGGCGACTTGGGCGTGGAAAACAGCTACGAGCCCTATCTGCGCGGCATCAAGGGCATGGAAATCCTCATCCGCGACGCCCACGGCCGCATCCAGGGCCGCTACGAGGGCGGTGCCCGTGACATCGAGCCCGTGTCGGGGCGCGACCTGACGCTGAGCCTGGACATAGAACTGCAGGAGTACGCCGAGAAGCTCATGCAGGGCAAGCGCGGCGCCGTGGTGGCCATCGAGCCCGCCACGGGCGAGATTCTGTGCCTTGTCTCGTCGCCCACCTACGACCCCCGCCTGCTCGTGGGCCGCAACCGAGGCGAAAACTACACCATGCTGACTCGCGACGAATCACTGCCGCTGTTTGACCGCGCCCTGGGCGGCGCCTATCCTCCCGGCTCCACCTTCAAGCCCACACAGGGCCTGATTCTGCTCCAGGAGGGCATCATCACCACCTCCACCCCCTACCCCTGCTACCACGGCTACATCAACGGCGGCCTGCGCGTGGGCTGCCACGGACACGCATCGCCCCTGCCGCTGAAGCCGGCCCTGCAGACATCGTGCAACGCCTACTTCTGCTGGGGATTCAAGAACATGATTGACCGCCGCTCAAAGTACGGCTCGTCGGCCAACGCCTTCGAGGTCTGGAAGAAACACCTCGTGTCCATGGGCTACGGCTACAAGTTGGGCGTCGACCTGCCGCATGAGAGCCGCGGCTTCCTGCCCAACGCCAAGTTCTACAACAAATTCTACGGCGAGGGCCACTGGAGCGCCAACACCATCATATCCGTATCCATAGGCCAGGGCGAAATCTTGTCCACACCGCTGCAGATTGCCAACCTCTCGGCCACCATAGCCAACCGCGGCCACTTCATCACGCCGCACATAGTCAAGGCCATTCAGGACACCGTCCTGCCCGAGGAATATCGCCGCGTGCGCCGCCCGACAATCGACCAAAAATGGTATCCCGAGGTAGCCGAAGGCATGCACATGGCCGTGCTGGGCGGTACCTGCCGCCGCGCAGCCATCCCCGGCATCGAGGTGGCCGGCAAGACCGGCACGGCCCAGAACCCCCACGGCAAGGACCACTCGGCCTTCATGGGTTTCGCACCCTACGAGAATCCGCGCATAGCCGTGGCCGTATACGTGGAGAACGGCGGCTGGGGTGCCAACTACGGCGTGCCCATCGGCTCGCTGGTCATGGAGAAGTACCTGTGTGATTCCATCTCGCCCGGTCGCAAACCCATGGAAGAACAAATGCTTAACTCAACCATATCATATGCCAAGCCCAAGAAACAATGACGCCACCCCGTCGGTGTTCAAGCACCTGGACTGGACCACGGTCTTCATCTATCTGGCCATGGTCATTGCCGGCGTTATCAGCATCTACGCGGCCAGCTACGACTTTGACGAGGCGTCGATGTTCTCGTTCGACGAGTTCTCCGGCAAGCAGATACGCTGGATAGGCCTGGGACTGGTTTTGGGCCTGGTGGTGCTGCTCTCGGACGCCCGTATGTACGAGACCTACGCCTACCCGGTGTACGTGCTGTGCCTGGTGGTGCTGCTTGTCACGCCCTTCCTGGCGCACGACATCAAGGGCTCGCGGTCATGGCTCTCCATCGGCCCGATGAGCCTTCAGCCGGCCGAATTCGCCAAGGTGGCCACGGCCCTGGCCCTGGCCAAGCTGTTCAGCGGCTACAACTTCCTGCTCAACGCCAAGCTGACCAACTACGTGCGCGCCCTGCTCATCATCCTGGTGCCCGTGGTGCTCATCCTGCTGCAGAACGAGACCGGCTCGGCGCTGGCCTACATGTCACTCTTCCTGGTGCTGTACCGCGAGGGCATGAGCGGTCTGATACTGTTCGCCGCCGTCCTGGCGGTGGTCATCTTCGTAGTGGCCGTCAAGTTCAGCGCGGCCGCGTTCATGGGCGTGCCGGCGGGCGAATTCTGCATCCTGGTTCTCGTAATGCTCATCATAGTGGGCATGGTGTTTGTCTATGACCGCCGGCTGGAGCTGCCGCGCAACCTGCTGATATGGTTCGGCGGCACACTGCTCATAGAGTGGATTCTGTGGGGCCTGTGCGGCATACAGCTGCCCGGCATGGCCCTGCTGTTGGGCACCATCGGCGTGGCCTGCGTCTACATAGCCGTCGAGGCCGTCAAACGCCACCGCCCCAAGCTGTTCATAGCCGTCTGCACGGCAGTCCTGGCCGTGGGATTCATGTTCTCCGTCAACCTGGCCTTCAACAAGCTGCAGCCCCACCAGCAGAAGCGCATCCTGGTGGTGCTGGGCATCGTGGAGGACCTCCGCGACGCCGGTTACAATGTCAACCAGTCCAAGATAGCCATCGGCTCAGGCGGTCTGACCGGAAAGGGCTTCCTCAACGGTACCCAGACCAAGCTCAAATACGTGCCCGAGCAGCACACCGACTTCATCTACTGCACCATCGGCGAGGAAGAGGGCTTCATGGGCTCCATGGCCGTCATCATACTGTACCTGGCGCTCGTGCTCAAGGTCATAGCCATAGCCGAGCGGCAACCACGCCCCTTCGGGCGCGTCTACGCCTACTGCGTGGCGTCGTACTTCATATTCCACTTCTGCATCAACATAGGCATGGTGATAGGCCTGTGCCCCGTGATAGGCATCCCGCTGCCCTTCTTCAGTTACGGCGGCAGCTCGCTGTGGGGCTTCACGCTGCTGCTGTTCATCCTGCTGCGCATCGACGCCGCCCGCAAGCAGTATAACTAAGAGCTTGTTTAATAATAAATGTTAACGGTAGGGTCGCATATCTTGAGCCGATTTTTGTCTTGTGAGGAAGGAGTGTACTTGATGTACACGACTGACGAACAAGGCAAAAAGCGGCCAAGATATGCGAGACCACAGTAACTTTTACCGGACAAGCAGGCTCATCAACTTTAACATTGTTTGCATTATATATGGACGATACGTTATCAATTTTAAGGAATAATACTGCAAAGCTGCCAGTCGCCGGCATCTTTGCGTCTGCTCTTCGGTCGTTATGGAGCCCCATAACTCCCTCATCACAGACACAAATCTGCTCGACGACTGACAGCCCTACCGTTAACATTTATTTTTAAACAAGCTCTAACAGTAGGAACGCACCAGCTACTGCCATCAATCCAAGGCATCATTCGGGGACGCAAAAAGCAACCCCTTCGGGGATTGCGGGGAATCCGACCGAAGGGGTGAGGTCTTATTTCGGCGTCAGGCGACGCCGGAAGGTTTGCTTAGTAATTGTCAGGGAAGCGTTCGAACCAGCCCTGGTCCATGCCGCAGACGGGGCAACGCTTGGGCGCGGTCTTGGACTCGATGGTATAACCGCACTTGCGGCAGTACCACATCACGGGTTCCTCGCTGGCGAATGTCTCGCCGTCCTCCATGCGTTTGAGCAGCTTGCGGTAGCGGGCCTCATGCATCTTCTCCACCTTGATGATGTTGCGGTACAGGGCGGCGATTTTGGGGAAGCCTTCCTCATCGGCTACGGCGGCGAAGTTCTCGTACAGGTCGCTCCATTCCTCCAGCTCGCCTGCGGCGGCCTCGGCAAGGTTGGTCTTGGTGTCGGCCACTACTCCGGCGGGATAACCGGCCGAAATCTGTACCACACCGCCCTCAAGCTGCGAGAAGAACTGCTTGGCGTGCGACAGTTCCTGATCGGCCGTGGCCAGGAAGATGGCTGCTATCTGTTCGTAGCCTTCCTCAACGGCCTTCTCGGCGAATAATGTATAACGGTTGCGGGCCTGGCTCTCACCGGCGAAGGATGCAAGCAGGTTATGTTCGGTTTTTGTTCCCTTAATCGATTTCTTTTCCATAATAATTTGATTTAGTTAGACTGAGAGTTAAACAACCGAAGAGGGTATAAAGTTCGGTCACGAGGTGCGAAATGTCAAAAAATTTGCACCTGAACGAAAATTTGCGTAACTTTGCCCACAGAAACCCCTGCGCATGTGGCGTAATTGGTAGCCGCGTTAGACTTAGGATCTAATGACTCAGGTCGTATGGGTTCGAGTCCCTTCATGCGCACGTCCCCGCCTGCAGCCCCGTCCGGAGGCCGCGGGCGTTTCTTTTTTCGGTGCCGAGCTTTTATTTTTGCAATTGAGAGAATAAATGTTTACCTTTGCAGAAACACCTCCTTATCCTATCCTATGGACTTTATCTCAAAACGTGTACAGAATCTTGCGACGAGCGCCACACTGGCCATGTCGCAGAAGAGCGCCGAGCTGCGCGCCGCCGGCATTGACGTAATAAACCTTTCAGTGGGCGAGCCTGACTTCAACACCCCCGCACACATCAAAGAGGCCGCATGCCGCGCCATTGAAGAGAATTTCACCTTCTATTCGCCCGTACCGGGCTATATGTCGCTGCGCAAGGCCATCGCCGACAAACTCTCGCGCGAGAACGGCCTGGAGTTCGACCCCACACAGATTGTCGTATCTAACGGCGCCAAGCAGGCACTGTGCAACGTCATCCTGACCACCGTCAACCCCGGCGACGAGGTTATCATCCCCACCCCGGCATGGGTAAGCTATGTGGAGATGGTCAAGCTGGCCGAGGGCACTCCCGTGACCGTCCCCGCCGGCATCGACGCCGACTTCAAGATCACGCCCGCCCAGCTTGAGGCGGCCATCACCACGCGCACCCGTATGGTGCTGCTGTGCTCGCCCTCGAACCCCACCGGCAGCGTATACACCCGCGAGGAACTGCAGGGACTGGTCGACGTGCTGGCAGCCCACCCCGGCGTGCTGATTCTGGCTGACGAAATATACGAACACATTAATTATACGGGCGGCTTCACGTCGCTGGGCTCCTTCCCGCAGACGGCCGACCGCACCATCATAGTCAACGGCGTGTCCAAGGCATACGCCATGACCGGCTGGCGCATAGGCTATTGCGCCGCTCCCGCCGCCATAGCCAAGGCCTGCACCAAGCTTCAGGGCCAGTACACCTCCGGCGCATCGTCCATCGCCCAGAAGGCCGCCGAAGCAGCCTACACGGGCTCGCAGGAGTGCGTGGCCGAGATGTGCGCCGCCTTCCGTCGCCGCCGCGACCTGGTGGTCGAGCTGGCATCGAAGATTCCCGGCTTCAAGGTCAACCGTCCGCAGGGCGCGTTCTACCTCTTCCCGGAAGTCAGCGCCCTTATGGGCAAGCGCTTCGGCGACAAGGTCATAGCCACCTCAGGCGACCTGGCTCTGTACCTGCTTGAGCACGCCCATGTGGCCACCGTGGACGGCGCCGCATTCTGCGCTCCCGACTACATACGTTTCTCCTACGCCACGTCCGACGACAAACTGGCCGAAGCCATGGCACGCATAGACCGCGCCGTGCGCCAACTCATATGACAAACATCATGAAAACGCTCAGCAAGTTTCTGATACCGCTGCTGTTGGGCCTCATGGCCGCAGCCTGTGCCAAAGTTGAACCGGTCACACGTCAAGAGCTGCTCAATTTTGCCAACGCTGAACAGAATGTAATAGCAATTGTCAATTATAGCGAAGTGCTGGCCTCAGCCGGCGAGTATGCCGACCTGGCCGGATTTGACCAACGCGACTTGGCTATAATCAAGGTACTCAACAGCGTTGAGGGCCTTGACTTTGACAATATGCTGCTTATGGGCGGCGACAAAAAAGCTATAATTCTGCCCATCACTGATGGCGATGCCGTGCGTGCATCGCTGACCAAGGAATATGATATGGACGAGGGGCACGGAATCACCCTCTACTCACCTCCGGGTAAGGGCAAATGCATGGCCACAGACGGGCGTCTGCTGTGGATTGTTCCGCGCGGCTCCGTGCGTGAAACATCCCTGTATATGGATGAGCTCCGGGCTGCCTCAAAGGAATCGCCTCTGACCGAAAAGGTTCGCGCTTTCCTGGACGAAAACGCCGCCAAGACCATGGCCATGTTCATCAACGGCCTGCCCTCGCCCTCGGACAAATCGCAGAAACTCTACCTGACCGCCACCGCGCAGCTGCAAGGCAGCGGCGTCAGCATAACCCTGGGCCAAACCGACAGCAAGGGCAACCCCGAGCCACTGTACCGCTCTGAGCGCGAGGCGGATGTGTCGAGCATCATAGCGCAGGTCAACCCCGCCGACATGCTGGCCGCCGTGCTGGTCATTCCCGCCGATGTGGACTGGCTGTCGCTGCTGGAAACCGTCATGCCCTACGAGGCCCGCGAGATACGCCGCAACCCCCTGCTGAACCAACTGGTGCGCGGCTTTGACGGCCGCGTGGCCTTCAGCGGCACGATGGTCGACCCCGCCAGCACCGACTTCGAGAATCCGCGCAACTACAGCGCCACCCTGGCCATAGGCTGCAAGCCCCAGCTGGTCGACTCCGTATTCGAGACCTTCGGGGCAATCGTCGGCAGCGGTGTGCCTGTGGAGCGCCGCGGCGACGCCTTCTACCTCATGGACGGCCCCAACCCCGCTCTGCGCATCTATCACGACGTCAACTGCATATACGTTGACACCCCCAACACGCCCACCCGAGGCAACCTTAGCGCCGACCGCCTTGAAGGCGCCATGCTGTGGATGGCCGTCAACGTGCCCCGCAACTTCGCGCCCCTTAAATACATAGGCATGGAGACCGGATTCAAGATGGAAGGCCGTGTCAAGCCTGACGTGATTGAAATCCGGGCCGAGTTCACCGATACCGATGAGCCCTTCATTGCCAACGTGCTGAAAATCATCAAGACAATTGGCTGAAATTGAGCGCATAGAACTTCACGGCGTGCTGCCCGAGGTGTTCCGCGGCGAGGAGAATTCCGCCGCCGTGCGGGCATCGCAGGTGTGGCTCAGTGACCTGACGCTGCGGCGCGGCACCTTCTACCGCATCGATGCCGCCTCGGGCATGGGCAAGTCGTCGCTGTGCGCCTTCATCTACGGACTCAGACACGACTATGTCGGCACCATCACATTTGACGGCGCCGACATAGCGCGTTTCGATATAGCCCGCGTCTGCGACATCCGCCGCCACCACTTGGCATACCTGCCGCAGGCGCTCGAGCTCTTTGCGGAGCTGACAGCCCTGGACAACGTCCTGCTCAAGAACCGTCTGACCGACTTCCGCACCGAAGCCGACATCCGCGCCATGTTCAGCCGCCTGGAAATAGACAACCGCATGGACAGCCCCGCCGGACGCCTGTCCGTGGGCCAGCAGCAGCGCGTAGCCCTGATACGCGCCCTGTGTCAGCCCTTCGACTTTCTGCTGCTGGATGAGCCCGTCAGCCACCTGGACGAGCGCAACAACCGCACATGCGCCGAGATGGTGGCCGAGGCCGCCCGCGCGCAGGGCGCCGGCGTCATAATCACGTCAGTGGGCAATCCGCTGATGCTTAAAGCCCAACAGATAACTCTCTGACTATGCTCCGGTTAGTTCTCAAACGCAACATCAGCATCATACAGATGGCCGGCTATGCGCTGGCCGTGCTCGTGGGCCTGGTCATAGTGATGACCGCCGTGCAGTTCTACGGTGACGCCGGCTCGGCGCTGTCCAAGTCGGCCGCCGGCGGTGCGGGCATAGAGCTGACCGGCAAGCGCAACATCATCATTTCCAAGCCAGTAAGCCTGCGCAACACCCTGTCGGGCACGGCCCCGTCATTCTCCGACGCCGAGATCGAGGCCCTTCGCTCGCAGCCCTGGGCAGGGACGGTTTCCGGCTTCAAGGCCTCGGACTACGGCGTATGGGCCGGCGTTGAACTAGGCGGCCGCACCCTGTCCACGGCACTGTTCTTCGAGTCCGTGCCCGACCGCCTCTTAGACATCCCCGCCGACGACTGGAGCTTCGACCCCGAGCACCCCTCCGTGCCCATCATCATATCCAAGGACTATCTGACCCTGTACAACTTCGGTTTCGCGGCCACCGGACGCATGCCCGCCATCAGCGAGCGCATGCTGTCGCAGATTCCCATCGTCGTGACCCTATCGGGCAACGGCCACACAGCCACCCTGCCCGCCCGCATTGTGGGCTTCTCGTCCTGGCTCAACACCATAGCCGTGCCCGAGACATTCATGGACTGGGCACACAGCCGCTTCGGCACGTCCGACGGCCGCGAACAGCCCTCGCGACTCATCATCGAAACCTCCGATCCCACCGACCCGGCCATTGAGAAATACCTTGCCGCCGAGGCCTATGACGTGGCCGGCCCCGGCGACGGCGGCATGGGCCGCGCGTCCCGCTTCGTTGTCATCCTGGCCACAGTGGTCAGCATCGTGGGCGTCATCATCACTCTGCTGGCACTGGGCATACTGGTGCTGAGCCTTTACCTGCTGGTGCAGAAGAACAGCCGCGCCATATCCGGCCTGATGCTGTTGGGCTACTCGCCGGGACAAATCACATCATGCTACTTCAGAATGGTAGCCGCCATAAACGCCGGCGTGACGCTGGCGGCCTGCGGCGCCCTGTTGCTGCTGCGGCGCCTGTGGCAGGAGCCGATGACTGAAATCGACATGCCGCCCGTGTCGCCCCTTGCGGCCATCGTCACGGGCGTGACCGTGATGCTCGTGGTCACGGCCGTCAACTACGGCGTCATCCGTCGTCTGGTGCGTCGGGTATGGCTCGGAAAGTGTTAAATTTAACATTTAATTGTTAAAGGTTAAACAAATTCGGCCTTTTTTGTGTTAAATCATGGTAAAATCAGAAAATTTTGCTTTACTTTGCGAATCGTAACCCGAGGAGAGCTTTTACCTTAATTTAACGTAAAACACTGCGTCGGCCGGGCGCGGCCCCATGAAAAGCACATCCGCCGGGGATTACGACACGCATAGAGCATTATATTCATATACAGAGATTATATTTTACTAACTTAAAAACCTATCTTGCATGCAAAACATTTGTTTTCAAATGACCCGTAAGGCGTGCCTTGCACTCATCATGGTGCTTGTGTTCGCTCTGCCGTCATTAGCGCAAAAAATCACCGTCACCGGTACGGTTTACGAGCCCGAAGGCGAGCCGGCCATCGGTGCCAGTGTAGCTCTGCAAGGCCAGACCAACGTCGGCGTAGTCACTGATTATGACGGCGTTTACACCATTCAGGTCGACCCTGACGCAACACTGGTTGTTTCATACATCGGCTGCGACCCGGTGACTATCCATGTCAACGGACGCACCAACATCGATGTGCATCTGACCACCAACTCCGTTGCCCTCAACGAGGTTGTAGCTATCGGTTACGGTACCGTCAAGAAATCTGACGCTACCGGTGCTGTCGGAATCGTAAAACCCAACGACATCGAAGCCGGTTTGGCCGCCACGGCACAGGACCTGCTGGTGGGCTCGAGCCCCGGCGTTGTCGTTTCAACCCAGGGTGGCGACCCCTCCGGCGCGGCTTCAATCCAGATTCGCGGCGGCGCCTCGCTGAACGCTTCAAACGACCCTCTGATCGTTATCGACGGTGTGCCCATGGACGGCAACACAGTGAAGGGCTCGTCCAACCCCCTGTCGCTGGTCAATCCTGAAAACATCGAAGCAATGACCATCCTCAAGGACGCATCGGCCACCGCCATCTACGGTAGCCGCGCATCCAACGGCGTCATCATCATCACCACCAAGAAGGGCCAGAGCGGCCGTCCCCAGGTGAGCTTCGCGGCCAACTTTAACATCAACACTCCCCGCAACTACCTCAACATGATGGACGGCAACCAGTACCGTCAGTTCATCACCGACTACTTCGGTCCCGAATCGGCTCAGGCAGCAGCGCTGGGCACTGCCAACACCAACTGGCAGAAGGAAATCCTGCACACATCCTTCTCACAGGACTACACCCTGAGCGTAGGCGGCAAGGCAGGCGTGATGCCCTACCGCGCATCCGTAGGCTACACCCATTAACAACGGTATCATCCGCCGCAGCGGCCTGGAACGCGCCACCGCAGGCTTCAACCTCACCCCTACATTCTTTGACGACCTCCTGTCCGTACAGGCCAACGTCAAGGGCGCTTACGTGAGCAACCGCTACGACGGCGGCTCGCTGGGCAACGCCATCGGCTTCAACCCCACACTGCCCGTCAAGAACCCTGAAGGCAACATATTCAACAACTGGACCACATACACCGCCGGCGGCGCCGTCGCAGGCCCCCAGACAGCCGGTCAGGAAGTCAACACACTGTCGGCCATCAACCCCGTGTCAATCGTATACGACTACAACAGCAAATCAAAGGTTTACCAGTCAGTGGGCAACCTGCAGCTGGACCTGAAGATGCCCTTCCTGCGCGAGCTCCGCGCCAACCTCAACCTGGGCTACGACTACAGCCACGGCGAGGTTGTCAACATGCACGAACATAACTCGCCCACAGCATGGAAAGACGGCTTCTCGGCCGTAGGCACGCTGGACGGCAAGGAAGCCACCGCCAACATCAAACAGGGCTACGGCAACCGCAACAAGGAGAACAGCGAAGTCTACACCCTGCTGCTTGACTTCTACCTCAACTACAACAAGGAATTCAAGGAAATCATGTCAAACGTCGACGTGACCGCCGGTTACTCCTGGCAGCGTTTCCACAGCTCGGGCCACAACTTCAGCGTTGTCGATCCCTCCATCGCCGCCAACACCGGCTACTACACCAACGCCGACCCCATCGTATTCCCCGACATCAACCCTGAACCCGCTTCCGCAGGCGGTTACCAGTATCCCCTGGCCAGCTTCGCCGGCAAACAGTACTACTTCAACCCCGAGTACAAGACACACTACCAGCTGCTCTCGTTCTTCGGCCGTCTGAACTACACCTTCATGGACCGCTACCTGCTCACCGTCACCGTACGTCTCGACGTCACATCGCGTTTCCACAAGGAACACCGCTGGGGCACATTCCCCTCAGTGGCCCTGGGCTGGAAGATTCTTGAAGAAGACTTCATGGAAGACGCCCGCAGCTTCATGAGCGAACTCAAGCTCCGCGGCAGCTACGGTGTAACCGGCCAGCAGAACGTAGGCGACTCCTACTTCCCCTACCTGCCTATCTACGGCGTGTCAAACGACCAGGGCAACCGCTACCCCGTGGGTGTCAACGGCGCATTTGTCAACATCGTCAACCCCAACGCCTACAACGCCAACCTCAAATGGGAGGAAACCAAGACCTGGAACGTAGGTGTTGACTTCGGATTCATGAACAACCGCATCGCCGGCAGCATCGAATGGTACAAACGCAAGACCACCGACCTGCTGACATGGGGTACCTTCGCCGCCGGTTCGAACCTCTCGAACGAGGGTTGGCTCAACTTCGGCGACCTTGAGAACACCGGTGTCGAAATCAACCTCAACACACGTCCCATCGTGCTGGAGGACTTCCGCTGGAGCTCAAATGTAAACGTATCCTGGAACAAGAACAAGATTCTCCGCCTGCCTGAAGGCTCCAACGCCACCACCACATCAATCGGCAAGGCCGGCAACATCCAGAAACAGGTTGTGGGCTACCCCGCATTCTCATTCAACGTTTACCAGCAGGTATACGACGACAACGGCAACCCGCTTGAAGGCGTATACGTGGACCAGAACGGCGACGGCGCCATCACCGAGGCCGATAAGATTCTGTTCCACAACCCCAACCCCGACGTGACCATCAACTGGAACAACACATTCAACTACAAGAACTGGGACTTCGGCATCGTGCTGCGCGCCGCATTCGGCAACTGGGCCTACAACGGCAACCAGGCCAACAACACATT
>CANQZK010000035.1 GCA_947628285.1 uncultured Muribaculaceae bacterium
GCGCTCCTGCGAGGCGGTCTATGCCGAGCACACGCGCGTGACCGGCCGTCTTCTGTCCGCCCTTTCCATCTCCAAGCCGCTCGAGCGGCTCGACGAGGAGCGGATCGCGCGCGGCCTTCCCGCCCTCATGGAGCGCGTTCGGGACGGCGCCGTCGTCTGCTACTGCAGCGACGCCGGCATGCCCGGCGTCTCCGATCCCGGCTCGCGTCTGGTGGACGCCTGTGCCGACGGTCTGCGTAGACTGGACCTCAACGCGCGCGGAGAGGGTCTGTTCATCGCTCCCGTGTTGGCGCGAGTGCGCTTTCTGCGTGCCGACGGGTCGACAGCCTTCGAGACCAATCCCGTACTGCTGCAACACCCCGCCGGAAAGGTCGTCGAGGCCACGCGCAGCCTGAAGACCAGCGGCCCCGACGCCAAACAGACCCTGGCGTCCGAGTTTGAGACTCCGGCGTGGCGCGTGCGGCTGCAGATTGACCCGGACAGCGCCTTGGCCGCACAGGTGGCAGCGGCGCAGGTGTTGCTGTAGCCGGTCTTCCATAATGTGAATCCGGACGGGCGGCCGTTAGTTACGGCGGCGGTGCCGTCGGCCAACATCTTTGTCAGTATGACCTTCCCCGCGGGGCCGGCCGGGCGCGGCCCGGGCCTGGTGCGTGCGGTGACGGCCGCAGCCTCGCAGCCGCAGCTCTGGGGCTATGTCGCCGCCACGGTGGTGCGCCCGTTCACGGCGGGGTGCGATGTGGTCATCACGCCGCCCGCGCATATCGACATGGCCGGACACGCGGCCGGGCTGCGGCCTATAGTGCGCAGCGCCCATACGGCGCCCGACTGCCGCACGGCGCTTCTGCGGCCGCCGCACACGTTCACGGCCTCGGTGAGCGCGTCGGCTTCAGGCGTCACCGTCTGGGGCAATATCGACGTGGTGCGCTTCAACGGCTACCGCCCGGACAGCTTCGCCACCGGATTCGCCGACGAGGCCTGGGAGGGTTACGTGCGGGTGGATTTCGGCGACGGAACCAGGAGTGTGGTAAGCACGGCGCGGGGCACCTCAATGGCGCCCGTTCTGTTCCAGCCGCATCTGAGTTATCCCTCGCCCGACGCCGTGAGCATGACCATAGCCGTGCGCCGCGGTGGCGTCTGCTACGGCCGCAAAGTGCCCTTGACGGCCGACCCCGGCGGTATGTCCGCATCCTATACCAATGCTGCGGCCGTGCCTTTCACGCTTGAGCCGGCCGCGTCCTACGCCGTTCCGGCTCACGGGTCGCTGCTGCAACCCATGCCCGGCACGGTGGCCTGCGCGCTCACCGACGACCCGCTGACGCTCACCGCTCACGCCGCCCATGAGCAGTCCGAGCTGTGCGCCATCACCCCGGCGCGGGTGGGCGAGTCGAGCTGGGACTTCGGGCGCGTGCGCTTCTACGCCTTCGGGAGCCGCGGCATCAGCTCGGTGGCCGTCGGGGCTACGCGCCGCAACGTCTCGGTGAGCCTGCTGGACAGCCGGCCATGCCGGGGCCGACGTGCCTTTGCTGTGACGCCCGAGGGTGTCGCCGCCCTGGCCGGGGGAGATGTGGTGCGGGTGTGCGGCTCGCGGGTCAATACGCTGCTGTGCGCCGAGGGCTATGCCGCCTTGGCCTATGACCCCGTGCGCCACGAAATATGGTGCCTGCCCCCGGCGGGTGGCGCCAAGGCCGGCAGTGCCCTGGTGCTTTGCCGCCGCACAGCCGACGGATGCTATACCCGCACAGCCGATGTAGATACTGACCGCCTTCACCCCCATGCCGAGTCGGCCTTGCTGCCCGGGCCCGACGGGCTTATGGACATCCGACGCCCCGACACGGCTACCGCCGTGGACATCCGCTACAACGCCCCGATGGAGCCGCCGGCGGGCAAGCGCCGACCCATGCGGCTGCGCGTGCCCGTGGCCGGAACGGCCATGCAGCTGACCGTGGGCCTGTCGCGCGACCGTTCTGATGCGCGCATGGAGTTCGGCAACGGAGGCGTGCGCATTTCCGGCACCCTGCGCCACGGTCTGGATCTGCCCGTGCTGCCGGTGTTCGCCGCCTGCTCGTCGTTTGAGCTGCGCGGAACAGTTTATCCTGATTTCCACCTTGAAACTCCCGTGATGTCATGAACAAGGATATAGAAAAGATGCTTGCCGAGGACGTGCGCCGCCGCGCACGCCGGCCCCAACCCTACGACCCTCTGATCGGTGACGCCTCCGACCCCGACCGCGTGCAGCTGACCGCGCCGGACGGTCATCGCGCCATAGTGCCGCGTTACATGACCACTGACCCTGCCATCCACGCTGTGAAGACATGCCGCGATTTCGACAGCCTGCGCATGTGCCACGACTTTGAGTTCTGGGCGGCCCGATGCGTCAAAATCAAGGACAAGGTGACCGGCGCGGACATCCCCTTTGTGCTCAACGCGCCCCAGCGGCGCGTGCTGGCGGCCCTGGAGAGCGACCGCCGCGCCGGCCGGCCCATCCGCGTCATGATTCTGAAGGCGCGCCAGTGGGGCGGCTCCACCCTGGTGCAGATATACATGGCCTGGATACAGATGTGTCTGCGGCCCAACTGGCACTCGCTCATCTGCTCGCAGGTCAAGGATACCTCGTCGGGCATCCGCGGCATGTATGCCAAGCTGCTGGACAATTATCCGGAGGAATTCTGGCCCGAGGGCGTCAAGCCCGCGTTCAGGCCCTATGAGCGGTCGACCAACGTGCGCGAGATTACCGGGCGCGGCTGCCGTGTGACCGTCAGCTCAATCGAGAACCAGGACGCCGTGCGCGGCGCCGACTTTGCCATGGCCCACCTGTCCGAGACGGCCTTCTGGCGCGCGACGCCCACGCACAGTCCCGACGATGTTATCCGCGCCGTATGCGGCTCAGTGGCGCTGCTGCCCCTGACGCTGGTGGTGATGGAGTCGACCGCCAACGGCACGGGCAACTACTTCCACAGCGAGTGGCTGCGGTGCCGCGACGGCCGCGGCGATAAGCATACCGTGTTCGTGCCCTGGTACGAGATAGAGATGTATCGCCTGGAGCCGGCCGACCCTGAGGCGCTCTGCACATCGCTTGACGAGTATGAGCGCCGCCTGTGGACCGACTTCGGCCTGGCCCTGGACCAGATAAACTGGTACCGCCACAAGCGCCGCGAATACCCCTCGCATCAGAAGATGATGGCCGAATACCCCACCACCGACGACGAGGCCTTTGCATCGACCGCCGGAAACGTGTTCAACCGCTCCGCCGTGGAAAGCCTCCGCGCCGGATGCGCCGAGGGCCGCTGCGGCGAGGTCACCGCCGGGGCGGACGCCCTGCCCGTGTGGGCCGACGACGAGACCGGCCGCGCCACGCTGTGGCAGGAGCCCGTGCCGGGCGGGGTCTATGTGGTGGCCGTGGATATAGGCGGCCGCACCGCCAAGGCCGACTGGAGCGTGGCCGTGGTGATGCGCACAGACGGACCGCTGCCCGAGGTGGTGGCCCAGTGGCGCGGACACATTGACCACGACCTGTTGGCCGGCGTGGCCGCGCGCATGGGCATGTGGTACAACGACGCCCTCCTGGCCATAGAGAGCAACACCCTGGAGAGCAGCGGGGCCGGCTACGGCGCCTTCATACTGCAGCGCCTGGCCGACAGCTATCCCAACCTGTACTGCCGCAACATCGACACGGCCGACTGCGGCCCGGCCCGGCGACCCGGATTCCACACCAACCGCCGCACCAAGGAGCTGATAATATCCAACCTGATAGAGCAGGTGCGCGACGGCCGCTACATTGAGCGCTGCGCGGCGGCCTGCGACGAGCTTCTGACCTATCAGACCGGCGCCGACGGCTCATACGCGGCCAAACCGGGCTGCCACGACGATATGCTGATGACGCGCGCCATGGCGCTGTACGTGGCCGGCACCGAGTGCGCTCCCGCGCCCGACTGCAGCACCTACCGCCCCCGGCCGGTGCAGTGGTGAGGGGTGGGGGCTGGCGCCGGTCTTATAGGCCCTATTGGCCCTATTGGGTGTGCGTGAGCCTATTGGTCTTATTGGCCCTATAGGCCCTATATCACAGGCGTTAGCCTATAAAAACAGACTCAGGGCTGTCTCACGACGCCCTGAGCCTAATACACAATTATCTATAAAACAACTATTTTATCATTATGAAGTCAAATGAAAACAAAAACTATATAGAATAAAACAATTTTAAAAACAAAAATTTATGCTCGCCCCCCGATGAAAGGCGACCATAAAAGAGAGAGAAGTTAAGAATCAAGACGCCGCAACAAAGAAAGAAGCCATGTCGGCGAACGTCTTTACGGTCACTTTCGTGTTGGTTTGCGGTGCAAAATTATAGGTTAATTTCAAAATTTGCAAACTCTATTTATTAAAAAAGTTTAAAAATTTTAACGTGATAACTTAACATTAAAATATCGCCGGTTGACATTAGTCAACGTGAATGATTAAAAAACTAAGCCGAGGTTTAGCACTGTAACCATAATGTAATTAAATATTTAACAAAGTGCCACTAAATTGCGCAGGGTTGTGCAAAAAGTGTACATACCGTTATAAAAAACATTAAAATGCAACCAAAACGTTTTGATTCTTTCATTTTTCATTATATATTTGCATAACGATAGAAGTCAGAAAACACATTATTGCATTATGGAAAAAATTGATAACCTTGATCGTCGCATTCTGCACATCATTATGAAGAACGCGCGCATCCCGTCCAAGGATGTCGCCGTCGAGTGCGGAGTCTCGCGGGCTGCGATTCATCAGCGCATCCAGAGGCTGATTGACCTTAACGTGATCACCGGTTCAGGATATCACGTAAATCCCAAAGTTCTGGGCTACTCCACATGTACTTACATCGGCGTAAACCTGGAGCGTGGTGCCATGTACCGCGACGTGGTGCCGGAGTTG
The DNA here is from genome assembly GCA_947628285.1 of uncultured Muribaculaceae bacterium. Lineage (GTDB taxonomy): Bacteria > Bacteroidota > Bacteroidia > Bacteroidales > Muribaculaceae > CAG-873. Next base: position 4,915 of record CANQZK010000035.1, read on the forward strand.
GAGAAAATTCCGGAGATTGTCGAGTGTCACTTCACGACAGGCCCTTACACTATGCTTATCAAGCTCTACGCCCGCGACAATGAGCATCTTATGGATTTGCTCAACAACAAAATCCAGATGATTCACGGCGTAACCGGCACGGAGACGCTTATCTCCCTGGACCATTCAATCGCACGCGAGATTCCCACAAACTACCGCTAACCGTCAGCCCCACTGGAGCTTACGGCGGAGGGTATCCGCGAAATTATGCTCGTCAAGCTGAACCACATGCAGCCGGAAGGGTGCTTTGGTCAGCTTGACGGTCGTATCTATAGGAAGCGTATATGCGCGGCCGTCCAGGGTGATGCGGAAGGATGAGGCGCGGCCGTGACAGGTGAATTCCAGCCGCGAGCGGTCGTCGATTATAAGGGGACGCATGGACAGCGAATGGGCCGCGATGGGCGACAGCGCGAACACCGGGGCCGTCGGGGCCACGATGGGGCCGCCCACTGACAGATTGTAGGCCGTGCTGCCCGTGGGCGTGGCTATGATGAGCCCGTCGGCGCGATAGTCGGCCAAAGGTACGCCGTCGATGCGGGCCTGCACCTGCACCATGGAGGCGGACTCGCATTTGGTCAGGGTGACTTCGTTGAGCGCATATGGCCATCCGTCCAGGCCCGGCTCGGAAACCTGCAGCAGCGTGCGCCGCTCGGTCTGATATCCCCGGGGCAGGCGGCTGACAAGGGTGTCCAGCGCCTTGATATCAAGCGCGTTCAGGAATCCCAAGTGGCCCGTATTGACGCCTATGACGGGAATCTCCTTGGCGCCCACCCAGGCTGCGGTGCGCAGGAAGGTGCCGTCTCCGCCCAGACTGACAGCAAAGTCGGCCGTGAAGTCATCGCCGTCGGTGACGCGCGTGACGCAACCCAACGCCGCCGGTATGGCGTGCAGCAGATATTTGTAGAGTTTGGAGTGCATCACCGCCTGATGGCCCTCGCTCTGCAGCGATTGCAGAAAGCGGCGGATGTCGGGTATGAATTCTTCCTGATGGCGCGAGCCGTAGATGGCAAATTTCATATGGCTGTGATGGGTTTGGGTGGGTTATATTTCGAGGAGGTGCAGCAGTTGGTCCAGATTGTCGCGCAGGCGGGCATCGTCGTCCGGGCCGGACTCCAGGCCAACAACCTCGTAGCCGTAGCGCTCAAGCGAGCGGGCCACGCGCTCCGGGTCGCGGTGGCTGACGCGCAGGGCCACGCCCAGACGGCCGCCCTCAAGGGCCAGCGAGGTGACGTTGAGGTTGAGCAGACGGGCGTCGCAGTCCTCGACGGCACGGGCCACCTCGGAAGCCGAGTAGTGATGCGGCGCGCAGGCCACAAGCAGGCGGCTCGACTCGGGGTTTTCGGGAAAAAACACCTCGAATTGCTCTAATTTGTTCTCTTTTATAGTTATTTCTTTCGTCATTTTATGAATTCTGACTACTTTTGTAGTCGGAAATTTTTACAAATGTAATAAAAAATTCCGCAGATAGGCATTAAATTAAGAATCTTTCGTAAAAAGTGACAAAAAACAAGCCTGTCACGCGTCTGAGCGTGAACATAAACAAGATAGCCACCCTGCGCAACGCGCGGGGCGAGAATGTGCCTGACGTTGTGCAGGCCGCCGTTGACATACAGCGTTTCGGCGCCCAGGGCATAACGGTGCATCCGCGGCCCGACGAGCGCCACATACGCCGTGCCGATGTCTATGCGCTGCGTCCGCAGGTCAAGGTAGAATTCAACATAGAGGGCTACCCCTCGGAGCAGTTCATGGAACTGGTGCTGCAGGTCAAGCCCGAGCAGGTGACGCTGGTGCCCGACGCGCCATCGGCCCTGACATCCAGCGCCGGCTGGGACGTGGAGGCCAACTTTGACTTCCTCAGCTCGGTAGTGGAGCGCCTCAAGGACGCCGGCATACGGTCGTCCATCTTCACGGATACCGACGTGGAGAACATCCGCCGCGCCGCCCGCACCGGCACCGACCGCGTGGAGCTGTACACTAAGCCCTATGCCGACAATTACGCCCGCGACCCTCGCGCCGCCGTGGCGCCCTTCGTGCTGGCCTCGCAGGCCGCACATGACTGCGGCCTGGGCGTAAACGCCGGCCACGACCTAAACCTGGACAACCTTGCGTGGTTCAGCCGCTCGCTGCCCTACCTGCACGAGGTGTCCATAGGCCACGCGCTGATATGCGACGCCCTGTATCTAGGCCTGGAGGAGACCGTGCGCCGCTACCGCGCCCAGCTTGAACAGTAAACACCGATATCAACCCAAACCGACACCCCTATAGCATTTCAATCAATGGAACTTTCCCTCTGGCAATTATGTCTCAAAGGCGGCTGGATCATGCTGCCGCTGGCCATTCTGGCACTGGTGTGCATATACATCTTTGTGGAGCGTCTGCTGGCGCTGCGTGCCGCCACCCGCGTGGACGATTCGTTCATGAACCGCATCCGCGATTATATTCACGACGGCGAGATTGAGAGCGCCCTGAACCTGTGCCGCAACAACGCCACGCCCTTCGGCCGCCTCATAGCCAAGGGTATCAGCCGCATAGGCCGCCCGGTCAATGACGTGCTGGTGGCCATAGAGAACACCGGCAACCTGGAGATAGCCAACCTCTCAAAGGGTCTGCCCTGGCTGGCCACCACCGCCGCCGGCGCTCCCATGTTGGGCTTCCTGGGCACTGTGATAGGCATGGTGCAGGCATTCTATTCCATTGCCGCATCAGGCAACGCCGCCCAGATAGGCACCTTTGCCGGCGGCATCTACACCGCCCTGACCACCACCGTGGCCGGCCTGATTGTGGGCATCGCCGCGCTGTTTGCCTACAACTACCTGGTGTCACGCATCAACAAGATCATGAAGCTCATGGAGGCCCGCACCATGGAGTTCATGGACCTGCTCAACGAACCCGCCAACTGACCACGCCATGGCACTCAAACGCACCAACGACATGATGTCCGGCTTCTCCATGGCGTCGATGACAGACATCATCTTCCTGCTGTTGGTCTTCTTCATGGTGACCAGCACCTATGTGTTCCCCACGGCCCTGGAGGTCAACCTGCCCGAGGGCGTGGAGCAGAGCCCGGCCAAGCCGTCGACCCGCGTGTTCATCGACGCCGACGGCGCTTACTACATATCGTTTGACGACGGCGAGCTTGCCCCCGTACCCGCCGACAGCCTGGTGCAGGCCATAGCGCTGGCCCAGCAGGGCGACTCGGTGCCCGGCGCCGGCGTGGCCGTGTACGCCGACATGGATGTGCCCTACGGCAAGGTGGTGGAGGTGCTCAACTTAGGCGCGGCCAATTCGCTGAAGATGGTGCTGGCCACCCGGCCCACCGAATCGGCCACGCAGGCTCCGACCGCCGTGAACAACGCCGCTGAAACTCCCGGACAATGAGACGTCGCCAGTACATATCGGCCGGCATAACGGCGCTGCTGGCGCTGGTCACCGTCTGCGCGCTGATGGTGATGCACCTGGCCGTGACGGAGGCCGACCGCGAGTGGCCGCCCCGCCGCGAGGGCTCCATAGCCATGGCCGACGATAATTTCTTTGACGTGGAGGACGATATACCCGTGCCCGCCCCGGCACGCGAGAAGGCCGCTCCCACGCAGACGCCCGAGCCGGCAGTCAACCACAGCGAGCCCGCCCCGCAGACGGGCCACGACGTGGCCGACCGCGGCCCCAAGGGCGAGGCGCCCACAACGGTGACATCGCGCCGACCCTCCGAGGTCAAGGCGCAGACGCCGCGTGAGAAGCCCAAACCGCAGGGACCCTCAAAGGAGGAACTTGAGGAGAAGAAACGTCAGGAGGAGGCCCGCCGGCGCGCCAATTCGGCGACATCAAACGCCTTCAACCGCGCCAACGGCAACAACAATACGGCCAACCGCGGCCCGCGCGACGGCAATTCTGGCCGTCCGGACGGCACGTCGGCATCGGTCAACGGTACCGGTACGGGCTCAGTGGGCGGCGGCTGGATTATCCCGGCCTATGCCCGGGTGCCCTCTACGGTGACCGGTTCCATAAAGATGCAGGTGAAGATTGACCGCACGGGGCGTGTGACCTCGGTGGCCTTCACCGGCGGCAATCCGCCCGCGGCCACTGACGCGCGTCTGCGCGCCGCCGTTGAGGCCGAGGTGCGTGGCCGGCGCTTTACCCGCGCCAATCCGGATGATGCTCCGGCATCGGCCACGGCCTACATCACTTATACGTTCCGCTGAGCTCGGACAAGTTCCAGGATGCGCCCGGCGCCCCCTTCGGGCTGCAGCCACAGCGTAGGGCGTATGCCGGGCCGCGACAGCCAGGTGAGCTGTTTCTTGGCGTAGACGCGCGTGTTCTTGGCTATGCGCGCTACGGCCGTTTCGAGGTCCATCTGCCCGTCCATGTAAGCAAATAACTCCTTGTAGCCCACTGTGTTGAGCGAATTCAGATGACGCAGCGGGTACAGCCGCCGCGCCTCGTCCAGCAGCCCGGCCTGCATCATGGCGTCTACGCGGCGGTTGATGCGGTCAAACAGCTCGGGCCGCGGACGGTCCAGCGCCACCTTGATGATATCGAAGGGCCGCTGCACGCGCCGTGCCTGCCGCAGCTCGGAGTAGGGGCGCCCGGCCTGAAGGGTAATCTCTATGGCGTGGGCTATGCGGCGCACGTTGGCGGGGTCGACCTCGGCGGCGTAGCGCGGGTCGAGGTTCTCAAGATAGGCCAGGAGCCCCTCTGTGCCGAGCTGAGCGTGCAGCTCGCGGACGCGGCTGCGCACCGCATCGGTGATGGTGGGCAGTTGGTCAATGCCGTCTGTGACGGCGTCGACGTACAGCATGGAGCCGCCGCACATCACTGCATAGGGGCGCTGCGAAAAAAGGCGCGGCAGCAGCTCCATGACATCGTCATGGAACCGCGCTGCGCTGTAATATTGGTCAGGGTCGAGAATGCCGACAAGGTGATGCCGCACGGCGGCAAGCTGGGCGGGCGTGGGTGCGGCCGTGCCTATGGGCATGCCGCGATATATCTGGCGCGAGTCCGCCGAGATTATGTCGCAGCCCAGTGTCCGGGCCACATCCAGGGCCACATCCGTCTTGCCCGAGGCCGTCGCCCCGGTCACAACTATAAGCGTCGGCAAAGATTAATTAAAATTTAAAATTTTCAACAGATGTCAGAGCAGCAATTTAAATTAAGAATAATGAATTTTTAATTCTTAATTTTTAATTTTCAATTATTTGTACTCTCCGGTGCCGACAATCTTGGCAATCTCCACAATCACCTGCATGGCCTTGTGCATGGAGGGGATGGGCACAAACTCATAGCGGCCGTGGAAGTTCAGACCGCCGGCAAAGATGTTGGGGCAGGGCAGACCCTTGAACGAGAGCTGGGCGCCGTCTGTGCCGCCACGGATGGGCTGTACGCGCGGCTCCACGCCGGCATTGAGCATGGCCTGCTTGGCGATGTCGACGATGTACATCACGGGCTCGATTTTCTCGCGCATGTTATAGTATTGGTCCTTGATGTCGATGGTACAGCAGCCGGGATACTCGTGGTTGATTTTGCGGGCCAGGTGCTCCAGCTCCTTCTTGCGGCGCTCGAAACGGTCGCGGTCATGGTCGCGGATGATGTAGGTCAGTGTGGTGCTCTCCACGGTGCCTTCCATGCCCACCAGGTGGTAGAAGCCCTCGTAGCCCTCGGTGTGCTCGGGGGTCTCCCAGCGGGGCAGCATGATGACAAACTGGTTGGCGATGCGCATGGAGTTGATCATCTTGTGCTTGGCATAGCCGGGGTGGACGTTGCGACCGGCAAAGGTCACGCGGGCCACGGCGGCGTTGAAGTTCTCGTACTCCAGCTCGCCCAGGTCGCCGCCGTCCATGGTGTAGGCAAAGTCGGCGCCGAACTGCTCCACGTCGAACTTGTGGGCGCCCTTGCCTATCTCCTCGTCCGGGTTGAAGCCCACGCGGATGTCGCCGTGCTTGATTTCGGGGTGCTCCAGCAGATACTGCATGGCGGTGACGATTTCAGCCACGCCGGACTTGTCGTCGGCGCCAAGCAGAGTCGAGCCGTCGGTCACAATCAGGTCCTGGCCCACAAACTTGCTCAGCTCGGGGAAATCCTCGGGCGAGAGGACTACGCCGGCTGAAGCGTTCAGCTCGATGTCGCCGCCGGTATAATTCTCGACGATGCGCGGCGACACGTGGCGGCCCGACATATCGGGCGACGTGTCCAGGTGTGCGATGAAGCCCACAGTTGATACCTTCGGGGCGCCGGCCGGCAGATTGGAGGGCAGCGTGGCCATCAGATAGCCGTTATCGTCCAGCGTGATGTCCGAAAGGCCCAGGCGCTGCAGCTCGTCCTTGAGATGGCGCGCGAATATCATCTGGCCCGGGGTGGAGGGCGTCATGTTGGTCAGCTCGTCACTCTGAGTGTCGAACTTCACATATTGTAAAAATCGGTCTACAAGATTCATTTTTCTGTAATTGTGTTGGGGGGTAAAAGATTTAACGGAATATCTCGCGCCAGGGGAAGGCCTGCTTCAGCTCGTTGTCGCCGCCCTCGGTCACATAGACCATGCGCACACCGTCAATGCCCAGACTCTTGAGCATATCCACCACGGGATACTCAATGGTTCCCAGGCCGGCGTACTGGGTGCGCAGCGGCTCCAGATAACGGGCCGTCAGTATGCCCTGGCCGTAGTCGGCATAATACTTCTTTGAGGTCCACGTCACCGTATAGGTCAGGAACCCGTTCTTGATGGCGCAGGACACCTGCGTGTTGGGATGCGCCCACGGAGCCGGAACCGACGCGCCCAGCATGGCCGTCACCTGCTCCTTGACCGTCGGCGTGCTCATCTGCGAGCGCTTACCCTTGGCCAGGCGCGACAGCTTGTCGGCGCTCAGCAGGAACGTACGCTCGGCGCCGTAGACATCGGCCACGCGCACCACCATAGTGGCATCGTTCTCCTTCAGGCCCTTGACAATGCCCTGCAGCGTCTCGCCGTCAAGCGTGCGCAGCTCCTCGGCAGCGTAATAGTCAAACAACTCCTCGCCTAACAGGTCGGCCCGGACCAGACTATCCGACACCGCGAAAGTCACCACCACCGAGGCACTGTCGGCCACAGCACCGCTGCCGGCCAAAGGCGCCTGATCGGTGCGCACCATCGAGTCAACCCGGGCGGCCAGAGCCTCGACAGCCTGCCGGCGCTCGGCATCCGAGCGTCCGCACGACGACAGCCCCAGCATCACCATAGCGGCCATCGCCGCAATATAAATACCGATACGTCTCATATATACATTATTATAATAAGTTTAACGATTCAAACACACACTCAGCAGCAGCCCTCGACCGGAATCTTGTCGATGCGGCGCTGATGACGGCCCCCGTCGAAAGGCGTCGCCAGGAAGACATCAATCATCTCCATGGCCACCTCGGGCGCCACAAAACGCGCCGGCATCACCAGCACATTGGCGTCATTATGCGCGCGGGCCAGGCGTGCCAGCTCAGGCTCCCAGCACAGCGCCGCGCGGATACCCTGATGCTTGTTGAGCGTCATGCCGATACCGTTGCCCGAGCCGCACATGGCAATGCCCGGATAACACTCGCCGCTCTCCACAGCCAGCGCACACGGATGAGCGTAATCGGCATAATCACATGACTCGGCTGAGAACGTGCCGAAATCACGGCACTTCAGCCCCATCGACTCCAGATAGCCGATTACCATACACTTCAATTCATAGCCCGCATGATCACTGCAGACAGCCACCGGAATATTATCCTTGATGATACTCATGAGCGAAAAAATTTAAAGAACCAACACCCCGAAAGGCCGTAAAGTTGAGCCAAAACGGCCCTTGCGGGAGAAATATTCGCAAAAATACAAAAAAAAACGGCAAAAACACTTGCATATACAAAAAAATTCGTAACTTTGCAGCACCAAACCGAAAGGAAAGGCGCCGCGGGAGCTCCTGAGCCCGCCAAGCCAAGCAGCCTTTTCAATCGAGCAGTCGGCAACGGCACACCAGCCCAGGTGGCGGAATGGTAGACGCGCTCGTTTCAGGTGCGAGTGCTGAGAGGCGTGCAGGTTCGAGTCCTGTTCTGGGCACTCTAAAAGCGACCTAACTAATTGAAAGTTCAATAGTTAAGTCGCTTTTCTTATTTTCTACGGGCAAATTACGGGCAAAATCGAAATATTCCGCGCAAATTCGGGCGCATAGTAATAACCCTGTGTTTAGGCGTAGATGTTGCAGAGGCGGAAGATGAAGAATCTAGTGTCGTTGACGCCGTGTAGTTTAGCTCTGAAAGCCTTGATTTTGGAGTTTATTGATTCGGCAGAGGCGTTGGTCGAGCGATTTTCATAGAAGTTGAGGATTTCGTCAGAGTGCTCGTAGAAAGTCGCGGCAATAGTGTTGAAAGACTTGAAACCGGAGTCTGCAACTCGGTTGTACCAGCGGGCGAGGTTGAGCCGTGCACTGTCTTTTGTTGATCTCCTGTTGAATATTGCTCTGAGGTCCTGAGAGAGCCAATAGGCTTCTTTCAGGTCCGGGTATAGCCCGAACAGCATCAGGGCACGTTGCCGCTGAGTGGCAGTCCACTTCTCCGGAGATTTGAACAGCGCATAGCGTCCCCTGGCAAGTAACTCTTTAAGTGTGTCTCCGTTTTCCAATCTCTCGGCGACATATTTGCGTCCATCAAGCTTAGCGTTCTCCCTGGCATCCGTCTCGGCGTTTATGGCATCCCACCGGTGCTTTATGCGGATTTCCTGCACTGCGTCAAGCGCGAGTCTTTGTATGTGGAACCGGTCTATTACCCGCGATGCCCTAGGAAAAGCCATGCGGCAGATTTTATTCATGCTCTCAGAAAGGTCGAGTGTTATTTCGGTGACTTTGTTGCGCAACTCTCTTTTTATCTGACGCAAAGCGTGTATGACAGTATCGGCATCCGTCCCCAGAACTATTGCTACAATAGAATTCGCACGGCCATGAGCCTCTTTATTGGTCACGATTGTGTACAACTCGCCACGGCTCAGCGAGGTCTCGTCTATGCTCAGATGTGGCCCGATGTTTTGTGGGAACACGCGCCATCGCTCTGCATGAAGTCCCTCCGCGCTGTCCTTCCACTCCCAATATCCGCTGAGATGACGCTTGTACTGACGCTCAAACAGATCTCCGTCTATATCGAAGAACCACTCAAGAGAGCGGCCCGTAATTGGGTATTTGTCCAAGCATACCTTTTAAAAAAGCCGCAAACTCTTTCGAGAAGCGGGTGCCTTCGGCGACTAAGTCCCAACGACGGCTCACACTCTTGCCTGTCTCTATCTCGACCCATCGGCGACGTTTGACATGGAATGACATCTTACGGCCTCTCACCGGGTAATCCCTGACAACACTTTCTTCATAAAATCCGTTGGGTCGAAGCTGTCCGGTACCATAGCCGTCAACTTCATTATCACGCTCTTCAAGCGTGACGTCAAGCGTTTCTTTCGTTTTCTCTACCTTGACTACATCAAAATACTCAACCATTTCTTCCGGCAGAAGACATTCCGCAAGCTCTATATAAGGGTTCTTTTCCATCGCAATCTGTTTTAGACTGCAAAGGTATAATTTTTATTCCGTAAACACAGGTTTATTACTATGTGCCCAAATTCGCCCCGCAAATTTCATTTCAATTTCTTTCGAGGTAATTCGGGACCTCATTTATATTTTACCTTATTGCCCCAATGAATTAGCATTCACTCTGCGAAGCGTGAGAACAGTTCATTATGATGATATGGTAAGAGCCGCCCTGCATCAGAGCGACACCTTCAAGAAACGGAGGGGAGAGGAAGGGGTCAGACTACGCGGAACACTGTTTCTTTGCGTAACAAAGCACTAAAGCGATAAGCGCTTTTCCATCGAGCAGCTTATGAACAGGACGGCTCCGTGGTCGAAGAGGAGATTATTTCTTCACTCCGCGACGAAAGCGCTTGAGCGATTAGCCTATTTCGTGGCACTCCTTCTTGCTGTGGCGGTAAATGTCCCGGTGATCGCAGTAGCCCTTCGGGTGTCGGTCGTGTGCAACTCTTTCAGCGGTACGGCATCTTGTTCCTGACCGCACCTGCCGCACAGCGTATTTCTTGATTTATTCGTGGGCGAAATCATCCTCTATCCGCTCTCGCCTCTGTCGGGGCTCTCCGTCCCGAAACGCTCCGCGCATCCTCTCTGGCGTAGCCTTGCAGTTTATGGTGTCGCAATCGTTGAGCTGCGCTATCCATCAGGCACACCGCCGCCATACTTGCCATAGCAGTAAGCACCGCAACAGATACTCGGAGCGTCCGCCGCCGGTCTCTTGTGGTCAGGCATCTTCGGTTCGGGTGAAGCCCAATCGTGGCGGTTAAGCGCTCTCCGTGAGTCAAGACCTCCTGCTTTCCGTCTTTCATCTCCGTTTCCATTCCGGGCTACCACGCCAGGCCCATTGTCCGGTTTTACGCCGCAAAGTTATTACCTCCGTGCGGAACGTCAAGGGCAGGTTTGCACTCCGTGTTCCTCCGTTTTTCGCTTCGTTGCAAAACGGCTATCACCCTTGCCTCATAGGTCCGTCCGGAGGCACTTTGGGGGCAGTGTAAAACTTAAAACAATGAACCTTATGTTAAACCCCTCAATTTCAACTACAATGAGACTACAATTCGGAGAACTCAACATCACTCCAAGAGTCGCCAGCCGACTCCACGAACTGGACTTCACTGTCCCCGAACTCGAAGATGCCATCAACGACCACAAGAGCCCCTGCGACGGCGAACCCTCCGTCTATTGCGGTACTTACGGCAAGTACAACGACGGCTCGCTCTGCGGCCTGTGGATAGACATCAGCAGCTTCGACGACTACGACGAGTTCATCAACTTCTGCAAGGCGATTCACGCCGACGAGGACGACCCGGAGCTGATGTTCCAGGACTACGAGGGATTCCCCCGCCAGTGGTACGGCGAGAGCGGATTCGACGAGGACGACTTCGACCACATCAAGGAATACTGCGAGCTGTGCGACAAGTACGATCAGGATGCCGTGGACGACTACATGGAGTTTCACGACGAACTCGACAGCTTCGAGGAAGCCTACTGCGGCAACTGGGACAGCGAAGAAGACTTCGCCCGCCACATCGTCGAGGAGTGCTACGACCTTGACAGGATCATGGGTAATCTCTCAAACTACTTCGACTACGAAGCCTTCGGACGCGACCTGTTCATGTACGACTACTCGATGGGCGCAAACAACAACGTGTTCCGCGTGGTCTGACCCCTTTCTCCCTCTCTCCTCCCTTCAAGGGTCGCCTTCCGCAGGGCGGCTCTTGATCCCTTTGACAATATAATCCCCAAGAGGTTAAAGAGATTTCATTGATGATAAATTCTAATTGCCTGACAACCATTATCTCAGAAAAAATTCGTAACTTTGCAAAATAATCTATATAATGAGCCTATGGACGGCTAATATTTCGCAATTTCTTGCATCAATGGCAACGATAATAATACATGAGACCTGTTGGTTGAATTAAATTAGCGCATATTTCACTTGACCAATTTGCCGATGATTGATATAATTAACATACTGAAG
>CANQZK010000036.1 GCA_947628285.1 uncultured Muribaculaceae bacterium
GCCTCGGAGGGGTAGAGGTGGTTGAGGTCCACGTAGGCCGATACGGAAGTTGAGCCGCCCCACCAGCTCTTGGGGAAGGAGTGCTCGCGGTTGAGGCCCTTGAAGCTGGGCGCGTACAGGGGGATGTCGCTGTACATGTCCCACCAGCGGTCGGAGTTGGGGTAGAGGTCGGTTATCTCAAAGTATCGGGGCAGGGCGGAGTATGACGATACGAGCGTGAAATTGCGCACCAGATTGTGGATGGCGGTCTTGAGCTCGCCCGAGCTTTTGCCCTCCAGGGCTTTATAGTATCCTTGCGGAGCCTGGGCCGTGGCACCGGCGCATACGGCGCCTGCCAACAACAGAGACAGAAAAAATTTTTTCATCAGGTGTAGAAAGGTTTTTTAAGTAACGGCAAAGTTAAGTAAAATTTAAAAAATCGCCAATAAAAGGCGTAACAACTCCACATTAGAACATAAAAAAGATTAAAAAAGTTTAAGGGGGGGCGGGCAGCGGCACGGCCGGTAGGGCCAATAGGGCCAATAGGCTGCGCCGGCGGGATTGGGCCGGCGGGGCCTGCGCAGGTGGGGGCTGCGGCGGCGGGATTGGGCCTATCACCGGCGTAGCCCCCTGAGAACAGCAACAGCCGTGGCCCCCGCCACGGCTGTCGTGTTTCTGGCGGGAACGCCGGTTTAGCTTTCGCGCAGGTACTGGAAGAATTCCATGCGTGACTGGTGCAGGATGTTGAGCAGACGCTCCATGTAGTCTTCAACGTCGGGGGTCGAGTCGATGAAGATTTCAGTGGTCAGCCAGCAGTCCTCGTCGTCGCATACGGCCTTAACGACCTTGTACTGTGCGTTGACTTTGTTGAGGGCTTCGAGCACCTTGATGCGGGGCACATCGGTGTGTTCGGCGAAGTCGTAGATGCCGGGCATCACGATGTTGAAGTACTGGAGGTCCTTGGTGTTGTTGCCGATGATGAAGTAACCACCCTGATATTTGAAGGTCAGGCCGTAGTCCTTCTCCTCGAATTTCACGCCGTTCTCGGCGAGCCAATTTTTGTAGATGTCCATGATTGGGAGTAGGTTAGGGTTAATAATTATGGATGATTTGTTGATTTATTATCATTTATGAGAACTGAACGAATCCCACGCGGGCGCGGGGTTCGGCGCCGGAACGATTCTCCAGTTTCTGGCGGGTTTTCTCGTATGACTCCAGCATGGCCTCGGTCAGCGAGGGGCGGGTGGTCTTGATTGAGTTCTCAAGGCCTTCCTGGGTGATGGGTTCGTCGCGGAAGGCCGCTATCATGGCGGCGTCGTTGACTATGAAGGCGATGTCGGATGCCACATACTTGTCGGTCAGCTCGGCCAGGCGTTCGGTGTTGATTTTGTCGCAGGGGCGGTCCTTCAGGTAGAGGTCGAACATCAGGCGGCGCGTCTCTAGGTCCGGGGCTGGGATGTAGACGGAAATGTCCACGCGACCCTTGCGCAGCACGGCGGGGTCAATCATCTCCGGCTGGTTGGTGGTGCCGATGACGAAGATGCCGTCCTTGGAGCAGTTGTTGAGCTGGCTGAGGAACTCGTTGACCTCACCGGAGATGTGTTCGGCCGTGCGCGACTGGCGGTTGGGCACCATGGCGTCGAACTCGTCGAAGCATATGATGATGGGCGCCTTCTGGCGGGCTTTGTCAAAGAGCTCGGCTATCTTGCCCTGGCCGCCGTGCACGTAGATGCTGCCCAAGTCGCTGGCCTTGATGAGCTTGTAGTGGAAGCCGCTCTCCTCGGCGAATTTCTCGGCGAAGTATGACTTGCCGCAGCCGGGAGGGCCATAGAGCAACATGCCGTTGGGCGGGGTGAGGCGGTAGCGCTCGGCCTTCTCCTTGTTCTTGAGGATGAAGAGCACCTTCTTCTGCAGCAACTCCTTAAGCTCGTCCATGCCGGCTACGTCGGCAAAACCGCGGCCCTTGCGCACTTCGGTCTCCATGGGCTGCTGCGGGGCACCCTCGGCCGATTTCTGGCGTTTCATGCCCACGGAGCTTTCCTTGGGCTTCTGCTCGGTCTCCTCGGTCTGCTTGGCGGCGGGCTTTTCGGGACGGGGCGATTTGCGGGTCTCTATGGCGGTGATGATTCCGTCGTGGGTCAGGCGCTGGTCCTTGCGCACCGACAGGGCTGCGGTGATGGTGTCAGCCAGCCATGCGGGTACGATGTCGCCCAGCGGAGCAAGGGCGCTCTTGCGGGCCAGGTGAACGGCCATCTTGCGGGCGCGTTGCAGTTCGGAGGGGTTCTCAGGCTGGTCCGGCAGGGGTTTCTCCCAGGGTGCGCGGCCTGTGAGCAGGGCGTAGGCCACGGCGCCGGCCGAGAAGATGTCGCCCGCCGGGTCGTTCTTGCCCGAATAGGATTCCGGCGAGCGGAAGAAGGGCGAGAAGTCCGTTTCGATGTAGTGGTGCTCAGGTGAGCCGGCCTTGGCCAGATGGCCCATGTCGATGAGCTGTACGCGGCGCGTCTCGGGGTCGAACATGACGTTGCGCGGAGTGATGTCGTTGTGCACCAGGCCGCTGTCGGCCAGATATTTGAGTCCGGTTACAATTTCCTTGAGGATGTCGGCCACCAGGTCGGGCGCGGGCAGAGCGTCGGCGCCTGACATCTCCGACAGCAGCCGGCCGGAGAAGTAGTTGGTGACAATGTATGGATAATCCTTGCCGTCGACACTGTAGATGCCGTCGGTGATGTACTGCACTATGTTAGGGTGGTCCAGGTTGCGGCAGAGCTCTATTTCAGCCACTTTGCCGTCCTTTTTCACCTCCGAAGGCATCCGGTCAGGGTCATAAAGCTTCATGAAGCGAATCGTGCCGTGGCTGTCACGGATGCGATACGTTTCATTATAGACACCGTCCTTAATCAGGCAATCTACGCTGAAGTCGGCGATGAGTTGATTTTGACTTAATATAGACATAAGATGATTTCGTTGCAATCAAATGCAAAGATATGATAAATTCCACTAATATGCAAGCAAAAATATAGGTATGATTTTTGAGAAAATTTTCGTACCTTTGCACAAAAATAAGGGCGGAATGGTTTCGCCCGGTTGAAAAGATTGTTAAATTAATTGTTAATGGACTGGATTACAAATCTATTGCTCCCGGGCAGTACTTCGGTCGCTTCAACATTGGTGCTCTACTCCTTTGTGATAGCAGCGGGCATCTACATCGGCAAGGTGAAGATTGCCGGTGTGTCGCTTGGTGTCACATTCGTGCTTTTCGTGGGCATCCTGATGGGCCATTTGGGCTATGTTGTCGACGCCGACGTACTTAAATTCGTGCGCGAATTCGGCCTGATTCTGTTTATCTTCGCCATCGGTCTGCAAGTAGGCCCCGGCTTCTTCTCGTCGTTCAAGAAGGGTGGCGTGCGCCTCAATATGTTGGCTGTCACCGGCATAGCACTGAACGTCATCATCGTGCTATGCATCTATTACTTCGGCAACATCCACGATATCAGTGCCCTGGTGGGCGTGATGAGCGGCGCCGTAACCAACACCCCCGGTCTGGCTGCCGCGCAGCAGACCATCTCGCAGATGACCAACTCGCCCGACCTTGCCAACGTCATGGCCCAGGGCTATGCCGCCGCCTACCCGCTTGGCGTCATCGGCATCATCGTCGCCATGTTCATCGTCAAGGGCCTGTTCCGCATCAAGACAGAGGACGAAATCCGCAAGGTGGAGGAGGAAAGCGCCGACTCGCAGCTCGCGCCCCACATGCTCTCAATCAAGGTCACAAACCAGCTGGTGGACGGCCACACCATGCTGCAGCTGCATGACGTAATCCAGTGCAACTTCGTGGTTTCCCGTCTGATGACCCCCGACGGCACCATCACCATCCCCAAATCGTCCACCGAAATCCATCAGGGCGACATCCTCAAGATCATCTGCTCCAGCCAGGACGCCGACCGCTTCCATTCCGTGCTGGGCCCCGATGTGGAGATGGACTGGGATCACACTCCCAAACCCGTCTATTCCCGCCGCATCCTGGTGACAAAGAGCGAGTACAACGGCGTGCCCATCGGCTCGCTGCGCCTCCACAAGGGCTATCAGCTCAACGCCACCCGCGTGAACCGCGCCGGCGTGGACCTGCTGGCAGCGCCCAGCCTGCGCCTCCAGATGGGCGACCGCATCACCGTCGTGGGCGACCTGGAGGACATCGACCGTCTGGCCGACCGCCTGGGCAACTCCATGAAGCGCCTCAACCAGCCCAACCTCATCACCATCTTTGTCGGCATCATCTTAGGTATCATCCTGGGCTCCATCGACCTTGGATTCGGCATGAAGTTAGGCCTGGCCGGCGGCCCCCTGGTAGTGGCCATCCTGCTGAGCCGCTTCGGCTACAAGTTCAAGCTGGTCACCTACACCTCGTCATCGTCCTCGCTGATGCTGCGCGAGTTGGGCATCTGCCTGTTCCTTGCGTCGGTAGGTATATCGGCCGGCGGCAGTTTCGCCGACGCCGTGTTCAACCAGACCGGCATGTGGTGGGTAATCTGGGGCTTTGTAATCACCATCGTGCCCCTGATTGTGGTGGGCTGCATAGCCCGCGGACATGACCGCATCAACTACCTCACCATCATGGGTCTGCAGTCCGGCTCGTACACCGATCCCCCGGCCCTGGCCTATGCCAACAACTCAACCGGCAACGACGCCCCCGCCGTGGCATACTCCACGGTTTATCCTCTGACCATGTTCCTGCGAGTGGTGGCCGCCCAGGCGCTTATATTGGCGCTGGCCTGACATCCGCAACTAACATAATACGCAAGGCCGGCCCGCAAGCCGGCCTTGTCTGATTTAGATCCGTTAATTCGCTATGTATAAAGCCCTTTTCTTTGATATAGACGGCACGCTGGTACCCTTCGGCCACACCGAGCCGCAACCCGAAGTCCTTGCGGCCCTGGAGGCCGTGCAGCGCCGCGGCGTCAAAGTGTTCATCGCCACCGGCCGCCAGATGAGCTGGATAACCAACTTAGGCACCTTGCGCCCCGACGGTTACGTGACCGTCAACGGCAACGTGGTGCTCGAGGCCGACGGCCGCACCATGATTTTCTGCAACACCATCGACGCCGGCGACATGGACCGCCTCACAGATTACGCCGCCCGCCCCGATGCGCTGCCCCTGATGGCCGTGCCGCCCACGGGGCAGATAGTGCAGAGCCGTCCCGAGGGGCCGCTGGTGAAGCGCGTGCGCCAATACATCGACTTTCCCTACGTGCCCGTGACGGATTTCAGCACCCTGCGCGGCTGCCCTATAGCGCAGCTGATGGTGTTCGGCACCGAGGAGGAGCGCCGTCGCTCGGGCATATTCGACAGCGTCCTGACCCATTGCGACCCCACAAGCTGGAATCCCTACTTCTGCGACGTCATCCCCCGCGGGTGCGACAAGGCCGTGGGCATAGACCGCATGATTGAGCGCCACGGCATAGCCCTGAGCGAGACGATGGCCTTCGGCGACGGCGGCAACGACATAGCCATGCTGGCCCACGCGGGCATGGGCGTGGCCATGGGCAACGCCGCCAACGAGGTCAAACGCTCCGCCGGCTACGTCACAGACGAAGTAAGCCGCGACGGGGTAGTCGCGGCTTTGAAACATTTCGGGCTCCTGTGAGCCGGATATGATGGGGAGGGGCTGCCGTCAGAAGGGGAAGTTGATACCCAGGTTGACTGCGGCGTTGGAGTTGAGCGGGGCGAACTGCTTGGTAACCTTGCCCAGCGTGCGGTCCATACCCAAGAAGAGGTTGAAACCGGGGGTGTGGAAGTTGAGCAGCCAGCCGAAGGCAAATCCGTATGAGCCCACGGCGATGTTGGCGTCGGCCGAGAAGCACTTGACGGGCTTGACGTTGGCCGACAGGCGGAACTGCGTCCAGGTGTACTTGCCGGCGATGCGGGTGGAGCTGAGCAGGCCAAAGTGCAGCTTGTTGTACACGGGCAGGGTGTAGTCCACGCCCAGGTTGAGCGTGGCGCCCAGAGCGCGGGTGCGTGAGCCTATGTCGCCCATGTCGGTGAGCTGGTACAGGTCGTTGAGGTTGTTGCGCAGGCGTTTCCACTCGTTGCTGAAGCTGTTGGGAGCATCGTCGTCGGCGTTGAAGGTGTAGGCGTCGGTGTCGATGGTGCGGTCGCCCTGAGTGGAGGCGTGCATCGTCTTGCCGAAGGAAATGAAGCCAAGGTCAATCACGGCGGCCGAGAAGCGGAAGTCGCTCCACTTGTACTCGGCGCCCAGGTCGAGGGCCATACCGAAGCCGTTGGGCCCGATTGAGCCGTCGCCGTCCAGATTGGCACCGCTGACGTACTCGCGTTTGTTGTCCTCATTGTACTTGTGGTCATACTGGAAGCCGCTCACGTTGGCGTAGATGTCGGCGTTGGTCAGGGCCGTCCAGCTGTCTTCGCCCAAGGTGAGGTGAGCCTTGCGGAAGTCGGCCTCGATGCCGGCTATACCCACTAAGAACTTCAGGCTGGCGCCCACGCGCAGGCCGGGCACCTGCTTGATGTCGCGCGAGTGGCCCAGGGCAATCTCGGCGTAGCCCATGCCCGAGGCGTCCATGTCGGTGATGTCGTAGGTGCGGTTGCTGACACCTTCCTTGGCCAGCGAGAAGAACGAGCCGGGCACGGTGGCGCCCACGTTGGCCACGGCGTTGATTGACACCGTGTTGTAGCCGCCCCAGGCCTTGAAGCCGCCGCTGAGGATGTTCAGCTTGATGTTGGACGAGAGCTTGTTGCGGTCGCTGACGTTCGACATCACCTCGGCGGCGCTGATGCCGGGGTTGGTGAACAGAACGGTGCGTCCGTTCAGCGAGTATATCACCGACGAGAGGTGCAGGCTGCCTTGCACGGCCACGTTGACGTTGCCCAACGCGGGCATGGACACGAAGTTGCGGTCGTTGCCCAGGGCGGGGTTCATCTGATAGCGGTAGTCGTAATCGTCAAGGAAGTAGCCTGAGAGCGTATTCTGCGCTCCGGCAGTGAGGGCGCCGCAAGCCAGGGCGGCCGCCATTATGTATTTGTTCAGTTTCATTGTCGTGGCTGCGGCTTAGAGTTCTTTTTCATAATATCCGGACACGCGGGCGCGGATGTCGGTCAGTGTCAGAGTCTGCTCGGGGGTCAGGGCAGTCTTGGAGTCCGAGCCGGACAGACGGGCTACCAGTTCCACGCCGTCCAGGTGACGCACCTCGCCCTCCATGGTGATGGTCAGCGGGGCGGTGCTGTTGGCCTCCACGAATGATGTCGACAGCTTGGCGTCGATGTAGTTGCCGTCAACGTCGATGGGGCGGGCGGTGACGATAACGCCTACGGGGCAGTTGTTTACGGCCTGACAGTCAAGCGACAGCGTGGTAATGGTCACGGCGTCCAGGTCCTCGCTGCTCCAGCCGTCCACACGGTCGGTGTAGACCACGCGTGAGTCGGCGGTGAGCGACAGGGGTGCCATCAGCTCGTAGCTGCCGCGCACGGCGGGCAGCGTAACGCCAAGCTTGAAGTCGGTGACGTGCTGCAGGGGCACCTGCGGGTAGGTCAGGGCGATGTCGATTGACTCGGGCATGCCTGATTCCGGAGCCGATGCGGGGGCGGCCAGCAGGTTGCCCAGCGAGCTGAAGGGCACATGCTTCAAGCCGGCGGCATAGGCGCCGAGCGGGTTGGCAGGCATCTCGGGCGACAATACGAAGTTGTAGGGGCCGTCCACGCCGCGGGCATAGTTCACGGTGAATGGGCCGTTGTCAAGGCTGAACGTCTGCGAGGCCACGTCGGGGCGGTTGGCCGTCAGGGCCAGGCCGCTGGTGTAGTTCAGCTTGGAGTCGGCCACGGGGTTGTTGACAGTCAGATAAATCTGCGGATTGTTCAGGCGGATATCGGTGCCCTCGCCGGCCAGGATGTCGGGGATGTCGCTCAGCGACACGGGGTCGATGTTGAGGCCGTCCAGCAGATAGTTTACATCGCCGGTGAAGGCCGATGCCACCATGTCCGTCAGAGTGTAGTCGGCGCGGAACTCGATGTCGGCGGGCAGAGTCACGCCGGCGGCGGGAGTCACGGCCATCAGGCCTTCCAGGATGCGGAACTGGCCCTTGTAGTCCAGATTGTGGTTGGCGTCAAGCTGCACGCCGGCGGCCACAAAGTCGATGGTCTTGGCGTTGAGCGATACGCTGGTCACGTGGCTGGCGCCGGCGTCCAGACGGCCCAGCGACCAGTCGCCCGTCTTGGGATCATAGCTGCCCTGGCAGGTCACGTCGCCCAGGCCCTTGGGCATGGAGATGACCACATCCGTGAACTCGATGCCCGCCACCTTGCCGGCTAGAGCATCGGCCGTCATGGTGATGGTGAAAGTGATGTCGGTGCGGACCGATTCCAGAGTGACGATTGACTCGTCGATATGTGCGGCGTTATACTCCACATCATTGCCCATGGGCTTGAGGCGGTAGGTCAGCGAGCCGGCCACGCCGGGGATATCGGCATCGATTGAGATTGTCGACCGTGTGGGCGTCATCACCGGAGCGTCGGCCGTGACGCGGTCAATCTCTATGCCTTCCGATTCAAACGTGCCGCTTTCGGACAGCGCGTAGAACGATTTGCCGTCTATTTCCACTACCTGGATTTTGCTGTCCTCGTCAATGTCGAAAACATCGCCCATCTTGACGGGGTCGATATTGACAGGCACTTTCAGGTCTTTGACTTCAATTCGGGTGGTGGTGTCGATGTCGGACAGGTCATAATTGTCATCGACACAAGCTGCCAGCAACGGAACAGCAGTCAGCAACCCGATTTTCGCGATACTAACTTTAATGTGCATCAGTGAAATGTGTATGAAATGGTTAAATGTTAAATATTTGCACAAAAGAAAGGGCAAAGGTATCAATTTTATTTAAAAATACAAAAAAAATAATTAAAAATAATCGCGGCCCAAAAAAATCCCGGCTGGATTTTAAATAATTTTTTTGATATATTAGGAATTTATGCCCAAAATGGCCAAAAATAGGGCGTTGAGGGCAAGGCGGGGGGTCTAACTTTTGCGGGGTGGCGATTGTTTTAATACAAAATCCAATCCGTATGAAACGTCTATTCTTCATCACAACGGCATTATGCTTGCTGAGCGGGACGGCGACCCTGAAGGCGGCCGAACCGCTGCAGTACGGCAATTTCGAGAGCTGGACTACCCGCAATTTCAAGGAGTCGCATCTCATTGGCGGTAAATCCCGCAAAGTCTATGAGGTCGGACCTCAGGCTTCATATACTGACGATAAGGGCTACCGTCCGGAGGCTTCGCAGTGGGCTACATCTAATGTTGTGGCCAAGGTGGCCGGCATAACCAAGTGCAGCAATGCTGTCTTTCCGGACACCCGCGCTGACGGCGGCCGCTGTGCCAAGCTGACTACTCTAATCGAGCATTGCAGCGCGTTGGGTATCATCGATATCGATGTGCTGGTGGCCGGCACGATGTTCCTGGGCCGTATGTTCGAGCCTATCAAGTCTACATCGCAGCCGTACAGCAAGATGGAGATGGGTGTGCCCTTCACCCGCCGACCCGAGGCGGTTGAGTTCGACTACCGCGTGGAGGTGCCGCAAGGGGCGGGGCGCATCTATTCGTCCGGGTTCGGCAAGAAGAAGACTATGAAGGGTACGGACCGCGCCGAAGTGATGGTGCTGCTGCAGCGCCGCTGGGAGGACGCGGACGGCAACCTCTACGCCAAGCGCATCGGCACGGGCCGCGAACGTTTCGGCACCACCACGGCGGGGTGGGTCAACAAGCACCACATGCCCATCACCTATGGCAATGCTACCGGCAAGGACCTGCCCGACCTCATCGCTCCGGACCGCAGCTATTACGCCCGTAACAGCAAGGGCAAGATGGTGCCCGTGCGCGAGGTGGGCTGGGACGAGCCCGACGCCACACCCACGCATATCATCCTGATGTTCAGCGCCGGCAGCGGCGCCCCTTACGTGGGCACTCCGGGCCTGACCCTTTGGGTTGACAATGTAGGAATGGTGTATTGACCCCGTCCCCTCCCGCGGATTATACGTCACTGCCACCAGGCGTGGAAATGGTGGACGGGGCCGTGGCCGTGGCCTATGGTGTAGGCGGCGCCGGCGGTGATGGCGGCGGCGATGTAGTCTTTGGCCAGGCGGGCGGCGCTGTCAAGGTCGGCCCCGCGGGCCAGCCAGGAGGCTATGGCGGACGATAGTGTGCAGCCGGTGCCGTGGGTGTTGGGGGTGTCGACGCGGTCGGATTCGAGTACGGTCATGCGGCCGGTCTCGGCGTTGTAGAATATGTCGGTGAGGCGGCTGTCGGTCAGATGGCCGGCTTTGAGGAATACGCTCACGCCAGATGCGCCGAGGGTGCGTGCCACGTCGGGGAGGTCGGTCTGGCGGTCGATGCGGCTGCCGGTGAGGAGTTCGGCCTCGGGGATGTTGGGGGTGATGATGCGGGCGTGGGGAATGAGGACGTCGCGCAGCGTGGCCACGGCGTCGGGCTCGAGGAGGGCGTCGCCGGAGGTGGCCA
Source organism: uncultured Muribaculaceae bacterium (assembly GCA_947628285.1). Classification (GTDB taxonomy): domain Bacteria; phylum Bacteroidota; class Bacteroidia; order Bacteroidales; family Muribaculaceae; genus CAG-873. The sequence continues at coordinate 10,496 of CANQZK010000036.1, forward strand.
CCATGACGGGGTCAAGCACGATGTCGCGCACGTCGGGATAGCAGTCCAGTGTGCGGCGCACGGCCCGGATGAGCGATGCGGAGTGCAGCATGCCTATCTTGATGGCGTCGGCGCCGACATCGTCCAGGATGGAGCGTATCTGGCCGGTGACGAAACGTTCGGGCACGGGGTGGACGTCGGTGACGCCGACGGTATTCTCGTCGACCACGGCCACGATGGCGGATGTGGCATAGCAACCCAGGGCCGATATGGTCTTTATGTCGGCCTGTATGCCGGCGCCGCCCGAGGGGTCGCTGCCGGCTATTGTCATTACGGTATGGTATTTCATTGTTTCAGGTTTTTAAAGGGTGTAGGCTGAGTTCCAGACGAACCATTCGGCCTGTGCGGCGGCGATGAAGGCTATGGTCATGGCCCGGCGCAGCTGCGGGGTGTCGGCGGCCAGTTCGTCGCAAATGCGGATTATGCGGGCCGTGTCGCGGCCGAATTCTTCGCCGGCATAGGCGTCGATCCAGCTCTGAAAGGGGTTGGCGGGAGCAGTGCGGGCGGCAAGGTCCAGCCCCACGTAGCGGTATACCGTAAAGCAGGGCAGCATGACGGCGGCGCCCAGCGGGGCGGGCGCGTCGGCAGCGACGGTCTGCAGGGCCATGTAGCGGGTGAAGGCCGGAGATGGACAGGCTTTGGCGGCGTCATCGGCACCTGCGGCCATGAAGCTGCGGTGCAGCTCATGCTCGGCATCGACGCCGCGGGCGGCGAAGTCCTCAAAGGCGCGGGCGTGCTCAGGCCGCTCCAGCCGCGAGGCTATGCGCCGCATGATGCGGCTGTAGTGTTTCAGGTATATCTCATCGTCGTGCAGATAGGCGCGGAATACCTCCGGGGGCAACGTTCCGCGGGCCAGCCCGCGCACGAAGGGTGTGCGCAGGATTTCGGCGTACAGCCCGTCGATGCGGCGCCGGCAGTCGTCACTCCACATGGCCGCAGGGTTTTATGCCGATGGCGGCCACGTAGCCGCCCCGGTCCGAGCCGGGTACGGGCTGCTCGGCGGCACGGTCGGATGTCAGCGGGTTTGTGGTGAGGGTTTGCATCGTGCGGATGTCTACGAATCCGGCGCGCTCCATCAGGTCGACTTTCTCGGCGGTGGTGCGCCAGGCGGCAACCTTGACAAGCTCGATGGGATAGGGACAGGGCGGCCGGACGCCTTGCAGCAGGGGATGGTCCCATGTGCCCAGGGCCTTGGCCAGGTTGTACATCATGCCGTAGCCGCTCTCCTTTGGCACATCCACCAGCACCAGGCGGCCGCCGGGCGCCAATGCGGCGTATGACTTGGCCACGACGTCCTCAAGGTCGGAGATGTAGCCGGGCGAGCCGTTGAACAGGATGCAGTCATAGAGGCCGGGACGGCCGAAGTCGGCCTGCTCGGCTGTGGCCACAGTGACGTTCATGCCGCGACGGCGGGCAATTTCGGCCATGCCCGCGGAGGGTTCTATGCCGTCGGTGACGGTGATGTCGAAGTCGCGCCGCAGAATCTGCTCGAACAGTCCGCTACCGCAGCCCACCGACAGGATGTGGCTGCAGCCGCACAGACAGGCGGCCACCAGCCGGGCCTCGCTCAGCAGTACGTTGCGGTTGTTGAGGAACCACGCGTCGTAGACCTGAGCGTATTCATCGAAGTGTTGTTTGGTCATATGTCTATTATGCTTATTTGCATTGTTTTAAGGTCAATGGTGAGGAGGCGCGAGGCCAGCGTGGCTACGCCCTCGGCGCCGGACAGCAGTTTGAGGGCCTCGACGGCCTGCAGCGAGCCGATGACGCCGGGCACGGCGCCCAATACGCCGTCGCGGGCCGCGGGCCGGGAGCAGAGGTCGTCACGGTCGGCCAGAAGGTCGGCCAGCCCGGCGCCGCCGGGGACGAACACGGCTACCTGTCCGTAGAAGCCGCCGATGGAGCCGTGCACCCACGGGCGCCGGTGGCGTCGGCAGGCGTCGTCGATGAGGAAGCGGGTGGCGAAGTTGTCGGTGCAGTCCACTATCAGGTCATATCCGGCGGTCAGAGTGTCGGCAATGTCGCCCTCGAATCGATGCGGCCATACATCGAAAGTTGTGGCCGAGGACAGGGCCTGCAGACGCCGGGCGGCGCAGACGGCTTTGGGGCGGCCCACGTCGGCCTCGGTGTACAGCACCTGGCGCTGCAGGTTGGAGAGGTCGACGGTGTCGGCGTCGCACAGTCCCAGTCGGCCCACTCCGGCGGCGGCAAGGTAGAGTGCCACGGGGCTGCCCAGGCCGCCCAGTCCCACGATGAGCGCCGACGAGCGTTGCAGGCGTTCCTGCCCGGCCGGGCCGATTTCGGGGAGCATGGTTTGTCGGGAGTAACGCATGGGTCAGTCAAATACTTTGTCCCAGTCCTTCCACACGGCCTCATAGCCTCGGGCGCGGATGGCGTCGGCCACCTCGGCGGGGGTGCGATCGTCGCCCACGGCAAACTGCTCGGACGACTGCGGGTAGGTGTGATAGCCTCCGGGGTCGGTCTTGCTGCCGGCGCTGAGCGATGTCGCTCCCAGGGTCATGATGTTGTCGCGGAAGCGAGGGAACTCGCGGGTGGATACGGAAATGTCCACGTCGTGGTCAAAGATGCGGAAAGCGAATGTGAGCTGAGCCAACTCGCGGTCGGTCATCACCACGTTGGGGTGGAATCCGCCGGCGGCCGGACGCATGCGCGGGAAGTTGACGGCATAGCGTGTGCGCCAGTAGCGGCGGCGCAGGTAGCGCAGATGGCGGGCCATCATGGTGACGTCGGTGCGCCAGTCCTCCAGGCCTATCAGCACGCCCATGCCTATGCGGTGCACGCCGGCCATGCCCATGCGGTCAAATCCGTCGCAGCGCCATGCAAAGTCGGATTTCTGCCCGGCGGGGTGATAGATTTTGTAGCGGTCGCGGTTATAGGTTTCCTGAAAGCAGGTCACGCCGTTGAGGCCGGCACGGGTCAGCCGGGCATAATCGTCGGTGCTCAGCGGCATGACCTCGATTGACAGGTTGCTGAAGTACGGGCGGCAGATGCGCAGCGCCTCCTCCAGATAGTCGGTGCCGGCCACCGCCGGGTTCTCGCCGGTGACAATCAGCAGGTTCTCAAAGGGTCCCAGGCGGCGGATGGCGCGGCACTCGTCGTCAATCTGCGCCGGGGTAAGCACCACGCGCTTGAAACGGTTGTGGCGGTTGAAGCCGCAGTATACGCAGGCGTTGGTGCATGAGTTGGTCAGGTACAGCGGGATGTAGAGCGAGATGACGCGCCCGAAGCGCTCCTGCGTGTAGCGGCGGCTCAGCGTGGCCATCCGCTCAAGATAGGGCGCGGCGGCCGGCGATACCAGCGCCATGAAGTCGTCGTCCGTCAGGCGGCGGGCCGCCAGGGCGCGTTCCACGTCGGCCGCCGTCTTTGAGGCGATGCGTGCCGTGGTCTCGGCCCAGTCATAATTTTTGAGTTCGTCTGAAAACATGGCTCCGGGGCGTTCAGTTCAGGAAATCGGTCAGCGGGCTTGAAGCGACGGCCTCTGTCGATGTTCCGCCCGGGCCGGCCAGATAGGCCTCGCGACCGGCCTCGACGGCCTTGGCAAAGGCGGCCGCCATGGCCACAGGGTCGGCCGCGACGGCAATGGCTGTGTTGACCAGCACGGCGTCGGCACCCAGCTCCATGGCCGCGGCGGCGTGCGAGGGCACTCCCAGGCCGGCGTCGATCACCACGGGCACGCGGCTCTCGTCAATGATTATCTCAAGCATATCGCGCACCACCATGCCCTTGTTGGTGCCGATGGGCGCAGCCAGGGGCATCACGGCCGCAGTACCCACCTCCTCCAGGCGCTTGCACAGCACAGGGTCGGCCTGAACGTAGGGCAGCACCACAAAGCCCAGGCGCACTAGCTCCTCGGCGGCCTTGAGCGTCTCCACCGGGTCAGGCAGCAGATACTTGGGGTCGGGATGGATTTCCAGCTTGATGAAGTCGGTTCCGAAGGCCTCGCGGGCCAGTTGCGCGGCCAGCACGGCTTCGCGGGCGTCGCGCACGCCCGAAGTGTTGGGCAGCAGCTGTATGCCCTCGCCCGCGGCGTGGCGCAGCAGCTCGTCGGCCGGGGCATCGGCCGTATCCACACGTTTGAGCGCTACCGTGACCATCTGCGTGCCCGAAGCCGCAATGGCCCGGCCCATCAGACTGTTGGAACTGAATTTGCCCGTGCCCACAAACAGACGGCTGTCGAATTGGCGCGGACCGATTGTCAATTTTTCCATTTTTCTATGAATTTTTTGGTGATAAGTTCTTTGTCAGAGGCGTTGAAAATGGCGCCCGATACGGCTATGCCGCTTACGCCTGCGGCCCGCAGGGCGGGGACATCGTCAACGGTTATGCCGCCGATGGCCACAATGGGCAAGTCGATGCCCCGGGCACGGGCGGCTTCAACCACCCGCCGGCAGCCCTCGGCGCCCAACAGTGGCGCCAGATTGCGTTTGGTCACAGTGTAGCGGAACGGCCCCAGGCCAATGTAATCGACATAAGGCGCGGCGCGCACAATGTCATCGACCGTATTGGCCGTCGCGCCTATGACGGCGTCGCGGCCCAGCAGTTGTCGCGCCCTGGCGGGCGGCATATCGTTGCGGCCCAGATGGACACCGTCGGCCCCGGCGGTGCGCACCAGATGCACACGGTCGTCCACAATGAAGCGTGCCCCATAGCGGCGGCACAACGCGCCGACGGCCCGCGCCTCGGCCGCGAAAACCTCGTCATCGCAGTCCTTAATGCGCAATTGCACCAGCCGGCAACCGCCCCGCAGCACATCCTCCAGCCCGCAGGCTGTATGAGTGAGATAATATAGCATAATGCGTTGAATTACATTGTTATAAGTCGCTCCAGGCCGCCGACAGCATAGCCGCCCCGCCGAAGCCCATCCGGGCCACAGCCCCAAGGCGCGCAGGCGTCACGCCGCCCAAGGCCACCACGTGGCTGTCCACCAGCGGGCTGGCCGTCAGCTCCTCCTCGGTAAACGCCGCCCGGTAGCCCGGCTTGCTGATACTGTCAAAGACCGGACTGAGAAAAACATAGTCAAAATGCCGCCGGTGGCCCAGCTCGTCAAGCGAATGGCAGCTGCGGCTCACCAGCCCATGCCAGCCCGTGGGCGGCGCAGGACAGCGGCTGTTCAGATGCACACCGCCCGCGCCCGCATCCGCGGCCACCTCAAAGCAATCATGCAGCGACAGCCGACCGCGCAACTGCGGCGGGACAGCCCGGACCAGCGCCGCCACATGCAAGGCGTCGGCGCCCGGCTTGCGGATATGCACCCGGCTGAAACCGCGCTCGCACAGCAGCCGGACAATAGCGGCAGCCTCGCCCGGCACAAAATCAGGCCGGGTCACGGCAATCAGCGACAACTCAGCCACCGCACACCGCCGTTATCACAGTCAGCTCATCGCCCTCCGTGAGGACAGTACGATTCCAGTCCGCCTTGCGGACCACCTTATTACCGCGGGCCACAGCCACGCCAGGGCGCGACATACCCGCAGCGGCAAGCGCATCGGCCACCGTCGCGCCGCCGTCAATCACATAAATCCGTTTGTTGATAAAAACTTGCATAGTCGTAAAATGTCAATGCACACAACAGGGGGCAAAGCCCGGACACTACGACTTAAAAAACACATTCCTTACGGCGGTACGAACCGCTTCAAGTTCAAAGGGTATAATCTCAGCCACGAGGGCACCCCCATATTGTTTGCACCGCAAAGTTAACAAAAATTCCCACTCCACCCAAAAAAATAATCGCGGCTCTCGGGGCCGCGATTATTTTTTTTTGGTGGGGATGTGACTTATGTTGCGTATGTTTCTTATGTAGCTGATGCGGTTCTTAGAGCTTGTTTAATAATAAATGTTAACGGTAGGGTCGCATATCTTGAGCCGATTTTTGTCTTGTGAGGAAGGAG
>CANQZK010000037.1 GCA_947628285.1 uncultured Muribaculaceae bacterium
CCCTCATCACAGACACAAATCTGCTCGACGACTGACAGCCCTACCGTTAACATTTATTTTTAAACAAGCTCTAAAATGTCCATAATATGCGAAGCATTTAACATTGTCCTATCATTAAGCCCCCAATTATTTTAGAATTTAACATATGTTATTAAACACTCTCTTAATAAACCATTCAATATGAGCAACTTCAAGAACTACAACAACTTCAACAACTCCAACCCTAACGGGAACTTCGGAGGGGCTCCGCAGCAGCCCTACGGCGCACCCCAACAGCCTTACGGCGCACCCCAGGGTCAGCCCGGACAGCCTGCACAGCCCGGCCAGCAGATGACATTCATGGAATCAATCGACATCTGCTTCAAGAAATACGCCGACTTCAACGGCCGCGCCTCACGCGCCGAATTCTGGTGGTGGATTCTGTTCACCTTCATCTGCAGCGCCGTACTGACTCCCGTCAGCGAGTACGTGGCCGGTCTGTTCCAGTTAGTCGTGCTGGTGCCCACGCTGGCAGTCAGCTGGCGTCGTCTGCACGACATAGGCCGTGCCGGCGGCTTCTTCTTCATCGGCCTCATCCCCCTGGTGGGCTGGATTTTCGTTCTCATCTGGTACGCTACCCCCACGCAGCCGTTCCAGAACCGTTTCGGCTTCCCGCCCGTTAAGTAAACCGTTCAGCCACATGATTGCACGTACCATTCTGGCGGCCGCCTTCGCCGCCGCCGCAACCGTTCCAGCCATGGCCACAACAGACGACAAACCCTTTGACTACGTAGTCGACCGCTTCGCCGACATCGAAGTCCTGCGCTATCAGGTGCCCGACTTTGACAAGCTATCGCTTGACCAAAAGCGACTCATATACTACCTGACCGAGGCCGCCATCGTCGGCCGCGACATCCTCTGGGACCAGAACTACAAGTACAACCTGCCCATCCGCCAACTGCTCGAAGCAATCTACACCGGCTACCAGGGCGACCGCTCCGACGCTCAGTATCAGGCGTTTGAGAAGTACCTCAAACAGGTAGAATTCGCCAACGGCATCCATCACCACTACTCCACGGACAAGTTCGTGCCCGGATTCAGCCGCGAGTGGTTCACCGCACAGGCCGAAAAGGCCGGCCAAGGCGCATGGACGCCCGTCATGGAGCAGGTAATGGCCTCAATCTTCGACCCCGCCGTGGCACCCAAGCGCGTCAACCAGGCTGCCGGCCAGGACCTCATCCTCACCTCCGCCAACAACCTCTACGACGGTGTGACACAGCAGGAAGTCGAGGACTACTTCGGCGCCCTCAAGAATCCCGCTGACCCCACCCCCGTATCCTACGGCCTCAACACCCGCGTCACCAAGAAGGACGGCAAGGTCGTGGAGCAGGTATACAAATTAGGAGGCCTGTACTCGCCCGCCATCGCCCGCATCGTCGAGAATCTGACCAAGGCCATGGCCTACGCCGAGAACGACGCCCAGCGCATGGTCATAGCCCGTCTGATTGACTTCTACACCACCGGCGACCTGGCCACCTTCGACGACTACTCCATCCGCTGGACCGAGGACACCGCATCGGACGTCGACTTCATCAACGGCTTCATCGAGAGCTACGGCGACCCTCTGGGCATGACCGGCGCATGGGAGTCAATCGTCAACTTCAAGAACGGCGAAGCCAGTCAGCGCACCGAGACCATCTCGGCCAACGCTCAGTGGTTCGAGGACCACTCGCCCGTCGACCCGCGCTTCCGCAAGGACAAGGTCAAGGGCGTGACAGCCAAGGTAATCAACGCCGCCATCCTGGCCGGCGACGCCTACCCCGCCACTCCCATCGGCATCAACCTGCCCAACGCCAACTGGATCCGCGCCGCACACGGCTCCAAATCGGTGACCATCGAGAACATCACCAAGGCCTATGACGAGGCATCGCACGGCAACGGCTTCAACGCCGAATTCGTCATCGACGCCCCCACCTCAAAGCTCCTTGACGACTATCTGTTCATCACCGACAACCTCCACACCGACCTGCACGAATGTCTGGGCCACGGCTCCGGCAAACTCCTGCCCGGTGTCGACCCCGACGCCCTCAAAGAGCATGGCTCCACCCTGGAGGAAGCCCGCGCCGACCTGTTCGCACTCTACTACCTGGCCGACCCCAAACTCATCGAGTTAGGACTGTTGGACAACCCCGACGCCTACAAGGCCGAATACTACAAGTACATCCTCAACGGCCTGATGACCCAACTGATGCGCATCGAGCCCGGCAAGGACATCGAGGAAGCCCACATGCGCAACCGCCAGCTCATAGCCCGCTGGGCCTATGAACACGGCAAGAAGGACAAGGTAATAGAACTGAAACGCCGCGGCGGCAAGACCTACGTCAAAATCAACGACTACAACGCCCTGCGGGACCTCTTCGGCCAGCTCCTGGGCGAGGTACAGCGCATCAAGAGCGAGGGCGACTACGCCGCCGGCAACAAGCTCGTCGAGCAGTACGCCGTCAAGGTCGACCCCAAACTGCATCGCGAGGTCCTTGACCGCTATGCCAAGTTGGATATCGCGCCCTACCGCGGATTCGTCAACCCCGTCTACGAGGCCGTCTATGAAGACAACGGCACCATCACCGACGTACGCGTGACCTACACCGAGGACTATCTGCCCCAGATGCTCCGCTACGGCCGCGACTATTCGCCCCTGACGAAGTAAAAACCCTTTCATACCCAAAATGGGTGCCGCAACCACGATTGCGGCACCCGTTTTTATAAAAAAAGGCGCGAAAATAGTTAAGAGAGGTTAAAATTTGAATTTTTCTGTGCAGAACGCATGTTATATAACATAAAAATATTACCTTTGCATCAGTTTTTCATGGTATTAGATTTAAGGTAAGAAGATTATTCGTCGTGATGACGGATAATTTTTTTTGTGCCTATAGCGTTAGCCTGATAACCCTCTGATTGGAGGAGCCGCGGAAGGGCAGCGTGGTGTCGCGCAGGGCGGCGATGTAGGGTCCGTCGACAAGCACATCTATCAGTTTAAGCAGCTCAGGGGCGCCCGGAACATCCTTCAGTTGTTCAAGGGTGAAGCCGGTATAGCACCAGATGGTATAACCCGCATCCTTTATGGCGCGCGCCAGGGGCAGGATGCGTTCGGCCTGATACATAGGGTCGCCGCCGCTGAAGGTGACGTTGAAGTCGGCGCGGCGCACAACCTCCATGACCTGTTCGACAGTGAAGTCGCTGCCGGCGTCGTGCGGCCACGTCTGCGGGTTATGGCAGCCGGGGCAGCGGTGGTCGCAGCCGGCAAAGTAGATTGACGTGCGCAGGCCGGGGCCGTCGACCGACGTACCCTCGACGATATCGACTATCCGCATCATTTGTGTACCACGCGGTCGTTGAGTTCGGCCAGTTTGGCGTTGTTCCAGCGGTCGGTTGTACCCACCAGGTAGCCGGTGATGCGCTGCAGGCGGTCAATGGCCGTGCTGTGGCAGCGGGGGCAGCAGGTGAGGTCCTTGGGTGCGTCCTCGTAGCCGCAGTCCATGCAGCGGTTGCGGTTGTGGTTCACCGAGCAGTAGCCCATGTTGTGGCGGTCCATCAGGTTGACGATGTCCATGATGGCCTCGGGGTTGTGGGTGGCGTCGCCGTCGATTTCCACATAGAATATATGTCCGCCGCGGGTGAGCTCATGATAGGGCGCCTCGATTTCAGCCTTGTGGCGGGGCGAGCAGTGATAGTAGACGGGCACGTGATTTGAGTTGGTGTAGTAGATTTTGTCGGTGATGCCGGGGATGATGCCGAACGACTTACGATCCTTGGTGGTGAACTTGCCCGAAAGTCCCTCGGCCGGGGTGGCCAGGATGGAGAAGTTGTGCTCGTAGCGCTCGGAAAACTCGTTGGCGCGTGAGCGCATGTGGCCCACGATGCGCAGGCCCAGTTTCTGAGCCTCCTCGCTCTCGCCGTGATGCTTGCCGATGAGGGCCACCAGACACTCGGCCAGGCCTATGAAGCCAATGCCCAGGGTGCCGTGATTGATGACGGACTCCACGCGGTCGTCGGGACGGAGCACCTCCGAGCCGTTCCACAGCTTGGACATGACCAGGGGGAACTGCTTGGCCAGGGCCGTCTTCTGGAAGTCGAAGCGGTCGCACAGCTGACGGGCGGCAATCTCGAGCACGCGGTCCAGCTCCAGGAAGAATTTATCGATGCGTTCCTGCTTGTTCTGAATGCTCATGCACTCAATGGCCAGGCGCACAATGTTGACGGTGGTGAAGCTGAGGTTGCCGCGGCCGATGGAAGTCTTCTCGCCGTAGCGGTCCTCGAACACGCGAGTGCGGCAACCCATGGTGGCCACTTCGTAGAGGTAGCGCTTGGGGTCGTCCGGGGTCCACTTCTCGTGTTGGTTGAATGTGGCGTCGAGGTTGACGAAGTTGGGGAAGAATCGGCGGGCGGTCACCTTGCAGGCCAGCAGGTAGAGGTCATAGTTGGGGTCGCCGGGCAGGAAGTTCACGCCGCGTTTCTTTTTCCAGATCTGAATGGGGAAGATGGCGGTGGCGCCGTTGCCCACGCCCTCGTAGGTGGAATGGAGCAGCTCGCGGATGATGCAGCGACCCTCGGCCGACGTGTCCGTACCGTAGTTTATTGAGCTGAACACCACCTGGTTGCCGCCGCGCGAGTGGATTGTGTTCATGTTGTGGATGAACGCCTCCATGGCCTGGTGCACGCGGCTGACGGTGCGGTTGACGGCGTGCTGGAGCATGCGCTCGCGGCCGGTCAGGCCCTCAAGGTCGCGCTTCTCAAAGTCCTTGAGTTCAACGTCGTAGAGGTCGCTCAGGTCCTCGCCGCTGAGGCTTTCGATGTTCTTCACCTCCTCCACGAACGAGCTGCGAACAAAGGGAGCCAGATAGAAATCGAAGGCGGGGATGGCCTGGCCGCCGTGCATCTCGTTCTGAGCCGTTTCAAGCGATATACAGGCTATGACGCTGGCCGTCTCGATGCGCTTGGCGGGGCGGCTCTCGCCGTGGCCGGCTATGAAACCGTACTCCAGGATGCGGTCCAGCGGGTGCTGCACGCAGGTAAGGCTCTTGGTGGGATAGTAGTCCTTGTCATGGATGTGTATGTAGTTGTGGCGGACGGCGTCGCGAGCCTCGTCGGAGAGCAGATAATCGTCAACAAAGGGCTTGGTGGTCTCCGAAGCGAACTTCATCATCATGCCGGCGGGCGAGTCGGTGTTCATGTTGGCGTTCTCGCGGGTGATATCGGTGCTCTTGGCCTCGATTATTTCCAGGAACATCTCGCGTGTCTTGGCTCGGCGGGCTATGGAGCGCATATCGCGATAGGCGATGTAGCGCTTGGCCACTTCCTTACGGGGACTATCCATCAGTTCAAGCTCGACAAGGTCCTGAATAGCCTCGACCGACATGCGCTCGTCGCCCTTGGCGCCGATGCGTGTGGCAATTTTATTGATGAGGCCTTCGTCTTCGCCCAGCTCGGTGGTGAGCATGGCTTTGCGGATTGCGGCTTTGATTTTTTCTTCGTTATAACCGACGATGCGGCCGTCACGTTTGATTACAGTCTGTATCATGGCAAGGGGTTGGCAGGGAGTGCGTTGTTAGTGGGGTTAATGCGACTGCAAAACTATGAAGATTTTATCAATTGCGCAAACAAAAATACCTGAAAATTTTCGTTTTGGGAAACTTTCAGGGTATATCAAAATCACAATCACCTTGTTATTAGGCAATTGCGAAAAATTTCGGAAAACTTAAGTTATCTACATCACTCAGCCGATATATTCTTTCGGGCAAGAAAGTCGAAATCATACTGCCGCAGACCTGCGCTTTTCAGGGGCACAGCCTCGTTGTGGTCGGTCAGGTAAATGCGCGGATGCTCGGTGTAGCGGGCTGAGGTGAGGTCGTTGCGCGAGTCGGCGTAAGGGGTTTCAAGCCCGGCCAGGGAAAGCATGGTGTCGAAGATGTCGCGCGACGACGATACCTGCTTTCCGGAGTTGCGCTGCGCATTGGCGTACAGCTCGGGACAGGACGCGCGCAGCCCGTCGGACATCCATATCAGCATGGGAACGTGCAGCTGGTAGTAGGTGGGCACGGGCGAGGCGTGCAGGAAGCGCCCGCGGGGGTCGTCGTAGATGTCCTCGCCGTGGTCCGAGCAGTACAGCACCGCTCCCAGGCCGCCGGCGCGCTCCACCGTGCCGATGACGGCATCGAGAAGCGAATCGGTGAAGCATACGGTGTTGTCAAAGGCGTTGAGCAGGATGTTGCGTTCCGAAGCGTCCGCCGCGAAGGCATGGTCGGGCTTGAAGCGGGCAGCCTCGGCCGGATAGCGGTCCACGTAATTGAAGTGGCCGCCGTAGGTGTGCAGCACCACAAACAGGCGACCCGTGGTGTCGGCCTCGATGATGCGCCGCAGCGGCTCCACAAGGTCGGTGTCATAGTGCGCCCGCCGGTCGTCGGAAATGTAAAGGGTGCTGTCGGCCTCGCGGGCAAAGAATTCGATGAACGAGCGGTTGCGGGCCTGGTTAGACAGCCAGGCGGTGTTGAATCCGGCCTGACCGAAGGCCGATACGATGCTTTTGGTGGAGTAAATCGAGTCGTTGAACGTCTCGGCTGTCACGTGGCTGAGCATCAGGGGGACGCTCTTGTGCGTGGTGTTGCTCTCGGTCAGGGCATAGGGATAGACCACCAAGTTGCTGCGCCGGCTCAGATGCGGATTCGTGGGCCGGGGCGAGCCCAAAAGCTGCCAGTTGTCGGCGCGTGAGGTCTCGCCCACCACCAATACATACACCTGGCGCACCGAATCGGGGCGCGTGGCCGTGGGGTGATAGTCAAAGGCGGCCGAGGTCTCGGCATAAGCCTCCGTGGCACGGGTGCGCTCGACCGCCGTCCACATGTTGCGCACCACGTTGAGCGGGAAGATATCGCGCACCAACCGGAACTGCGGCACGGCAGTGAGGCACACCACATAGGCCACCAGCGCGGCCGTGAGCAGGCCCGAAGCCGAGCGGCGCGCCACCTTAAGATTGGACGCCGCGACACGGCAACGTCGGCTCCACAGCACTATGCCCCACACCAAGGTGGTCAGATACAGGCCTATGACGGTGAAGATGGCCCCGGTGAGGTTGCCCAACAGCTCGGTGGCCTCGCTGACGTTGGTCGTCACCACGTTGAGGAACATATCCACGGCAATAATCGACTCGCCGTAGAGGAACAGCAGCACCACCTGGAAGGCGGCCAGCACCGTCAGCGGCAGGGCCAGCACCACGGTGCGCCCCGTCAGCGGGCTGAGCGCCGTCAGCAGCAGGTAGACGCCCGCCGGCAGCAGCACGTTCAGAATCTTGACGAACAGAGGATAGGTCTCGGTGATGTCCAGACCGATATTGGGCGCTATGAGCACCAGCGGGTAGACCCACAGCAACACATCGGCCGAGAGGAACCGTGACAATATGCTCTTAAAACGCCTCATTGATATTGAAGATAAAGCCTTTTTGTCCGCGCCCGAAACCGAGGTCCAGACGCACGTTCATATTTTTCTTGAACTCCCAGCGGTAACCAACGCCGAAGTTGGGCAGGATGCGGCGCCACTGAATGTCGCGCACTTGTTCGAAGATGGTGGCGGCGCCCACCCAGGCCACGACGCCGCTGCGACGCCATACGTGCTGGCGCAGCTCCACGCAGACGTCGGCCTCCGACTTGTCGCGGTAGCGCTCCTTGAAGTAGCCGCGCATGTTACGGCTGCCGCCCAGCGATGACATCACGCCCCACTGCGTATCGCCCCAGGTCAGGCGCCAGTGTATCTGCGTGGCCAAGTGCGCCCCCCGCCACAGCGGACGGTAGTAGCAGGCGGTCAGCTCGTTGACGTAGAATGGGTATTTATTGCCCAGCCACGAGGGGTCAAAGTACTGGTCCAGCCGCAGATACACGCCCCGGTGGGCGTTGGTTATGTTGTCGCGGCTGTCATACTGCAGGGTCACGCCCGGGCCCCAGTTGAGGGTGCGCCGGGGCAGGCCCTCAAACAGGCGCATGTCCGATATGGAGCGGGCGTCGATATAGTCAAAGTTGACCGCCACGCCGGCGTAGAATCCCGGCAGGAGTTGGCGGCAGAAATTCAGGTTGGAGCGCACGGCCAGGTAGCGGTAGGCGGTCTCGTTGGCGTCGTCGGAGCACTGCTCGTAGCCTATGCCCCAGTAGTCAGTCTTGACGGCTGAGAAGTCAATGTCGTAGTTCAGGCGCCAGCGGTCCTGCGGCGTGAAGGTGGTGCCGCGCAGGGCCACGGAGAAGTGCGCCGCCGTGGTGGCGTCGGCGTACAGGCCCACGTTGGAAGGCGTCGTGTCCAGGTTGTCCATGCGGCCGGTGTTGTAGGTGCCGGCCAGCACCAGACCCAGGCCGAATTTGGAGTCGGTGGAATAGTGCGGGCCTCCTATGACGCTGAAGTCAAAGCGGCTGTCCGGTTTGGGCTTGTTTGACTCGTTGAAGTAGTTTATGACCCTCTGAATCAGGTTGGGACGCTTCGCGGCGGTGTCCGCGGGCACAGTGTCCGTGCCTGACGCGGCCAGAGTCAATGCAACAGTTATATATAATGTAATGAAAACTGAAACTCGATGTACCATATAGAAAAAGTCTTGCAAATGTAAGAAAAAAATGCGTAACTTTGTTCGCTGCAATCCGAAAAAAAATGAAAAATACCGTGCACAGACAGTGTCGTCAGTTAGCTTCGTTGCTGAGCGGCTATGGCGTGCGCCGGGTGGTTTTGTCGCCCGGCAGCCGCAACACGCCCCTTATTTTAGCCATCTCGCGCCGGGCCGACCTGCAGACCGTCGTCGTAATAGACGAGCGATGCGCGGCCTTCGCCGCCCTGGGCATGGCCGGCGCCACGGGGCGCCCCGTGGCCATGGTATGTACCTCCGGAACAGCCCCGCTCAACTACGGCCCCGCGCTGGCCGAGGCCTTCTACCGCCACATTCCCCTGGTGGCCGTCACCGCCGACCGTCCGCGCGACCGTGTGGACCAGCTCGAGTGCCAGACCATCCGTCAGACCGGGGTGTTCGGCAATTACGTCAAGGCTGCATACGACCTTTGGGGGCTGGATGACGCCGCTGCGGCCCGAGCCGTGGCCGACGCGCTCATCACGGCACAGGCCGGCACGCCCGGCCCCGTGCACATCAACGTGCCCCTGAACGAGCCACTCGGGCTCACCGAGGACGTCACCGACGGCGACGCCGACCTGCCGCGACACATTAAATATATCGCGCCCGCCCGCGTGAGTGTCGACTTGGGCGACGCCCGCCCCGGCAACGTGCTGATTGTGGCCGGGCCGATGCAGCCCGACGCCGCCGTGGCCCGGGCCATGGAGCGCCTCGCCGCCCTGCCCTGCGTGGCCGTCGTGGCCGAACTGACATCCAACCTGCCCGCCGGAACAGTCCGCGCGCTCGACCCGCTTTTCGGCCGACCGGAACTGCTGCCGCGGCCCGACCTTGTCGTAACCATAGGCGGCGCAATCACCTCCGGACTGCTGCGCAGCTATCTCAAGGGGCTGGTGGGCGTACCGTTCTGGTCCATCGGTCAGGGCACGGCGCCCAAGGACCCCTTCGGGCGGCTGACACGAATCATAGACTGCCCCACCGCTGCCGGACTCGACGCCCTGTACGGCTTGTGCGCCGAAAGCCCCGCGCAGGGCTTCGCCGCACGCTATCGCGCTCTGGACCATGCCGCCGCGCTCGCTCTGAGCGACTTCAACTCCGGCGGGGACACGGCCCTCTCGCTCATAGGCGAGCTGGACCGACTGCTCACCGACGCCGCCGCGCCCTACCGGCTGCATCTGAGCAACGGCATGACCGTGCGCTACGCCGGGCTGTACCCCTTTGCGGGCGCGCTGACCTGCACCTGTAACCGCGGCTGCAGCGGCATAGACGGCTCCACCGCCACCGCCATCGGCGCCGCCATGACCTGTCCCGACACCCCCACCCTGCTGCTGACCGGCGACATGAGCGCGCAATACGACCTGGGCGCCCTGGCCATGGACGGCATCCCGGCATCGTTCCGCATGATTGTTTTCGCCAACGGCGGCGGCAACATATTCCGCCACATAGCCACCACGCGCGGCCTGGACGAGCGGGAGCGCTGCTTTGCCGGGCCGGTGCGTCTGCCCCTGCAAGGGCTGGCAGCGGCCTTCGGCTTCGGCTACTACCGCGCCGCCTCAGCCGCCGAGCTGCGTGCCTGCATGGACGCGTTCATGGCGCCGCAGGGACACCCGGCCATCCTGGAACTCGTCACCGACGGCGAGAACGACGCCGCCCGATACATTGATTTCTACAAAAACATAACTGAATATGTCAAACCGTACCTGGACAACAATTAAGGAATACTCGGACATCCTGTTCGACTTCTACGAGGGCATTGCCCGCATCACCATCAACCGCCCCGAAGTGTACAACGCCTTCCGCCCGCAGACCAACGCGCAGATGCTCGACGCTTTTGAGTACTGCCGCGATACCCCCGCGGTGCGCGTGGTGGTGCTGACCGGCGCCGGCGACAAGGCATTCTGCTCCGGCGGCGACCAGAACTACAAGAGCCGCGGCGGATACCGCGACGCCGACGGCACGCCCCGTCTCAACGTCCTGGACCTCCACAAGGCCATCCAGTCGCTGGTCAAGCCCGTCATCGCCATGGTCAACGGCTATGCCATAGGCGGCGGCAACGTGCTGCAGGTAATCTGCGACCTGACCATCGCCTCGGACAACGCCATATTCGGACAGACAGGCCCCAAGGTAGGCAGCTTCGACGCCGGTTTCGGCTCGTCCTACCTGGCCCGCTGCGTCGGCCAGAAGAAGGCCCGCGAAATCTGGTACCTCTGCCGCCAGTACTCAGCCGCCGAGGCCCTGGAGATGGGCATGATCAACAAGGTGGTGCCCTTTGACCGCCTGGAGGACGAGGTGGTGGACTGGTGCCGCACCATCATGAAGCGCTCGCCCTTCGCCATCCGCATGATCAAGCGCGCCCTCAACGCCGAACTCAACGGCCAGCACGGCCTGATGGAATTTGCCGGCGACGCCACCCTGATGTATTACCTCATGGACGAGGCCCAGGAGGGCAAGAACGCCTTCCTTGAGAAGCGCGACCCCGACTTTGACCAATATCCTCAATTCCCCGGATGATAACTGCCCGTTGGGCGCCTTACCGCCTGAATTTCAAGTTCGAAGCCCGCACCTCGCGCCAGTCCATGCGCGTCAAGGACACCTGGCTGATACAGCTGACCGACGATGCCACGGGACGCACCGCTTGGGGCGAGTGCGCACTCTTTGCCGGCCTGAGCGCCGATGATTTTCCCGACTATGAGGAGCGGTTGCGGAGGGCGCTGGCCGCGCCGGAGACGCCCGCGCCGGAATCGTCCATCCGCTTCGGCATCGAGACGGCCATGCGCCGCCTGCGCGGCACGGACGGCCCGGACACGCCCTTTGCCCGCGGCAGCGAGGGCCTGCCCATAAACGGCCTGATATGGATGGGCAACCGCGAACTGATGCGCAAACGCATCGACCGCAAACTCGCGCAGGGCTTCAAGGTGCTCAAGCTGAAAATCGGCGGCATTGACTTTGCCGACGAGCTGGAACTGCTGCGCTACGTGCGCCAAGCCTACTCACCCGCCGACCTGACCCTGCGCCTGGACGCCAACGGCAGCTTCAGCCCCGCCGACGCCTTGGAACGGATCAAACGCCTGAGCGACTTCGGCATACACTCCATTGAACAGCCCGTCCGTGCCGGACAGCCCGACGTCATGGCCCGGCTGTGCGAGCAGTCGCCCATTGACATCGCTCTGGACGAGGAACTCATCGGAACGCCCGACGCCGACTCGGCCCGGCAGCTCCTTGACACCATCCGCCCCGCCTACATAATCCTCAAGCCGGCCCTGTGCGGAGGCCTGAGCGGCGCCGACTTATGGGCCGACACCGCCGAGAGCATAGGCATAGGCTGGTGGGCCACATCGGCCCTGGAATCCAACATCGGGCTCGACGCCATAGCCCGCTGGGTGGCCGCACGCCGCCATGACCTGCCCCAGGGCCTTGGCACGGGACAGCTCTACACCAACAACATCCCCTCACCCCTGCGGCTGCGCGGCGAACGCCTGTACACCGACCCCGCCGGCACATGGACCTACCCCGAACTGCAATGGCGACAGTAAGCGATTTCATGCGGCTGTGGGACGGCCCGGAGCCGTGGATTGAGGCGCACACGTCAGGCTCGACGGACACGCCCAAGACCATCCGCCTGCTCAAATCCGACATGATATCGTCGGCCCGGGCCACCAACGCCTTCTTCGGCATCGGACCGGATTCGGTGCTGGCCCTGCCGTTGTCAGTCGACTATATAGCCGGCAAGATGATGGCCGTGCGCGCCCGCGTGGCCGGCTGCCGGCTGATGGAGCTGCCCGTGTCCAACCACATTGAGCTGCCCGAGGGGACCGTCGTCGACCTCCTGGCCGTGGTGCCCTCGCAACTGCCCTCGCTGGTCCAAACGCCCGGTATAGCCGGCCGCGTGCGGCACCTGCTCATCGGCGGGGCGCCCGTGGACGATGCCACCGCCCGCCGCGTCACCGCCGCCGGGCTCGACGCCCGCCTGGGCTACGGCATGACCGAAACGTGCAGCCACGTGGCCCTGCGCACCCTGGACAGCCCCGTCTACACCGCCATGCCCGGCATCACATTCGGCGTCACCCCCGACGGATGCCTCACCATCAGCTCCGACCGCTTCTCGTGGCGGCGGCTGGAGACGCGCGATGTCGTCAGCCTGCACGGTCCGGACGCCTTCACATGGCTGGGACGCGCCGACAACACCATCAACAGCGGCGGCTTCAAGATTCACCCTGAGCAGGTTGAGAACACCCTGCGGCGTGCCCTGCCCTGGCTGCCGCCCTTCTACATCGCCGGCCGCCCCGACTGCAAATGGGGCACCGCCGCCGTAATGGTGGCCGAGCGCGACGCCCACGCTGACGAGGATATTCTCCGCGCCGTGCACGAAGCCCTGACCGACAGCCGCCTGTGCCCCCGCCGCATAGAGCGCGTAAACACCCTGCCGCGCACTGCCAACGGCAAACTACGCCGCTGAGCCAAACAATATGCCCCCGAGGTGCGTTTAGAAAGAAAAAACCTTTATGATACTTCTTCTGACGTACCTTATCGGTGCATTGGCTCTTTCCTTTCTCTGTTCCGTGCTGGAAGCCGTACTGCTGTCCACGCCCATGTCATATATCACCATGAAGGAAACCGAGGGCTCACGCGGCGCCGCACGCCTCAAGGACTACAAGACCAACATCGACCGCCCCATCGCGGCCATCCTGTCGCTCAACACCATAGCCCACACCGTGGGCGCCGCCGGCGTCGGCGCCGAAGCCACCAAAATCTTCGGCGAGGCCAGCTTCGGCATCATATCGGCCATTCTGACGCTGCTCATCCTGGTGCTCTCCGAAATCATCCCCAAGACCATCGGCGCCACATACTGGCGACGGCTGGCCATCCCCTCGGCCGCCGTCATACATGTGATGATTGTGGTCATCTTCCCGCTGGTATGGCTCTCGGAATACATCACCCGCTTCTTCTCATCCAAGGAGAAGATGCTGTCCGTCAGCCGCGAGGAAGTCTCCGCCATGGTCAGTGTCGCATCAGAGGAAGGCGTGCTCAACGAGCCCGAAAGCAGCATCATACAGAACACCATCCGCCTGGGCAACATCAGCACCGAGGAGGTCATGACGCCCAACCTCATGGTAGTGTCCGTGCCAGAGGACTGCACGGTCAAGGAATTCTTTGACCACTCCGAGCTCAACTTCTCACGCATCCCCGTCTACCGCGACAACAAGGACTACATCACCGGCTACGTGCTCAAATCCACCATCCTGGAGCTGCTGGCCAAGGACCGGTTCAACGTGCGGATGAGCCAAATCAAACGCCCCGTGCTACGGTTCAGCGACAATGATAACCTCCTGACCGTCTGGGAGAAACTTCTCCAGACCAAAGAGCACATATCCGTCATCACCGACAGCTTCGGGTGCCTGCGCGGCATCGTCACCATGGAGGACGTCATCGAGACCATGCTGGGCCGCGAAATCGTGGACGAGGCCGACAACGAGGTTGACCTCCGCCAGGCCGCCATGGACCGCTACCGCGCCATGGAAAAGGGCGAACTCCGCCCCGACACGCTCTGACCGCCGACGGCCCGCCGCCCCAACAGCGGAAACTGCCCGAAAAAATTTGCGGCAAGTTCTTAATTTTTTTGGCGCGTTGCAAAAAAATGTTTAACTTTGCACGCAATAAAATTCTACCGAACATGTCGTCATTTATTGCAGATAGAGTAGCGATGGACGGTCTCACATTCGACGACGTCCTGCTGATTCCCGCTTACTCGGAAGTTCTTCCCCGCAGTGTAAATCTCAAGACTCGATTCTCGCGCAACATCGAGTTGAACGTACCCATCGTGTCGGCTGCAATGGACACCGTCACCGAAGCCGCCCTGGCCATAGCCATAGCGCGCGAAGGCGGTCTGGGCGTAATCCACAAAAACATGCCCATAGCCGAACAGGCCCGCCAGGTACACGCCGTGAAACGTGCCGAAAACGGCATGATCTACGACCCCGTCACCATCCGCCGCGGCTCAACAGTGGCCGAAGCTCTCCACATGATGGAGGAATACCACATCGGCGGCATTCCCGTGGTGGACGAGAACGGTCTGCTCGTGGGCATCGTCACCAACCGCGACCTCCGTTTCGAAGCCGACCTCTCCCGCAAAATCGACGATGTGATGACCTCCGAAGGCATCATCACCACCTCACAGGCCACAAGCCTTGAAGAAGCAGCCTGCATCCTGCAGCGACACAAAATCGAGAAACTCCCCGTAGTAGACTCCAACAACCGCCTGGTGGGCCTTGTCACCTACAAGGACATCACCAAAGCCAAGGACAAACCCTGCGCATGCAAGGACAGCCTGGGCCGCCTGCGTGTGGCAGCCGGCATAGGCGTAACCCCCGACTCCATGCAGCGCGCCGAAGCACTGGTCAAGGCCGGCGTTGACGCACTGGTAATCGACACCGCCCACGGCCACTCAAAAGGCGTGATAAGCGTTCTCCGCGACGCCAAGCGCAACTTCCCCGACATCGACGTCGTAGTGGGCAACATTGCCACCGGCGACGCAGCCCGCTATCTGGCCGACAACGGCGCCGACGGCGTCAAGGTAGGCATCGGCCCCGGCTCCATCTGCACCACCCGCATCATAGCCGGCGTGGGCGTTCCCCAGCTCTCCGCCGTCTACGACGTAGCCAAAGCCCTGCAGGGCACCGATATACCCCTCATTGCCGACGGCGGCATCCGCTACTCCGGCGATATCGTCAAGGCCCTGGCAGCCGGCGCACACTCCGTAATGCTCGGCGGCATGCTGGCCGGCGTAGAGGAATCGCCCGGCGACACCATCATCTACAACGGCCGTAAATACAAGACATACCGCGGCATGGGCTCACTCGAAGCTATGGAAAAAGGCTCCAAGGACCGCTACTTCCAGGGCAGCGAGACCGACGCCAAGAAACTCGTGCCCGAAGGCATCGCCGCCCGCGTACCCTTCAAAGGCTCGCTCTACGAAGTCGTTTACCAGATGCTGGGCGGCCTGCGCTCAGGCATGGGCTACTGCGGCGCCCCCGACATCGAAGCCCTGCACAAAGCCAAATTCACCCGCATCACCAATGCCGGTGTGACCGAGAGCCATCCCCACGACGTAGCCATCACCAGCGAAGCCCCCAACTACTCCGCCGGCGCCCGCTAAGGGAAGCCCGGCAGAGAATAGGCTGACGCATACCCTATAGGGCCTATAGGGTATGCGCCAGCCTATTGGCCCTATAGGCCCTATAACACCGGCGTTAACCTCCTCCCGGCGCCAGCCTTTTCAGATTATTTAACTTTCTGATGTGGAGATTTGTTTGTATCTTTGTAAATTAGGGTTTACTGAATAATGCATAATATGCTGTATAACAGGTAATTAATTTGTTTAAG
>CANQZK010000038.1 GCA_947628285.1 uncultured Muribaculaceae bacterium
CCATTGACAACATACGCCTCAACGAAAAGCAGATAGCATCGAGCCGCGAGAGCGTCGACGAGGCCGCCCGCGCCCATGACATCCAGCAGCGGTCGTTCCAGATAGGCGCCGCATCCTACCTGGACCTGCGCGACAGCGAACTGTCCCTTACCCGCGCCCGTCTGGCATACTGCCAGGCCGTATACAACTTCATGGTGGCCCATGCCGACCTGGAACTCCTGCTGGGCAACGCTCCTCTGCCTGAAAACCTTACAGAAACATCCCGATAAAACTATGAAATACAGCACCGTCATAACCGCCGCGGCCCTGAGCCTGCTGCTGAGCGCCTGCGGCGGCAGCGGAGCCGACAATGGCGCCGCCGTCACCGATTCAGTGGACGAAACTCCCCTGGTTGACATAGACATAGCGCACCGCCGCTCCGTGCCGCAGACCCGCACCTACACCGCCAACGTCGAGGCCGACAACATCAACAACATCGCCCCGGACATGTCGAACCGCATCCGTCAGATAAAAGTCGACGTGGGCGACCGCGTCAGCCGCGGCCAGGTGCTCGTAACGCTGGACACCTCGAACGCCGACCGCCAGCGCATCAACCTGGAAGAGCTGCAGCGCGAGTATGACCGCGCCGTGGAACTCCTGAAGATTGGCGCCGGCACACAGCGCGCCGTCGACCAGGTCAAGGCCCAGCTCGACGCCGCCCGCGCACAGTACGCCAACACCATGGACAACACCGTGCTGCGCTCGCCCATCAACGGCATCGTGACCGCCCGCAACTACGACCCCGGCGACATGACCGGCCAGCTGCCCGTGCTCACCGTGGGACAGACATCGCCCGCCGTCAAGCTGATCATCAACGCCGGCGAGACCGACCTGCCCGTCATCCACCGCGGCATGGACGTGGACATTGACCTGGACGCATGGCCCGGACGTCAGTTCCGCGGCCGCATCACCCGCATAGCGCCCGCCATCGACGTGGCCACCCGCACCTTCCCCGTCGAGGTCACCGTGGCCAACCGCGCCGACAGCCTGCGCCCCGGCATGTTCGGCCGCGTGACCGTCAACCTGGGCTCGCGCGACAATGTGGTGGTGCCTGACCGCGCCGTAGTCAAGCAGTCCGGCTCGGCCAACCGCTACGTCTACGTCTACTCCGGCGGCAAGGTGGCCTTCCGCCGCGTGGAGCTGGGCAACCGCCTGGACGACGCCTATGAGCTGATCAGCGGCATCAACGACGGCGATACCGTGGTAATCACCGGCCAGGCCCGTCTGGCCGACGGCGTCGCCGCCCGCATCAATAAATCCAAGTAAGAACACCACCTAACATCGTAAGGCTATGAGTTTATACGGCGGCGCGGTGAAGCGCCCCATCATGACAACCCTCTGCTTCGTGGCAGTTGTGGTGCTGGGCCTGTTCTCGCTTTCGACACTGCCCATCGACCTCTACCCCGACATCGAGACCAACACCCTGATGGTGATGACAACCTATCAGGGCGCCTCGGCACAGGATATTGAACAGAACGTGACGCGACCCCTTGAGAACACCCTCAACGCCGTCAGCGACCTCAAGCACATCACATCCGACTCGCGCGAGAACATCTCCGTCATCACCCTGGAGTTTGAGTACGGCAAGGACATTGACGTGCTGACAAACGACGTGCGCGACAAACTGGACCTCATATCGTCAGCCCTGCCCGACGATGCCGAGACGCCCGTCATATTCAAGTTCTCCACGGACATGATTCCCATCATCCTGCTGTCGGTGAGCGCCACCGAGAGCACCCCGGGCCTGTACAAGATTCTGGACGACGCCGTGGCCAACCCGTTGGCACGCATATCCGGCGTGGGCTCGGTGTCAATCTCCGGCGCACCCAAGCGCGAGATTCACATCTACGTCGACCCGGCGCGCCTCGAGGCCTACGGGCTGTCGGTCGAGACCGTCGCACAGATTATATCGGCTGAGAACCGCAACATTCCCGGCGGCGTAATCGACATAGGCTCAGATACATACTCGCTGCGTGTGCAGGGCGAGTTCACCTCGTCCGACCGCATGGCCGACATCGTGGTAGGCTCGTCCGGCGGCCGCAACATCTACCTGCGCGACGTGGCCCGCATTGACGACAGTCTGGAGGAGCGCTCCCAGACCACCTACAACAACGGCGAGCGCGGCGCCATGATCATCATCCAGAAGCAGAGCGGCGCCAACTCCGTCGAAATCTCCGACAAGGTGCTCAAGATGCTCCCCTCGCTGCAGAAGCGCCTGCCCTCGGATGTCAAGCTGGGCGTAATTGTCGATACCAGCGACAACATCCGCAACACCATCGACTCGCTGGTCGAGACGGTCATGTACGCCC
Organism: uncultured Muribaculaceae bacterium; assembly: GCA_947628285.1. Lineage (GTDB taxonomy): Bacteria > Bacteroidota > Bacteroidia > Bacteroidales > Muribaculaceae > CAG-873. The sequence continues at coordinate 2,349 of CANQZK010000038.1, forward strand.
TGCTGTTCGTGGTCATCGTGGTGTTCCTGTTCCTGGGACGCTGGCGCGCAACGCTCATCATCACGCTCACCATCCCCATATCGCTGATAGCATCGTTCATCTACTTGGCCATCACGGGCAATTCGCTCAACATCGTGTCCCTGTCGGCCCTGTCGATATCAATCGGCATGGTGGTGGACGACGCCATTGTGGTGCTTGAAAACGTAACAACGCACATCGAGCGCGGCTCCGACCCCAAACAGGCAGCCGTGCACGGCACCAATGAGGTGGCCGTGTCCGTCGTGGCCTCCACGCTGACCCTTATAGCGGTGTTCTTCCCGCTGACCCTTGTCACCGGCATGACGGGCGTGCTGTTCCGCCAGCTGGGCTGGATGGTCACCATCATGATGATTATCTCGACCATCTGCGCCCTGTCGCTGACGCCCATGCTGTGCTCGCTGCTGCTGCGCCGCGTCAATCACCACGGCCGCCTGTACACCCTGCTGTTCACGCCCGTCAACAAGGGCCTGGACGGCCTGGACAACGGCTATGCCCGCCTGCTGCGCCTGGTAACGCGCCACAAGACCGTCACCATCCTGCTGTGTATGGCCACCTTCGTGCTCTCGCTCATGCTCATGGGCCGCGTGGGCACCGAATTCTTCCCCACCGCCGACGACGCCCGTCTGAGCGTCAACCTGGAGCTGCCCATCGGCACGCGCGTGGAGATTGCCGACAGCGTCACATCCCGCCTTGTGGCCGAGTGGCGCGAGAAGTATCCTGAAATTCAGGTAATCAACTACACCACCGGCACGGCATCGAGCGACAACACCTTCGCCTCGCTGAGCGACAACGGCCCGCACATCGTGTCGATGAACATACGTCTGAGCGACCCCGGCGACCGCGAGCGCGGCATAACCGAGATTGCCGGCCTGATGCGCCGCGACCTGTTGGCCTACCCCGAGTACAAGAAGGCCCGTGTCAACGTGGGCGGCAATATGGGCGGCATGGGCGGCCAGGCATCCGTCGACTTTGAGATTTACGGCTATGACTTTGCCCAGACCGACTCTGTGGCCGACCGCATGCGCCGCATGTTGGCATCGCTGCCCGGAACGGCCGACATCACCGTGTCGCGCGCCGACTATCAACCTGAATATCAGGTGGATTTCGACCGCGAGAAGTTAGCCATCTACGGTCTCAACCTCAGCACCGCCGCCAACGCCCTGCGCAACCGCATCAACGGCTACACGGCATCCCGCTTCCGCGAGGACGGCGAGGAATACGACATCAAGGTGATGTACAGCCCCGAATCCCGCACCTCGCTGGCCGATATCGAGAACATACTCATCTACAACCAGCAGGGCCGGGGCGTGCGCGTGCGCGACGTCGGCAAGGTTGTGGAGCGCTTCAGCCCACCCACCATCGAGCGCAAGGACCGCGAGCGTATCATCACCGTGACAACCGTCGTGGAGGGCGTGCCCATGAGTCAGATTATCCAACAGGCCACGGCCGAGATTGACCGCATGGACATCCCGCAGGGCATATCCGTGCAGCTGGCCGGCCAGTACGAGGACCAGCAGGAATCATTCGCCGACCTGCTTCTGTTGGCCGTGCTCATCCTCATCCTTGTCTACATAGTCATGGCCGCCCAGTTTGAAAGCTACACCTACCCGGCCATCATCATGACCTCGGTGCTGTTCGCCTTCTCGGGCGTATTCTTCATGCTCTACCTCACCGGGCACACCCTGAACGTGATGAGCATGATCGGCGCCATCATGCTTATCGGCATCGTGGTAAAGAACGGCATCGTACTGATTGACTACATCAGCCTGAACCGCGAGCGCGGCATGTCCGTGACACGCTCCGTGATACAGGGCGGCCGCTCGCGTCTGCGTCCCGTGGTTATGACCTCGCTGACCACCATCCTGGGCATGGTGCCCATGGCATGCGGCACCGGCCAGGGCGCCGAGATGTGGCGGCCCATGGGCGCCGCCGTCATCGGCGGTCTGACCTTCTCCACCATCCTGACGCTGCTGTTCGTACCCGCGCTCTACTGCGTATTCGCCCGCAACGGCATCAAGAACCAGCGCCGTAAACACCACCGCAGCCTCCGCGCCGCACAAAAATCCGCACAGTCATGAAAGCAGTCTTCATAGCCTTTGACCAGGCTCACTATCACAACATCATAGACATACTGGACCGCCTGAGCTGCCGGGGCTTCACGTCCTGGCAGCAGGTCAACGGCCGCGGCAGCGACACCGGCGAGCCCCACTACGGCACGCACGCCTGGCCCTCGTTAGCATCGGCCATGATGGTCATGGTTGAGGACCGGCGCCTGGACGCACTGCTGCAGCGGCTGTCCGAGCTTGACGCCGAGCGCCCCAAACTGGGCCTGCGCGCCTTCAGCTGGGACATCACACGCTCCATCTGAGCCCACATCCGGCACCTTCCCGGCACGGCAAGGGTGGCAAAATGTCATTTTGCGCCGCCTGCGGCAAAAATTCGTTTGTCGTTATGAGCAAAAATTCTTATCTTTGCGCGATAAAGTCAAAGAAAGATGCTCAAAAGATTCTTCATCACCGTGCTGGGCGCCGTCACAGGCGTATGGATAGCCATTGCCATAGGCATTTTCTGCCTGTTGGGCATTGTCGGCGCCGCACTCAGCTCGACTACCGTCGAAACCCCTAAAGTTCAGAAACACAGCGCTCTGTATCTCAACCTGCAGGGTCAGATACCCGACCGTTACCAACCCGGCGACTTCTGGCAGATGATTCGCGACAGCGAGGAGCAGGGCGATGCGCTTGTCGACATAATCCGCGCCATTGACAACGCCGCCGGCGATTCGAAAATTGAAGGCATCTACATCAACGCTCCCGTGGGCGCCACCGCAGGCGGCGTTTCGGCCCTTGAGGAGATTGTCGAGGCCCTGCAGCGCTTCAAGGCTTCCGGCAAGTGGATCATGGCCTACGGCGACGTCTACACCCAGGGCGCCTACATGCTGGCATCGCAGGCCGACAGCGTATGTCTCAACCCCATGGGCTCCGTCGACATCCACGGCGTGGCCGCACAGACGCCCTACTTCAAGGACATGCTGGACAAGCTGGGCATCCGTATGCAGATAGTGCGTGTGGGCACCTTCAAGAGCGCCGTCGAGCCCTTCATGCTGCAGAACATGAGCCCCGCCGCCGAGCTGCAGACCCGCGTGATGCTTGACTCGATATGGAGCTGCGTGGCCGGCACCATGGCCGACGCCCGCGGCATCAGCACCGCTAAGGTCAACCTCTGGGCCGACTCGCTGATGAGCACCTGGAGCGCCGCCGACATCCAACGCGCCGGCGCCGTCAACTCGCTGGCCTACCGCCGTCAGTTCGAGAAGACCCTGCGCCGCAACTGCGGCCTGAAGGACGATGACGACCTGCGTCTGATTACCCCCTCAGAGTACACCGCCACACTCAAGAACCACAGCAAGTCCGACCGCCACATAGCCGTCTACTTCGCTTCGGGCGACATTGTCGATACCGGCGAGGGCGGCATCGTGGGCGATAAAGTCGTGCCCGACATCCTGCGCCTGGCCGACGACGAGAACGTGGCCGGCATGGTGCTCCGCGTCAACTCCGGCGGCGGCAGCGCCTACGCTTCGGAACAGATATGGGAGGCCCTGCAGTACTTCAAGTCGAAGGGCAAACCCCTGTATGTGTCCATGGGCGACTATGCCGCATCGGGCGGTTACTACATCTCCTGCGGCGCCGACCGCATTTATGCCGACCGCACCACACTGACCGGCTCGATAGGCGTATTCGGCATGATTCCCGACTTCTCAGGCCTGACATCCGGCAAACTCGGCATCAACTTCTGCACCGTGGCCACCAACCCCGAGGGCACCATCGCATCGCCCTTCGGACAGATGACGCCCGGCCAGACTGCCGCCCTGCAGCGCTCGGTCGACGACATCTACGACATATTCACCCGCCGCGTGGCCGAGGGCCGCGGCATGCCTCAGGACAGCGTCAAACTCATAGCCGAAGGCCGCGTATGGCCCGGCGGCTCGGCCCTGCGCCTGGGCCTGGTGGACAGCATCGGCTCGCTGCAGACCACCATCGACGCCTTGGCCGACAACCTGGACCTGCGTCCCGAACAGGTGTGCCTCTATCCCGAGGTCAAGGACGACTTCCTGGTGGAACTGGTGCGCCGCAGCCGCTCGGAAATCAAGTTAGGCGGCGTCACGCTCGACCCCGCCTCGCTGCGCATGATGCAGACCGTCGAATATCTGCGCCGCATGGCTCCCGTCCAGGCCCGCATGGCTCCCGTAGAAATCCGCTGACAGCGGCATTCCCAACCGTAAAAAACACATGATGTGACCGCGAAGACTATCCTATCGAAACTGGTGCTGCTGCCGTGCTCGAAAGTGTACGGACTCATCACCTGTACGCGCAATAAATTCTTCGACTGGCACATCCTGCCCCAGCACGAATTCGACATCCCCGTGGTAGTGGTGGGCAATTTGGCCGTGGGCGGCACCGGCAAGACGCCCCACACTGAATATATTGTGGAGGCCCTGCGCCAGGACTACCACATAGCCGTGCTGAGCCGCGGCTACAAGCGCCACACCAAGGGATTCGTCATGGCCACGCCCTACTCCAAGCCCACCGACATAGGCGACGAGGCCTATCAGGTGTATCAGAAATTTGACCGCAAGGTGGTGGTGGCCGTCTGCGAGGACCGCGTGCACGGCATCCGCGAGCTGCGCCGCCTGGTGCCCGAGGTCAACCTCATCATCCTGGACGACGCCTTCCAGCACCGCTACGTCAAGCCCGCCGTCTCGATAGTCATCACCGAGTACAACCGCCCCGTGTTCAACGACAAGATGCTGCCCTACGGCCGCCTGCGCGAGTCGGTGCGCGGCATCAACCGCGCCGACATCGTCATCGTGTCAAAGGTGCCCGACGGCGTCAAGGACGTGGACTATATGCTGTTCAAGAAAGGCCTGGGGCTGTTCCCATACCACCAGCTGTTCTACTCGCACTACCGCTACGAGGACCTGGTGCCGCTCTATCCCGGCCAGGTCGAGTCGCTGCCCTATCTGGACTGGCTCACCGAGTCGGATTCCATCCTGGCCGTGGCCGGCATAGACAATCCACGCCCCTTTGTCCGCTACCTCAAGAGCTTCATGGCCAAGGTACGCGTCAACATCTTCTCTGACCATCACGCCTTCTCGCGCAAGGACATGGAGCTGCTGCTCAAGCGCTACACCACCATGAAGGGCGAGCGCAAAATCATAGTCACAACCGAGAAGGACGCCGTGCGCATGGCCGCCAGCCCATACTTCCCGCCCGAGCTGCGCTCGGCCACCTTCTATCTGCCCGTCAAGGTGGACTTCCTGCCCCAGGGAGGCGGCTCGTTTGACGATACGCTGCGCCGCCTCATCCGCCAGGCCCGCTGAACCTTAAAGGCCCGGAAACGTTTAATCCGTACACACACCTTATTAACATAACTGACACCGAAATGACTGAAAAAATAATGCAGACCGCCGACTACCTGCGCTCGCAGATAGACCGCATCCCTGACATCGCCATCATCCTGGGCACCGGCCTCGGCCCGCTGGCCGACCACATCGAGAACAAGACCGAAATGCCCTACTCGCAGATTCCCAACATGCCCGTCTCCACCGTCGAAGGCCACAGCGGCAAGCTCATCTTCGGCACCCTGGGCGGACGTCCCGTCATAGCCATGTCCGGCCGCTTCCACTACTACGAGGGCTACGACATGAAGCAGGTCACCTTCCCCGTGCGCGTGTTCCAGGCCCTGGGCGTCAAGACGCTCATCGTCTCCAACGCCTCAGGCGGCATGAACAAGGAATTCCGCGTGGGCGACATCATGACCATCACCGACCACATCAACCTCTTCCCGGAGAATCCCCTGCGCGGCAAGAACGACCCCCGTCTGGGCGTCCGCTTCCCCGCCATGACCTACGCCTACTCGCCCCGCCTGATCCGTCTGGCCGACGAGATAGCCGCCCGTGAGGGCATCCGCCTGTTGCACGGCGTATACGTGGGCGTAACCGGCCCCACCTTCGAGACTCCCTCCGAGTATGAATACTACCGCATCATCGGCGGCGACTGCGTAGGCATGTCCACCGTGCCTGAAGTTATCGTGGCCAACCACGCCGGCATTGACGTGTACGGCATATCCGTCATCACCGATCTGGGCGGCAAGGACGTCACCCAGGTACCCACCCACGAGGAGGTGCAGCAGGCTGCCGTCATAGCACAGCCCAAGGTTGTCAAACTCGTCACCGAGCTGGTCAAGAACATCTGATTTGACACATGGAAATATCAAAGCTGGGCGAATTCGGCCTGATTGACCGCCTCACCGAGGGCCTCAAGAACGTCAACCCCTCCACCCTGCGGGGCGTGGGCGACGACGCCGCCGTCATGCACTATGACGACGACCGCGACGTACTGGTCACCACCGACCTGCTGCTGGAGAACGTCCACTTCGACCTCACCTACGTGCCCCTCAAGCACTTAGGATACAAGGCCGCGGCGGTCAACTTCTCGGACATCTGCGCCATGAACGGCCGTCCCCGCCAGATAACGGTATCACTGGGCATATCGGCCCGCTTCACCGTCGAGCACATCGACGAGCTGTACAGCGGCATCCGCCTGGCCTGCGAGCGCTACGGCGTGGACCTTGTGGGCGGCGACACATGCGCCTCGCATCAGGGACTGGTCATATCCATCACCTGTCTGGGCGACGCCCGCCGCAGCGACATCGTCTACCGCAACGGCGCACGTCCCACCGACCTCATCTGCGTCACCGGCGACCTGGGCGCAGCCTACATGGGCCTGCAGCTGCTCGAGCGCGAGAAGGTGGCCTCGGCCGGACAGAAGGACTTCCAGCCCGACTTCGCCGGCAAGGAATACATCATCGAGCGCCAGCTCAAACCCGAGCCCCGCACCGACATAGTCGAGGCCCTGGCCGCGGCCGGCATCCACCCCACCGCCATGATAGACGTCAGCGACGGACTCTCGTCCGAGCTGCTCCACATCTGCAAGCAGAGCAACACCGGCTGCCGCGTGATGGAGGACCGCATCCCCATCGACTTTCAGACCGCCGTCATGGCCGAGGAACTCAACATGAACCTCGTCACCGCCGCGCTCAACGGCGGCGAGGACTACGAACTGCTCTTCACCGTGCCCCTGACCGACCACGACCGCGTGTCGGCCATCCCGGGCGTCAAGGTCATAGGCTACATCACCGAGCCCTCCGAGGGTTGCGCCATGGTGACCCGCGACGGCGGCGAGATTCCCCTGCGCGCACAGGGCTGGAACCCCCTGGCCGAGCAAGGAGAATAACCACACATCCGGCGTAAACGGCGTTCCGGCGCCGTTTACGCCGTTTCACTTCGTTTACGCTTTTAGATTTTGCCGCATCAACGGAATTTTGTAACTTTGCAGCGCAAAACTACCCACGAACATGATAAACCGCATTTTAATAAGGATCAAAGTCATTCAGATACTCTACTCCTATCTACTGTCGCGAAACGACTTCCAAATCGACACAACTCCGCGGGGCACGGCACGTGACCGCGATTTCGCCTATGCAGTTTATCTGGACATGCTCATGCTCATCCAGGAGCTGTCGGGCATCCGCATCACCAACGGCGAGCGCCGCCCCATTGCCATCGATGTCAACAAGTACCTGCGCACCAACCGCATAGGCCGCGCGCTGGCCGACAACGACACCATGCGCGGCCTCCAATCCAAGAACTTGGCTCATCTCAACACGCTGTCCCCGCTGATGCAGGGCCTCAGCGACCGCATCACCTCATCGGCCGCCTTCATCGACTACTCGCGCAAGCGCTCCCGCTCACTTGAGGACGATGTCCGCCTGTGGAGTGTCATCCTCGAGACAGTCATCCTCAAGGACAAGGAGCTGACCCAGGCCCTGCGCACCGACCCTGACTTCTCGCTCAGCGGATTCCACCACGGCGTTCAGGCCGCTGTGGAGACCCTGCGCTCATACGGCGACTCGCGCGCCGCATATCTCAAGGCCCGCACCGACCTGCGCACATCGCTCGACAAGGCCGCCGAGCTCTATTACGCGCTGTTCGCCCTCATCGTCGACCTCACCCAGGAGCAGGCCGACCGTCTCGAGGCCGCCAAGAACAAATATCTTGCATCAGCCGAGGACCGCAACCCGGACACCCGCCTGGTCAACAACGCTCTGGCCGCCAAGCTGGCCGCCTGCCCCGCCATCGAGGAGTATCGCAAGAACACCTCCTTCAACTGGATTGAAGTGACCGGCCTGCTACCCCGCCTGCTCGACCTCATCCACGGCTCCGAGGCCTACGCCCGCTACATGTCGGCGCCCGCAACGTCCTGGGCCGACGACTGCGAGTTCTGGCGCGAGATAATGCGCTCCGTCATCCTGCCCTCCGACGACCTGGCCGAGGCCCTGGAAGGCGCTTCCGTATACTGGAACGACGACCCCGCCATCATAGGTACCTTTGTGCTCAAGACCCTGCGCCGCTTTGCCGGAGCCGATCCCGAAGCCGAACCCGAATTCCTGCCCCGATTCAACGACGAGGAGGACGAGAAATTCGGCGAGGACCTCTTCATCAAGGCCGTGGAGAACCGCGAGACCTACCGCGGATACATCGACCGCTTCATCAACCCCGACTGGGACCCCGACCGTCTGGCATTCATGGACATAGTCATCATGACCACCGCCATCGCCGAGATTGTGGGCTATCCCAATATCCCCATTCCCGTCAGCCTCAACGAGTACATCCAGATAGCCAACGACTACTCCACCCACCGCTCGGGCCCCTTCATCAACGGCATCCTATTCTCCGTAATCAGCATGTTGGTCGACGAGGGCAAGGTGCTCAAGGAATTCAACCGCGCTCCGCTCAACGACCAACAAAACAACCCGCAATAATAAATAAACCTCAATAAACAAACACACCATGAACCTCAACTTCATTGCCCTCCAGACGACGGGAACCCAAGGCGGCGGCATGGGCAGCATCATCATGATTGTACTGCTGCTGCTCGTATTCTGGCTCTTCATGATCCGTCCCCAGCAGAAACGTCAGAAAGAAATCCGCAAGTTCCGCGAAGCCCTGACCAAAGGCGACAAGATTGTCACCGCCGGCGGCATCCACGGCACCATCACCAAGGTTAACGACACTACCTTCGAAGTCGAAATCACCTCAGGCGTCAAAATCACCATCGACAAGGGCTCCGTTTACCCCTCGGCTACCGAAGCCAACGACGCCCGCCAGGCCGAACAGAAATAATCCTGTACCCTGCCACTCTCGCCTCTCCCTCTCATGCAACTGAGCAAGATACCACGCGACATTGTGGCCGCCCTGCACTCACAGCGCGGCCACAACATATTGGTGTTCATGGTGTTCCTGCTCATCGCCACCATCCTGTGGTGGGTCATGGCCCTCAACGACAGCGACCAGTGCGACGTGCGCATGCCCCTGCGGCTGAGCAACGTGCCTGATACGGTCACCGTCATCACCGCCGTGCCGCCATCGGTGGCCGTCAGCCTGCAGACGCGCGGCTCGCAGCTGCTCAAACTCAACATGGGCCGCGTGCCCACGCTCAACATCGACTTCCGCGCATACAAGACGGGCAACACTGTGCGCCTCACCGCCGCCGACCTCAAGTCACTGGCACGCAGCGCCCTGGACGGTGCCGACATCATCGTCGTGTCGCCCGACACCCTCAGCCTTACATTCACCACCAACCGCGGTATACGCGTGCCCGTGCGGCCCGATGTCGTGGCCACGCCCGGCCCGCAGTCGACCATCGTTGGCCGTCCCCGCTGCTCGCCCGACACCATCAGCCTATACACCGCCAGACACGGCACCACGGCCACATCGGTGCAGACTGAGCCGCTGCGCATGAGCGGCCTCAACGAGACCACCACGCGGCGCCCGGCCGTTCCGGCTCCTGCGGGTTGCCGCGCCATCCCGGACAGCGTCGACGTCACCATCGATATCGAGCCGCTCATCTTCAAGACCCGCAAGGTGCGCATCGAAACCTCGCACGTGCCCCCGGGCCGAAAGCTCATCCTGTTCCCCGCACAGGTCGACGTCCGCTACATGGTGCCCGTGAGCATCTACAAGAAGACCGAGCCGCGTCTGCGCGTGGTGGCCGACTACCGCGACATTGACCGCTCGGCGTCCATGATGCCCCTGCGCCTGACCGACGTGCCTGAACGCCTGCAGAACGTGCAGCTGGCCACCGACTCCGTGGAATACATCATCGAGACCCTATGACAGCCGCCACAGGCATAACCGGAGGCATCGGAGCCGGCAAATCAGTCGTCTCGGCCATCCTGCGCACCATGGGCTACGAGGTGTACGATTCCGACACCCGCGCCCGGCAGATAATGGACTCCGACACCGACATTCACCGCGCACTGTGCGCCCACATCCACCCCCGCGCCGTCACCGACGGCCGCATTGACCGCCGCCTGTTGGCCGAGGTTGTCTTTGCCAGCCCCGAGGCGCTCAACCGCCTCAACGGCATCGTGCACCGCGCCGTCGAGGCCGACTTCGCCGCCTGGCTGCGCTCGCTGACGGCTCCGCGCGCCTTTGTCGAATCGGCCATCCTCTATCAGTGCCACCTGTGGCAGGTGGTGGACAGCGTCTGGGCCGTGGATGCGCCCGCTCAGCTGCGCATCGAGCGCGTGATACGCCGCAGCGGCCTGAGCCCGCAGCAGGTGCGCGAGCGCATCGACGCCCAGCCCGACGTCACCGGCCGCGCCGACACCGTCCTGCTCAACGACGGCCTCACTCCCCTGCTTCCACAGATTCAGGCAGCCCTTGCTGCCCTGCCCTCAGCTCTTTAAAAATTATATAAATTAACTTAAACTATGCCTAAAGGCATGGTTCGGCACGCGTTTTGTACGTATCTTTGCAGCGGACACGCTTCCGTGCGCCGTTCCGCCACATGAATACATCACATACTTACATACAATCTATGAAAAAATCAACTCTCATCCTCGCCGCCGTCAGCGCGGCGACAATCTGCGCCGGAGCGCAAGCGCCCATGTCGCAGGACGACTTCATCCGCGCCGCCGAGTCGACCGTCAACGGTGTAGTCTCGGTCAAGAGCTTCGCCACCCCGCAGATGCAGCAGGGCTACAGCAGTATGGACCCCTTCATGGGCGACCCTCTGTTTGAATACTTCTTCGGCTCGCCCCGCCGGCAGCAACCGCAGCAACCGCGTCAGCAGCAGCCCGCCGAGCAGCGCCAGGTAGGCCTGGGCTCGGGTGTCATCATCACGGACGACGGCTACATCGTGACCAACAACCACGTCATTGACGGCGCCGAACGCCTTGAAGTGACCCTCAACGACAACCGCAACTTCACCGCCACCGTAGTGGGCACCGACCCCGTCACGGACTTAGCTCTCATCAAAATCGAGGCCCCCGACCTGCACGTAATCCCCATGGGCGACAGCGACGACCTGCGCCTGGGCGAGTGGGTTCTGGCCGTGGGCAACCCCTTCGGCTTCACCTCCACCGTCACCTCGGGCATAGTCAGCGCCAAGGCACGCAACATATCCACCACCACCCAGACCCCGGGCAACGGCGGAATCGAGGCATACATCCAGACCGACGCCGCCGTCAACCGCGGCAACTCCGGCGGCGCCCTGGTGGACCTGCGCGGCCGCCTGGTGGGCATCAACACCGCCATCTACTCACAGACAGGAACTTACGCCGGCTGCTCCTTTGCCATCCCCACCAGTATCGTGCAGAAGGTGGTCAGCGACCTGCGCCAATTCGGCACCGTGCAGCGCGCATTCCTGGGCATATCATTCGTTGAACTCAGCCCCGAACTCATCAGTCAGAAGGACATCAAAGGCACCACACAGGGCGTATACGTGGCCGAAGTGCAGGACCGCTCAGCCGCCCGCCGCGCCGATCTGCGCACCGGCGACGTCATCGTAGCCATCAACGGCATCCCCGTCACCGGCACAGCCCGCCTTCAGGAAATCATGGCCCGCCTCAGCCCCGGCGACGACATCGTCATCGACTTCTTCCGCGACGGCAAGCCCCAGCAGGCACAGGTGACACTGCGCAACCGCGACGGCAACACCGACGTGACCCGCCCCGAAACAGCCATGGGCGTCTTGGGCGCCATGTTCCGCAGCGCAGATGAAGACGTACTGCGCCGCCTCGAAATCTCGCGCGGCGTCGAAGTCACCCTGACGCCCGATGAAGGCCTGTTCAGCCGCGCCGGCATAGGCAACGGCTTCATCATCACAGCCATCAACGGCCAGCGCGTCGCCACCGCCGACGACATCGAGAAAATCTTCACCACCGTTCGCGCCCTGCCCGCCGGCGAAGAAAAAGTAATGTTCATCTCCGGCGTCTACCCCACCGGCAAACAAGCCTACTACGCCATCGACCTCGCCCGGTAACCCGGGCGGGGCGCTCATTGGGCGGATAGCGATGGTCGCGAAGACCGACAAAGTAAAAAATTATCGTGTTGCCTGCGCTATCCTTGAATTTTTCGCCTATCGTTTCACCGCCACCCTCATCATCGATCATTACCGATACATAATTGTCCCAAGTTGCCGAATCTGGTCCGCCACCCGTACCTTCTTTAAAGAAATGCGATAAGATGTGGTTGTTAGGAATATGGAAACCGGTCGGACAAGGGTCATATATCGTTTTTGAGAAGGTGGTCTCAGCGGCTGTCCAAGCCGCTTTTTGCTCATCGGTCGCAGAGCTGCCCGGAACGACTTCATCGTTGAAAGGCTCGGTGCGCAGGCCGTTCCATAAGTTATACAGGAGCGGATGCGTGGTCATGGTTGCAGAGAACGGTTGTGGAATGCCGTTGTTGTCGCGATGGTCCCAGAGCCAGAAGATGCGGTTATCGTAATAGTTATTGGGATAAGGCGCATTATTCTTTCTTACAATGCGATTGGGCGAGCTGTATTGGATATAGGGCGTCTGAATTGATTTTCCTAAGGTAGCACGACCTTCATCCACTCCAAAGTTATAGGCTTCGTTGAAAAAGCGTTTGTTCTGCATGTCACAACGCCCCTGGTCCGCCGGCCATATGTCCGGCACATCTTTGTTGTAGATGCCGCCGGGCATGGCGTCTTTGCGGCCCCACTGGTAGTAGGTGTTGTCGCCGGCCTCGGATTCGATGTATTTTTCCTGCACGAACTCAACGGGCACGGGTTCCTCTCTTTCTCCGGCTACGACGAGGACAACGGCACCGGGGAGGACGAAAGCACTTATCCGTTTATGCAGACCCACACCATACAGAGCCTTGAAGCAGGGGAGAAAGAAAAGAAAGCCGAGTACTACGACCGTATCTATGTCGGCTTTTGGGACGGCGCACAGAACACTCGCGGCAAACTGCCTTATCCCCAAGTGGAGGATATTGAAATTATGGAAGACTGGAGCAACTTTCAGTATCTCCATTTCAGAGCTTGTTTAATAATAAATGTTGACGGCAGGGTCGCATATCTTGAGTCGATTTTTGTCTTGTGAGGAAGGAGTGT
>CANQZK010000039.1 GCA_947628285.1 uncultured Muribaculaceae bacterium
CTCCTTCCTCACAAGACAAAAATCGGCTCAAGATATGCGACCCTACCGTTAACATTTATTATTAAACAAGCTCTTAAATTTCCGGCTTCAGGGCTGCTGCCACGGCGCGGGCCACGTTGATGCCGTCCATCGCCGCCGACACAATGCCGCCGGCGTATCCGGCGCCCTCGCCACACGGGAACAGCCCGGGCACGTCCACATGGCAGAGCGTCTGCGGGCAGCGCGGGATGCGCACCGGCGCCGATGTGCGTGTCTCGTCGCCTATGACGGTGGCGCGGTCGGTCATGAATCCGCGTGCCTTGCGGCCAAACTCTTCAAATCCGCGCCGCAGACGGTCAGCCACCGGGCCGGGCAGGAGCTTGTCGACACGCGCCGGCTGTATGCCGGGCGCGTAGGATGAGTCGGGAAGGTCGGCCGACGGACGCCCGGCCACGAAGTCGGTCATGCGCTGGGCCGGCGCTACCTGTGTGCGCCCGGCCGCCTCGAAGAACCGCTGCTCGATGTCCTGCTGGAAGTGCATCATCTTGAGCGGCCCGTACTTGTCGTATTCCGGGAGGTCATCGGGCAGAATCTCAACCACCATGCCTGAATTGGCCCATTTGGTGCCACGGTTTGAGGGCGACATGCCGTTGACTACCAGTTGGCCGGGAGCGCTCGCCGCCGGAATGATGACGCCGCCCGGACACATGCAGAACGAGTAGACGGCGCGTCCGTCCACGCGGGTGAGCATGGAATACTCGGCCGGCGGCAGCCAGCGGCCACGGCCGGCGGGGTTGTGGTACTGTATGCTGTCGATGAGCTGCTGCGGATGTTCCAGACGCACGCCCACGGCAATGCCCTTGGGCTCAAGCCGGGCGTTGCGGCGCATCAGCATCTCGTAGACGTCGCGTGCCGAGTGGCCCGTGGCCAGAATCACCGGGCCGTCGAATTCCTTCCCGTCGGCCGTTATGACGCCGCATACCGCTCCGTCGGAGTCGAACTTCAGGTCGGTGACGCGGCTGTTGAAGCGCACCTCGCCGCCGCGGTCCTCGATGGTGTGACGCATGGCCTTGATGATGACCGGCAGGCGGTCGGTGCCTATGTGGGGATGCGCGTCGATGAGGATGTCGTCGGCCGCGCCGTGGGCATGGAAGGTCTGCAGTACCTTGTCAACCGGGCCGCGCTTGGTGCTGCGGGTGTACAGCTTGCCGTCCGAGAATGCCCCGGCGCCGCCCTCGCCGAAACAGTAGTTCGAGTCGGGGTCCACCACGCCGGTGCGGCACAGAGCGGCCATGTCGCGGCGCCGTGCGTCCACGTCCTTGCCGCGTTCCAGCACGATGGGCCGAAGGCCGACCTCGATAAGTTCAAGGGCGGCGAAAAGTCCGGCCGGGCCGGCGCCGACAATCACCACGGGCCGTGCGCCGCGCACGTCGGGGTAGCTCACCGGCGTGTAGCGGCTGAACGATGTGTCTACACTGTCAATGTTCGCGGCCACGGAAAGATTGACCATCACCCGGCGCTGCCGGGCGTCAATGGAGCGGCGCAGGATGTCTATACGGGCTATGCGGGCGGCCGGAAGGCCCAGCGCGGTGGCGGCTGCCTCGCGCAAGCGCGAGGTATCGGCGGCCTGACGCGGGTCGAGGCGGAGTTGCAGTTTTTCTATCATTACAGGACGAGTTTGCCGTCGGACGCCATTGCGCGTCCTATGCGGCGGTTCATTACTATGACGGTGACCATAGCCAGGGCGAAGGCGGTGAAATCGCTTATGGCCATCGAGGCCCATACGCCGTCAAGCCCGATGCGCGGGGGCAGCACGGCCAACAGCGGCACCAGGAACAGAAGCTGGCGCGTCAGGGACAGGAAGATGGACAGCTTGGGCCGGCCGATGGACTGGAAATAGTTCTGTATCACTATCTGGCAGCCCACCACGGGGTAGGCTATGAAGTAGATGCGGAAGCCGTCGCGGGCAATCTCAATCATCTGACGGTCAACGGTGAACATGGAGCTGACCGTATCCGGGAAGCACTCGGTGATAATCCAGCCCAGCACCGTGATGCACGTGCCTATGAAGATGCCCTTGTGCAGCGTCTCGGTGACGCGGTGCCACTGGCGGGCGCCGTAGTTGTATCCCAGGATGGGCTGCATGCCCTGGGTGACACCGAACACTATCATGACGAAGAACATGGTGGTGCGGTTGATGATTCCGTAGGCGCCCACGGCCACGTCGCCGGCCGCGCCGGCCACCTCAAGGATGGACTTGTTCAGGAACACCACCACGAAGCAGGCCGTGGCGTTCATCAGGAACGGCGACAGGCCTATGGCGTAGATGCGGCGCACCAGCTTGCCGGTCAGCCAGCGGTTGCGCAGCTTGAAATGCACATAGCTGCTCGGCGAGCAGAAGTGCCACAGCACCCAGATGAAGGCCACGCCCTGGCCGCAGATTGTGGCCAGAGCCGCGCCGCGGATGCCCATTTCCAGCACGAAAATGAACAGCGGACACAGCACAATGTTGGCCGCCACGGACAGCAGCGCCGATATCATGGCCTTCTTGGGATAGCCGGTGGCGCGCATCAGGTTGTTCAGGCCTATGAATATGTATGAGATGGGCGTGCCCAACAGGATAACCTGCATGAACTCACGCGCATAGGGTATCGTGGCCTCCGTGGCGCCGAAAAACATCAGCACCTCGTCCAGGAAGATGAACGTAAGGCCGCCGAACACCACCGAGTGGATGATGCACAGCGTCATGACGTTGTTGACCACGTCGGTGGCGCGGTCAAGCGCCTTCTGGCCCAGAAAGATTGAGCTGATAGTGGCGCCGCCCACGGCGATGAGCGTACAGAACCCTATTACAAGGTTCATCAGCGGGAAGGTGATGGCCAGGCCGGATATGGCCATGGGACCCACGCCGCGGCCTATGAATATGCTGTCAATTATGTTGTAGAGCGACGTGGCTACGGCGGCGATGATGGCGGGCACGGAGTACTGCACCAGCAACGTGCCGGTGCCCAGGGTGATTCCGCCGGGGCGTTCGTCAGTCTTCTGAGCCGGGTTCGGGCCCGGATTCTGCCGGTTTGTCTGAGTCATTCGATATCTTTTTCAACAGCTTTTTCTGAGATGGACGCAGCGAGTCATATATCCGCCCGGGAATGTACAGCAGTGCGACACCGGCCAGAAAGAATATGAGCAGCCACAGCGACAGGCGCCCGTTGTCCACCACCCACAGCGAGCCGAAGGGGTCGGCGCGTTCCAGCAGGGCGGGGTCCAGGGTGGAGAAGTTGCGTTTGAGCACTATCCGGCCGTCCACGGTGCGAATCAGGCCCATGGTGCCGCGCACCATCTGTTTGAGTGCCGTGTCCGAACATGAGAAGACCTCGTACTCCGGGCGGGCCATCTGACGCCAGCGCTCCAGGTCCTTGTCGTTGGCGGCCACCAGGGCCACCATGCGGCCGCCGCGGGCGGTAACGTACTCGTTGATTTCGTTGGCATAGCGTGCGCGGGCCAGATAGTCGAGCGACGGTTCGGGGATGGTGATGATGACCAACTCGCCGTTCTCGCCCGGTTCAAGGACAAGGTCGGTCACCTCCTCGTCGCCGTCGAAGATGGCCGGGCGGCTCTCGTCGGCGGCATCGACGGCCGATGCGCCGGGCCCTACGTAGGTCCATGTGCTGTCAGGCAGCGCGTCCAGGCTGAATTCCTGCTCGCGGCCGTCCTTGGTGTAGACGTATGTTATATCGTCCTCGCTTTCTGCGGTTTCGGCGGACGGTGTGAGCGACTTGCCTATGCCGTAGGGGCGGAAATCAGCCACCGGCTGCAGTTGCCAGCCTATGAACGCTAACGTCAGCGGGTAGATGCAGCTCAGCACTATCAGCAGCCATTGCAGACCGGGCAAGATGGCCGGCTTGCAGCGCGTGTTGTACAGCAGCAGGAACACCACCATGGCGGTCAGCACAAGGTTTTTGGCAAAGGTGGCGCCGTTTGAGATTACCCACAGGTCGCCGAAGCATCCGCAGTCGGGCACGGGGTCGGCTAAGTATATATATAATGTGAGGGGCAGCATGACGGCCATGAGCGCGGCGGCACAGACTGGTGCGGCACGGCGCAGCGAGCCCGTGAGCAGCATCACGCCCGTGGCGAATTCAAAGATGCTCAGCCCCACGGCGGCCACTACCACCACTTCGCGCGGCACGCCGCCGATGTCCCACACGGCCAGGTAGTCCTCAAGCTTGTAAACGAACCCCCAGGGGTCCACGCTCTTGGCCCAGCCGGACAGGATGAACGTGCTGCCGGTCAGCAGGCGCGACAGCCACACGCAGATGCGCATCCACAGCGGGGTGTCAGGCCGGTTTGCCGTCATTCTCGGTGAGTTTTATTATGCCGAAAACCGCATAGTTTATGATGTCGAAGTAGTTGCTCACAATGCCCTCCGAGGCCACTGTGCGTCCGTCGTGGTCCTCGATTTCCTTGATGCGTTCAATCTTGGTGAGGATGAAGTCCGTGTACGACGGCACCCGCATCGAGCGCCAGGCCTCGTCATAGTCGTGGTTCTTGACCTGGAGCAGGTCGCGGGCCTCGGTGGCGATCTTGTCGTAGACCTCCAGGGCTTGCGCCGGACTCATGTCCTTGTTGTCGACAAACCCGTGTGTGGACTGGATGATGCCTATGATGCCGTAGTTGACTATGGCCTTGAACTCGGGCAGGATGCCCTCGCCCACGGCCGAGAAGCCCTTGATTTCAAGCGAGCGGATGCGCTTGGCCTTGATGAAAATCTGGTCGGTAACGCTCTGGGGGCGTAACAGGCGCCACGAGGGGCCGTAATCGCCTAATTTATTGCTGAATATGTTGCGGCAGTCGGCCAGGGCGGCATCGAACTGGCGGTTGGTGAGTGTTTCGTTAGCTTCAGTCATCGGAAGTCAGGGTGGGGGTCAGAATTGTTTGTCCAGGGGCAGACAGCGCTGCAGGTACTTGCGGGCGTCGTCCCAGGGCAGGTAAACGGTTGATGAATTGGGTTGCAGCGGCACGGGCTGCTCGTTGAGGTCCACGCGCAGATAGTAGCGTCCCGACTTTTGGGCGCGGAACAGAATCATCTGCAGGTTGGCCGCCATGGGCACCACGTAAAAGTCGCGCCAGTGCAGACCCACGGTGTCGAAATAATTGGTCATGTAGTAGCATCCGCGCAGGCGCATGAGCGACAGCAACGGCATCAGAGTCTCGGCGTGGCCGAAACGCAGACGGGCCGCCGGGGCGCCCTCGGCTATGAAGCGGTCGGTGCTCGATATCAGGTCGGCCAGCAGGTCGGCGGCGATGTCTGCGGGCAGGGTGGAGATTGTCGTGGCCGTGCGCACCAGGTACTGGCGCATGTTCAGGCAGCTCCACAGGGCGTTGTACTCTGATTCGGTGAAGTACTCCTTGGCGTCGACCTGGACCGACATGGCGGCGCATCCGGCCACCACGTTGTAGGCCGTCCAGGACACCTGGCGCATCTCGTCGTCGGAGCTGAAGGAGTAGCGCTCGCCCATCAGCCGGCGGGCCGGCGCGGTGGGGCAGGTGGTGCCGAAGAAATCGTCGTACACCTGGTGCCAGGGGCCGTTCTTGCGGTACTCGATGAAGGCCGTGTCAAGGTCAAAGGGGCGCATCAGCGCCGAATTGCAGCGGCCCGTGGTGGCCGTGAATTCAATGCGGTTGTCCATACGGTCCAGCTGGTGCAGGAAGGTGTACATGCTCATCATGCAGCGGGGCGAGTATGACGATATGGCGTCGATGCGTGAGCCGGCGCCGGGCTTTGAGAACACCTCGCCGAAGTTGTAGAACATGCGTGTGGCCAGGGCGCGCTGTTCGGCCTCGCCCAGCGAGTCCAGGGCACCCCAGCGGCCGTTGCTGCGGGTCATCACCAACTCGTTGAGCTTGGCCAGGCGGCGTCCCTGCGGGGTGATGGTGCCGGCGGAGTCGGCCTTGTTCAGGTAGTCGGCCAGTTTGATGCATGAGGCTGACGATGCCGGATAGCGCGCTCCGTGGCGGCCCACATGGTTGATGAATACCGGCGTGAGCGAGTCGGGGTAGACGGCAGGATTGACCTCGTCGGGGTAGGGCGACCATGAGCCGCGGCACTCGCTGTAGCTGTAATGGGTGTCGGTGGGGTCGGCGGCGAAAACCGTCACCGCGGCCACGCTTGCCAATATGAGAGTTAAAAATTTGTGCATACTGAAGAGTTTCACTAATTTTACAACGCAAATTTACGAAAAAGTTTCAATACATATGTCCCAAAACAGCATTGACAATCAAATAAAGGCGCTGACCGAGGCCATTGAAGCCGGCGGGGCCGCGGCCGATGTGTATTTCCGCCGCGGAATGTTGAACTGGAAGGCCGGGCGCCGTGCCGCCGCGATAACCGATTATGAGACAGCGGTATCGTTGGACGCCGACTCGCCTGCGGTCGAGGCTTTGCGCATGTCGCGCGACATCATGGATTTCCGGCACAACGACCTGCTGAATCCCTGACGCCGCCCGCCAGGCTCACAGACACTCGGTGTGAATGTAGTGGTGGTGTGCGGGGCACTCGCTGACGGTGCGGTCCACCAGGATGTGGCGGTTGGCCATCGAGGCGATGGCTGACATCTCGTGCGACACCAACAGGATGGTGCAGTGCGGCGCCATGCCGGCCAGCAGGGTGTATATGTGGGATTCGAAGTGCTTGTCGATGTAGCTCAGGGGCTCGTCCAGCACCAGCAGGGCCGGATGCGACACTATGGCGCGTCCCAACAGGGTGCGCTGCAACTGTCCGCCCGACAGGCGGCCTATGGGACGGTCGGCCATATCCTCCATTTCTATGCGGCGCAGGGTCTCGTCGACGGCCCGCAGGCGCGCCGCGGCGTCCATATCCCGGACGCCGAGCAGCCCGGAGGCCACAACCTCGCGCACCGAGATGGGGAAGTGCGAGTCGACACTGTTTTTCTGCGGAAGATAGCCTATGGAATTGCGGCCGACATCGAGGCGGACGGTGCCGGATGTGGGCGTTAGCAGGCCCAGAATGATGCGCAGCATTGTGGTCTTGCCGCCGCCGTTGGGGCCGGTGATGGCCACGAAATCGCCCTTGTGGACGGTCAGGTTGGCGTCGTCAAGCACGGTGCGGCCGTTGCGCTCCATGCACACGTGGCTGAGCGTCACGGCCGGGCGGTCGGACGGATGCAACTCCACATGCGGCACGGCGCAGCTGCCGTGGCACTTACTGCTGTCGTGCTGCAAGAGCATTGACTATCACGTTAAGCTGGCCTTCCCAGTCGTATGACGAGGGGTTGATCTTTACAATTTCCGAGCCGATGCCGGAGTTGAGGGCCTCGGCCTGGCGCGAGTCGAATTCCTCCTGGAAGAAGAACACGCGCACGCTGTCCTCGCGGGCATGGTCGATGATATCGCGCATGGCCTTGGGCGACAGCTCCTTGGCATGTGCGCCCACGGCTATCTGGTTAAGGCCGTAGTCGCGGGCAAAGTAGGTGAGCGAGGGGTGCCAGACAAGGAACGACTTGCCGCGGACGGGTGTCAGGGCGCTCTCCACGGCGTTTCCTATCGAGTCCAGGCGGTGTTCAAAGGCGGCAAGGCGCTGTTCAACCACGGCGGAGTCGGACGGATTGATGGCCACAAGGTCGGCGGCCATGTTGCGGGCTATGATGCGGACGTTGCCGATGGATGTCCATACGTGGGGGTCGGCGTTGCGATGGGCGTCGTCGGCGTGCAGAAACTCGTTGTGTTTGTCCTCGTGGTTGTGCGTGCCGTAGATGAGGTCGATGCCGTGGGTGGTCAGCATCACCTTGTTGTGATTCTCGCCCGTCAGGGCCAGAGTGTTCTCAAAGGGGAAGAAGCCCGTGGTGAAACATGCCGTGGCCTTTTCCAGGGCGGCGCGGTTGGCTACCGAGATCTCATATGTCTCCGGGTTGGCACCGTTGGGCATCAGGGTGACTATATCGTAATCGTCGCCGGTCAGATTCTCCAGTATGTATCGCTGGGGTTCTATGCTGACTGCCAGCGAGGGTTTGGCCGTCTTGTCTTCGCTGCAGGAATGGGCGAAGACAGCCATTGTCGTTGCAAGGGTCAGGACAATCGGAAATAGAACATTAGTCTTGCTTTTCATCGGATCGTTTTTTCTGACGCAAAGTTACAAATTCTTTTCAACTCGTCAACAATTTAATCACAAAATTATCCCGTGCGCGTATTTATTTGTAACTTTGCGGTCTAATTAATAAGATTATGCAATTACAAGTAGGAGATATAGTACGATTTCTGAACACGACCGGCGGCGGCCGTGTGGTAAAGATAAAAGATAACCTGGCCTATGTGGACGATGACGGTTTCGAGACCCCTGTCCTGGTCAAGGAGTGTGTGGTGGTGCGTCCGGCGGCGCAGGCTCAGGCCGACGCCCGTCCGCGTCCCGAGGCCCCGGCTGTGGCACCCGCGCCTGCACCGTCGGCCAAGCAGGCTCCGGCACCCGCCGCGCCGGCTGAGGAGGTTCTGCCCCCGGTGCAGGAGACCGCCCGCGGCGAGAAGCTCAACCTGATGCTGGCCTTCGAGCCGGCCGACATCAAACATCTGTCATCCACCACGTTCGATGCCTTCGTGGTCAACGACTCGAACTACTACCTTTACTTCACCGTTGCCACGCGCGGCGAAGAAGCCGACGCCTGGACCGTGCGCTATGCCGGGCTCATCGAGCCGGCCATGCAGATATTCCTGTTCGAACTGTCCACGGCCGACCTGCCCGCGATTGACCGCATATCCTTCCAGGCCGTGGCCTTCAAGCGCGACCGTGATTTCACGGCCAAGCCGCCCGTAGATTTCAGCCGCCGCTTCGACGCCACCAAATTTGCCCGCGTGCATTGTTTCGCGCCCAGCGTGTATTTTGACACGCCCGTCCTGGCTTATGAGATAGTGAAGGACGATGTGACCTGCGGCGCGGCCAAGCCCGCCGTCGATGCCGCCGCACTTGAAAAGGCCATGAACGCCAAAGCCCGCGCCGACCGCCGCACATCGCGCCCCGTGAGCCGCGACACCGACCGCGCCGGTAAGGGCCTATTGGAGGTCGACCTCCATGCCACGGAACTGCTCGAAAGCACCGCCGGCATGTCGGCCTCGGAGATTCTGAACTATCAGATTGACACCTTCCGCCGCGTAATGGACGAGAACCTGCGCTTTACTGGCCGTAAGATTGTGTTCATCCACGGCAACGGCGAGGGCGTGCTGCGCGCCGCCCTGCTCAAGGGACTCAAGCACCGCTACAAGGGCCACGAGGTGAGCGACGCATCCTTTGCCGAATACGGTTTCGGCGCCACTATGGTCACCATCAGGCGCGCACAGAAATGATAATCTGTTTCACCGGTACGGGCAACAGCCTGCAGGTGGCCCGGATGCTGGCCGATGCCCTGGGCGACGCCATAGAGATGATTCCCCCGGCGCCCGGGTTGACGCCGCCCGCGGGCGAGCGCCTTATCTGGGTGTTCCCGGTCTACTCATGGGGCGTTCCGCCCGTCGTGCTGCGGCAGATGAAGGCCATGGCCGATGCCGCCTTTGCCGGGCGCGAGCATTATTGCGTCATGACCTGCGGCGACGATGCGGGCCTTACCGACAGCATGTGGCGCCGGGCTATACAGCGCCGTGGCGGCGCGGACATGGGCATTTGGTCCGTGCAGATGCCCAACACCTACGTGCTGATGAAGGGCTTTGACACCGACCCCGACGATGTGGCGCGGCGCAAACTGGAACATGCGCCCGGACGCGTAGCCGAAATAGCCAAACGCATAGCCGCCCGCGGACGCGAGACTGATGTAGTGGCCGGCGGATGGGCATGGGTCAAGACCCGCATCATCTATCCGTGGTTTGTGCGTTTCGCCATGTCGCCCCGCCCGTTCCATCCCAACGAGGGCTGCGTCGGCTGCCGCAAATGCGCCGAGTCGTGCCCCCTGGGCAACATCACCATGACCGCCGCCGGAACCCCGGCCTGGGGTCGTGACTGCGCCCTGTGCCTGCGTTGCTACCACGTGTGCCCGCGTCATGCCGTGGCTTACGGCAAGGCAACGTCAGGCAAGGGGCAGTATCTCAACCCGATTTTCCGTCGCCGGCACAGCAGTTAGCCCAAGATGCGTTATTGTTGGCTATTTTGGTAAAATCTGATGCACGAAATGCAATATATTCCATAAAATTGGCTAATTTTGCACCTATGAAGCGCGTTTTACGTCATATCGCACTCTGTTTGCTTGCCATTGTGTCCGTTGCCCTTTACGCCGGGGCGGCCGGGAAAGACACTCATGCCAAGCCCTTTACCGTCGTGCTCGACCCCGGCCACGGCGGCAAGGACATAGGCTGCCGCGGCAAGCTGACCAACGAGAAGACCATCGTGCTGGACGTGGCGCGCCGCCTGGGCGATATAATGACCAAGGAGCATCCTGAAGTCAAGGTAGTCTACACCCGCGCCGACGACCGCTTCATCCCGCTAAACGACCGCGCCGCCATAGCCAACCGCGCCGACGCCGACCTGTTCATATCAATCCACGTAAACTCAATCGACGCCAAATCGCGTGGCCGCGACAAGGTGCACGGCGCATCAGTCTACACCCTGGGTCTGCACCGCAACGACGACAATCTGGCCGTGGCCATGCGCGAGAACAGCGCCATCGAGCTCGAGGCCGACTTCAGCGAGACCTATCAGGGCTTCGACCCCGGGTCAAGCGAGTCATACATTATATTCGAGCTGACCCAGAACCGCCATCAGCACAACTCCATTGAATTCGCCGACAGCGTGCAGACCGAGCTGCTGTCGACCGCCGGACGCGCCGACAAGGGCGTGCGCCAGGCCGGTTTTCTGGTGCTGCGCAACACCTCCATGCCCGCCGTGCTGGTCGAGCTCGACTTTATCTGCAACCCCCAGGCCGAACGCTTCCTGGCCTCGGACGACGGCCGCGCCAAATGCGCCCGCTCCATCGCCAATGCCTTCACGGCCTATTACCGCCGCCACGGCATGCAGGATGTGCCTGCCCGTCCCGCCACGGATCAGCCGCTCATGCCCACGCCCGTAAGTGAGGGCGACAAGGCCGACGGCGGCAAGGTGTATTACTCGGTGCAGCTCTTCACATCGCCCGTGCAGGTGGCAGCCGACGACAACCGCCTCCGTAAGGGCGGCGACGATGTCACCTTCTACATTCAGGATAAAACATATAAATACATATCAGGCAAACATTCTTCGCTCAACAAAGCAAAAAAATCGCTGCGTAAGCTGAGAAAACACTTCCCCGATGCGTTTATTATAAAGATGCGCGACGGTGAGCGCCTTTAATATTACAGAATAGCATGAAAAAGATTTTCCGTAAAGAAGTATTAATCGGCTTGATAGTGCTGATAGCCATGGCGGTGCTGTTTGTGGGCATCGATTTTCTGAAGGGCGTCAATGTGTTCAAGGCCGCCAACTACTACTATGTGACTTACGACAACGTGGCCGGCCTGGCGCAAAGCGCGCCCGTGACGGTCAACGGATTCAAAATAGGCCTGGTACGTGACATTTCATATGAGTATGACAATCCCGGCCACGTGCTGGTGGAGCTGTCTTTGGACAAGAGCTTCAAGGTTCCTGCCGGCACCAAGGCCGTGCTGACTTCCGATATGTTGGGCACGGCTTCAATCGCCCTGCAGATGTCGGCCGACAAGTCGTACCACAACGTGGGCGACAAGCTGGAAGGCGTCGTGGCCAAGGGCCTGATGGATAATCTGTCGCAGGACCTCATGCCCGCCGTAGGCGACATCTTCCCCAAGGTGGACACCCTGCTGACCTCAATCAACGCCCTGGTATCGCATCCGGCCATGGCCGCTTCCATGCAGCGCCTGGATGCCATTACCGCCAACCTGGAGCAGACCACCCGTCAGCTCAACGCACTGATGGCCACCCTGCCGCCCATCACAGGCGATATCAAGAACATTACCGGCAGCTTTGCCAACGCATCGTCCGACATCGAGCAGGTGACTGCCGGCCTGCGTCAGGTGCCCATCGACAGCCTGGCCGACAACCTCAACGACATCACCACCAACC
This sequence comes from uncultured Muribaculaceae bacterium, assembly GCA_947628285.1. Lineage (GTDB taxonomy): Bacteria > Bacteroidota > Bacteroidia > Bacteroidales > Muribaculaceae > CAG-873. The sequence goes on from CANQZK010000039.1 coordinate 12,044, forward strand.
TGGCCCGCCTGACCGACCAGCTCAACAACCCCAACTCCACCCTGGGTCTGCTGATGAACGACCCCGAGCTGTACCGCAACCTCAACAACACGGTGTCGAGTCTCGACTCGCTCTTCGTGGACATCAAGAAGAACCCCAAACGCTACATCAGCATCAAGCTGCTTTGACGCATAACCGTAAACGAGCGGCGGGCGGCCCGAAGGCTGTCCGCCGCTCGCCGCGTTTATGGATTTCGGGCGTAAATGCGGCAATTTGCTTATTTGAAATGATTTTAAATAACGAAAAATCGGCCGCGCCGGCCCGCAGGCGCCGTTCTCTTTTGTAAATAGTAGTTCCACGCGATAAGCCGGTGTTACACGGACAGCCGACGGGACCTTGCGAGGTTGAACGTTTAATCCTGTATTACAGCGATATAGATACAATAAATTCAATGTTTAAAGGAACTTTAACTTTAAGGTTTTCTTAACGCACTGATATTTATAGAGTTGTAATTATATTGAGTTTTGCAACATTTTTCGCATTTTCTTTTTTTAAAAATATGCTCTAAATTTGTGTCTGCAAAATTGTGTCACATTGAACAACTAAGTTATCACTAATCACACCAAAATGCAACCTGACCATTTACAGCTGTGGGAAAATTGTCGCCAATTTTTCCGTGAAAATGTGCCCCCGCAGCAATTCGCCACGTGGTTTGAGCCGATTACTTCAGTCCGGCTCGAGAACGGCGAGTTGTTCCTGCAGGTGCCTTCGCCTTTCTTCGTCGAGCAGCTCGAGGAACGCTATCCTCAGCTCATCACGGCCGCACTGCGCAAGGTGTACGGTCCCGGCGTCAAGCTGAACTATTATTTCTATCAGGTCAAGAACGAGCCCGATACAGGTGTGAGTATCCGCTCGTCCGAGTATTCGCCGGTAATCCGTGACACGACTTTGCCCGCCGCAAACCCCTTTGCCGAACCGGACAACAAACCCTTCAACTCGCAGCTCAACGCAAAGTACAACTTTGAGAACTACTGCGCCGGCTCGTCCAACGCCATTGCGCGCACCATCGCCGAATCCATCGCCAACGACCCCTCGAACAAGACGTTCAACCCTCTGTTCATCTTCGGTCCGACCGGTGTGGGCAAGACCCACCTGATCCAGGCCGTGGGCAACCGCATCAAGGAGCGCAATCCCCGCGCGCGCGTTCTTTATGTAACGGCACGATTCTTCCAGAGCCAGTTCACCGCTGCCAACCACAAGGGCCAGATCAACAACTTCTTCCACTTCTACCACAGCATCGACACGCTGATAATGGACGATGTTCAGGACCTGGGTACCGGCAACAAGGCTGACACGCAGAATACATTCTTCCACATCTTCAACCAGCTGCACCAGAACAACCGTCAGATTATCTTGTCGAGCGACTGCGCTCCCTCCGAAATGGACGGCTTCGAGGCCCGTCTGCTGTCGCGTTTCAAGTGGGGCGTATCGGCCGCGCTTGAGAAACCCGACATGCAGCTGCGCCGCGACGTGCTCATGCACAAGGCCAAGCAGGATGGTCTGGACCTGCCCGCCGATGTGGTCGATTACATAGCCGAGAACATCACCGACTCGCTTCGTGAGCTTGAAGGCGTGGTAGCCTCGCTGGTGGCCCATGCCGCCGTGCTCAACCGCGAGATTTCGCTCGACCTGGCCCGCCCCATCGTGGCCAACTCCATCCGCCGCAACCGCTCGCAGGTCAACTTCGAGATGGTCACCGCCGCCGTCAGCGAGTACTTCAAGCTGCAGCCCGACGTGCTCTTCACCAAGAGCCGCAAGCGCGAGATTTCCGATGCCCGCCAGGTGCTGATGTATCTGGCCAAGAAGATGGCCGGAATGTCGCTCAAATCCATCGGCACCAAGATTGGACGTACCCACGCTACCGTGCATTACGCATGTCAGGCGCTTGAAGAGCGCATGTCGCTTGACAAGGAACTGCGCGACGCAATTGACGCCATCAACCGCTCGATTATAGGCTGATGCGGGTGCGTTAAAGAAATTTAACATTAGCAGGACTGCCCTCCGGCGGCCCTGCTTTTGTATATAAATCACCACTTTACAGTTCGTTATGCCGCCACGTTCACAGGGTTCGAATTGACAAATTGTAAAAATATGTCTAATAACATATAAAAATATTTGCACAAAAAAGCAAAAACCCCGAATTTTGTAACGCAAACCTAAAAACAATCTTTTTTACCTTAGAAATTGTACCTATTGGAAACCCATAAAAAGGAACTCCGTGATGGAGTTCCTTTTTATAGTTATTTGGGGTAGCTAAAATAGCTAAATTAGCTAAGATAGCTCCTTTAGCTTAACTTCAGCAGCAGGTGCATCATCAGTGAGCGGACGGTGAGATAGGTCAGGAAGGCCAGCCACAGCCCGTTGTTGCCCATCGGGGTTTTGGTGGCGTAGTACACCGCAAAGAATGACAGCATGGCCACGAACATGGCCGCGAGCATGCGCCGCGTGTGGGTCATGCCTATGAAGATGCCGTCGTATATGAATGAGAAGACGCTGCACAGCGGAATGCACACTGCCCAGGGCAGGTAGCGCGCGGCAGTGCTGACTACCTGCGCGTCGTCGGTCAGCAGACGCAGTATGCCATGTCCGCCGGCCACGTAAACGAGTGTGAACAGTATGGCTATGCCCAGGCCCCAACGGCGCATGTAGGTGACCGTAACGCGCAGCGAGTTGTAATCACGTGCGCCCAGGAAGGAGCCCGACAGGGCCTCGCCGGCAAACGAGAAGCCGTCGGTCAGGAATGAGAAGAACATGAACAGCTGCAACAGCAGGGCGTTGGCGGCCAATATTTCCACACCGCAGGCGGCGCCGGCGTGGGTGAACCATGTTGTGACGGCCACCAGGCAGACGGTGCGCAGAAAGATGTCCGTATTGATGCGGAACATGCGTCCCAGGCCGGGACCGTTGACCACGGCGCGCAGACCTACGCGGACGGGCTTGTAGCGCACCAGGCCGGCTATGAGGGCGGCGGCAAATCCGAGCCACTGCGCCGACATGGTGCCGATGGCCACGCCTTGCATCTTCATGTCGGCGCCGAACACCAGACTAAGGCTGATGGCTATATTGGCAATGTTGGTGAATATGGCCACCCACATGGGTATGCGTGTGTCCTGCTGGCCCAGCAGCCAGCCGTTGAGGCCGTATGTGCCCAGGACGGCTGGCGCGCCCCAGATGCAGATGTAGAAGTATTCAAGGGCTTCCTCAGACGATACCCCGTCCGAGTCGATGTATTCAAGGATAATGCGGCCCAGCGAATGGCTCAAGGCTATCATGGCCAGACCGAATATGAACGCTATGAGCAGGGCGCGGCGCAGGGCCACGGAAACGTTGTGAGCGTCGGCCGCGCCGTAGGCCTGTGATGTGATGCCGGCCGTGCCCATGCGGATGAAGCCGAACAGCCAGTAGAGCATGTTGAACATGGTGCTGCCCACGGCAATGGCACCGATGTAGGCCGCGGAGCCGAAGTGGCCCACCACGGCCACATCCACCAGCCCTAAGATGGGCGTGGTGATGTTGCTGACTATGGCGGGCGCGGCTATGTAGAGTATGCGGCGGTTGACGGCTTGCATCTTATAATGGAATTAAGAGCTTGTTTAAAAATAAATGTTAACGGCAGGGCTGTCAGTCGTTGAGCAGATTTGTGTCTGTGATGAGGG
>CANQZK010000040.1 GCA_947628285.1 uncultured Muribaculaceae bacterium
CGAGGTGCCCGAGTCAAACGGGCAGCTCGTCCTCTGGCAATAAACTGTACCGGTTAAAAAATCAGGCGACCAAGGATTGGCCGCCCGATAATTCATGCCTAAATGTAATGTCGCCGAGTTGGATATCGTTATCCCGAACTCGCGTTAATACTATAAAAACACACATACAAAGGTAATAACGCAAGTGACTACAGCGCAAGAAAAATTGCGAAAAATTTCATTCCGTTAACAATCTTTCGTAAAACAACGCAAATTACCCGTGAACAAATACAAATATTAACACAAATGCCCCACCATAAGGCACAGAGAAAGCGCAACCGGATTGTATACCCCGGTTATAATGTACAAACCCCAAACAGGAAGAAGTCATCCGTTACCGGCAATATTTATAAGGAATATAAGGCTACGAATTTCGGTTGCAATGCGCTTGACCAATCTGTTATGTTTTGCACTTGCGGGGTTATTTCGTAACTTTGCGGCGATGAAGACTTCTGTAATTATACGATTTGTTATCCTGGGCCTGATATGGGCCGCTCTGGTGCTCAAGATTATTCTGAGCACGCAGCATTTTACGCTTTATACGGCGTTTGTAATCGTGGCGTCGGCCATTATCATCTTCGTGCCGCTGTACAAGAAGTATGTGAAGGGGAAGTGAGCCGCCGGCTCAGTACCATTCCACGCCGTTGCTGCGCGAGGAGCGTTTGTCGTACTTGAGGTCGGAGAGCATGGCCGACTTGACGGCGATGTTGAACGTGTAGCTCTTGTAGGGGCCCACGGGCACGAAGCTGGCACGCATGGTGAAGCAGTGCAGGTCGCGCGATATGTTGCAGTTCATGTAGGCCAGCTTGTGGGTGTCGAAGTTGTACGATGCCGACAGTGAGAAGTTCCAGTTGGCCGTGGGACGGATTGAGCCCGAGAAGCTGAGGTTCTGGGTGATGCGTCCGTCATATTCCATTTTCTTTTTGTTGAAGGCGCCGTAGGCGTAACCGATTGAGTAGTTGAAGGTCAGGCTCCATGGCACGGACCATTTGGCGTATCCGTCGGGGTTGAGCTGGAGGTCGCCGCCGTCCAGGGCGTCGCGATTGTTGCGGTCGTTTTCGGCGCCGCCCACGGGTGTGTCGAATTCCGATTCGTCTGACCGGTCGCCACGGTTCTTGTCGTCCTTATCTTTGCCCTTGCCTTTGCGCTTGAAGGTATCGTTGTTGAAGGTGTAGCTGAATGATGTGCCGGTGCTGGACAGGCGGCCGATGCCCTTACCGGCTTTCCAGCGGGGGATGTTGACGCGCACGGGATTGCCGGATGAGTTGAGCTGGTAGGTGTAGACGTCCCAGGTGGCCTGAAGGTTGAGGTTGAAGCCTTTGGTGAGACGCAACAGTATGGAGGTGTTGATGTTGGACCAGTTGAGTGAGTCGGCGGCGAAGTTGTAGCTCTGGGAGATGTTGAAGTTCTCGATGAGCGAGATTTTCTTCTCGCCGATTGAATCGTCGGTATTGACCTTCATTTCCAGGTTGTTGGCCAGCGAATATGATATGGAGCCGAGTTTGCCCTCGGAGGGGACGCCGAACAGCGAGTTGGGGAAGTGGCTGTAGCGGCGGGTCTGCATGACGCCCTGCGCGTCGGGGTACTGATACTCGCCGTAGTAGCCGAAGAATTTCGAGCCGAAGTCCGGGGCGAAGTTGAGCGATACGGACGGTGTGAGCACGTGGCGGATCATCTTGATCTTCTTGCCCAGGAAGCCTAACGGACGCCAGAAGCCGTACACCTTGGTGTCGAGCGAGAGTGATGCGCTGAAGTCATAGACGTTGTACAGGCTGTAGGATGTGTCGCAGACCTCGACGGATGCGGCGGGGTCCCACTGGCGGCGCACCTTGGAGGTGTACATGCGGTCGGTTATGTTGATGTTGGGCGTGAGGTTGAAGTAGCTGAACAGGTTGAAGGTGGCGGATATGGGTATGTTGTGGCGCATACCGTTGCGCCAGTCCTTGATGAGGCTTTTCTTGAAGAACTCGTCCTGCTTGGCGGTCAGCGAGTTCTGGAACTGACCGGAATAAGAAATGCGGATTTTCTCGTACCATTTCTCGGCGCCGACGGCACGCTTGCGCTTGAAGGGGAAGGTCTGGCCCATGGTGACGGTGAAGTTGGGAAACGACACGGCCAGTGTGGAGTCCTGCGTACGCTGCGACACGTTCATGGTGGCCGACATTGACCACTTGGACTGCGGGAAGCGGTAGGTCATGTTGATGGTCGAGCTCTTGGTGTTCTCGGTGAACGACGGTGAGTAGTATGAGTTGAGGTCGTTGCGGCTGTAGCCCGAGGTGGTGAAGTTGACGCTGGCCGAGAGGTTCATGTTGGGGTTGGCCTTGGAGTCCTGCGTGTGCGACCACAGAATCTGGAAGTTAGTCTGCGACGAATAGTCGGGCGAGCCCTTCTCGCCGTAAATGGACTTGAGGTAGCTCAGGTTGAAGTTGCCGGAGTATTTGTAGCGCTTGATATAGTTGGCGCGGGCCGATATGCCCCATGAGCCTTTGGTGTAGATCTCGCCGGTCAGGGCAAGGTCGATGTTGTCGTTGATGGCAAAGTAGTAACCGCCGTCGCGCAGATAGAAACCGCGCTGATAGTCGTCGCCGAACGAGGGCACGATGACGCCCGACGAATAATCGGACGTGAACGGGAAGTAGCCGAAGGGCACCGCCAAGGGCAGGGGCAGGCCGGCCAGCACCATGTAGACGGGGCCGGTGACGATGTTCTTGCCGGGCTTAACCTTGCCCTTGGTGAGGTTGAAGTAGAAGTGGGGGCACTCATGGTCGTCGCAGGTTGTATAGCGGCCGTTGCGGATGTAGAAGGTGCCGTCGTCGTTCTTCTTGGTCTCGCCGCCGGTCAGATAGCCCTCGCCCTGCTGGGTTACTACGTTGGTTATGAACCCCTTCTCGGACTTGAAGTTATAGCGCATCGTGGCGGCCTCGTACTCGTCGCCGTTGTCGTTGAATATGGGCGTGCCGGTCATCTCGCCGGCGCTGTCGGGCACCCCGACGGCGTAGACGGTGTTGCCGGGCAGGTCCATCTCAATGTTGGCGGCGCTCAGGTTAATGTTGCCGTAGCTCACGGAGCTGTTGCCGTACATAAAGGCCGAATCGCGCCGGATAATGACCATCGAGTCGGCCGACGAGAAATCGACCGATGACTCAAGGTCGATTTTCGACACAACGGGCCGCACGCGGGGCACGAAGGTATCCACGGGCGCCATGGCCTTCAACGTATCCGGCACGGGCACGACCGTATCCGCCACGGGCATCAGGGCCGAATCGGGCATGGCCATGAAGGCGCGCAAAGAGTCGGCCGCTACAGCCGGAGCCGTATCGGACCGCCCTGGCGCATCGTCCGGAGCGCCGGCCATGTCGCCCAGCGCCAGTACAAGCTGGGGCAGCATCGCGCAAATTAGTATGTAGACAAGGACCTTTCTCAATGCCGAAATGTCAAAAACATGGCAAAGGTAGTAAGAATTCCATGAATATCCACCCGCTCGGGCACATTTTTAACAAATTGTCGGCGATAAAGCGCGGAGGCTGGCTCGCATGTCAGCCAAAAACACAGCCTCACGCAGGCGTTATCATTATATATATGTCTATGAAAAAGCCGGAGCGGTGTAAAAAAACACATCATTGCGGCCGGGCAGCCAAAAAAACACCGGGCAAATACTTGCATATCAACAAGATTAATGCTATCTTTGCACCGCATTTGCGGCCCGTGGCCGCCGATGTGCGTCGGGCGAGTGTGTCGCCGCGCAATTAATTAACTTATTATTAACTCTTTAAATGACAGAACAAACTAACACCCCTATCGTAGATTTCGACTGGGAAGCCTACGAGAAAGGCGAAACCGCAGGTGAAAAATCACGCGAGGAACTCACCCGCACCTATGATGAATCGCTTGGCACCGTTAAGGACAAGGACGTAATCGAAGGTACCATCATCGCCCTGAACAAGCGCGAAGCCGTGGTTAACATCGGTTATAAGAGCGACGGCATCATCCCCATGAGCGAATTCCGCTACAACCCCGAAATCAAAGTCGGCGACGTAGTAGAGGTATTCATTGAAAACCAAGAAGACAAAAAAGGCCAGCTCATCCTCTCGCACAAGAAGGCCCGCGCATCGCGCTCATGGGAGCGTATCAACGCCGCCCTGGCCAACGACGAGGTTATCAAAGGCTTTATCAAATGCCGCACCAAAGGCGGTATGATCGTTGACGTGTTCGGCATCGAAGCGTTCCTCCCCGGCTCGCAGATCGACGTCAAGCCCATCCGCGATTACGATATCTATGTGGGCAAGACCATGGAGTTCAAGGTTGTCAAAATCAACGAAGAATTCAAGAACGTGGTCGTTTCGCACAAAGCCCTCATCGAAGCCGAACTCGAACAGCAGAAACGCGAAATCATCTCCAAACTCGAAAAAGGCCAGGTACTGGAAGGCACCGTCAAGAACATCACCTCTTACGGCGTATTCATCGACCTGGGCGGCGTAGACGGCCTCATCCACATCACCGACCTCAGCTGGGGCCGCGTGACCAAGCCCGCCGAAGTTGTCGAGCTCGACCAAAAACTCAACGTCGTTATCCTCGACTTCGACGACGAGAAGAAGCGCATCGCCCTCGGTCTCAAGCAGCTCCAGCCCCATCCCTGGGATGCCCTCGACCCCAACCTCAAGGTTGGCGACCACGTCAAAGGCAAAGTTGTCGTTATGGCTGATTACGGCGCATTCCTCGAAATCGCACCCGGCGTAGAAGGCCTCATCCACGTCAGCGAAATGTCATGGAGCCAGCACCTCCGCTCCGCTCAGGACTTCATGAAAGTCGGCGACGAAGTGGAAGCCGTCATCCTCACCCTCGACCGCGAAGACCGCAAGATGTCTCTGGGCATCAAGCAGCTCAAGAACGACCCCTGGGAGAACATCGAAGAGAAATATCCCGTCGGCAGCCGCCACACCGCCCGCGTACGCAACTTCACCAACTTCGGCGTATTCGTTGAAATTGAAGAAGGCGTTGACGGCCTGATCCACATCAGCGACCTCAGCTGGACCAAGAAAATCAAACACCCCAGCGAATTCACCCAGGTTGGCAACGACATCGAAGTTGAAGTCCTCGCCATCGACAAGGACAACCGTCGCCTCAGCCTCGGCCACAAGCAGCTCGAAGAAAACCCCTGGGACGTATTCGAGACCGTCTTCACCATCGGCTCCGTACACGAAGGCACCATCATCGAGATGCTCGACAAGGGCGCTGTCGTTGCCCTGCCCTACGGCGTAGAAGGCTTCGCAACCCCCAAACACCTCGTTAAGGAAGACGGCAGCCAGGCCAAAGTTGACGAAAAGCTCAACTTCAAGGTTATCGAATTCAACAAAGACAGCAAGCGCATCATCCTGTCCCACAGCCGCATCTTCGAAGACGAAGCACGTGGCGAAAAGCAGGCCGAACGCAAGGCTAAACGTCAGCCCCGCAAGCAGCAGGAAGAGACCCCGATGATCTCTACTCCCATCGAGAAGACCACTCTGGGCGACCTCGAAGCTCTGGCAGCTCTGCGCGACAAACTCTCCGGCAAATAATCAGCAAAAAGCCTCTATATCAACGCCCGGCCCAACCAAGACCGGGCGTTGTTTCATTTTCCTAAAACCCATAAACAGACCCAAAACATGAAAAAAGCAAACCTTACCTTAGGACTCATCATCGCCCTGATAGCAGGGATATTCAGCCAGCCCGCCTTTGCCGAAACCGCACAGAACGATGTCGCCGAACTCAACGCACTATTCATCAAAGTGGCCGACGCTATTTCCCAAAGCAGCACCCCGCAACAAGCCGAAGCCGCAATGGCCGACATGGAACGTGTCGACTTCAAAACCAGCACCACAAAAATCACTGACGCCGACCGCAAAGAACTGATAGGCAACTTCTGCCGGGTAGTCCGCGCCATGACCGACCTCAGCATCAAATCAGAAGGAGTCGACCCCGAAACCCCTGAAGTCAAAGCCATGGTCGATTCCACCATCCAACAAATCACATCCCGTCTGGAACAATCCACCGCCAAAGCCACAACCCTGGGCGAGTTCCATGAACAGATGAACAACACAATGTCGCAGTTCTGACGCAGCAATAACTGCAAAACATCGAATTGTGGATGCACGCCCGTGCGTCCGTTGCAACCGGATATGTATACTACTAATGCCCAATACATTAGCGAGCTGACGCACGGGCCGCGCATTCCAACAATCCGTCAATTATTGTATTTTGATACACCCTCATTTTTTAATGGTCGATTGTATTCATTAAAAATGTAAGGTCGCGGCATGCCGCGGCCACCGATAAACGGCGTCCCGATACTGATAGAACGAGGTTTCATCAAATCGGGATGCCGTCGTTTCGCCGTGGCCGCAGCACGCGGACAGCCCACTCGGTCTCAGCGGCTGGAAGCCGCTCTTCCAAGCCGCTCTTCCAAGCCGCTCTTCCAGTTTAACTCTTGCAAATTTTGTCGGTTAGGGGATTTTTGTTAAATTTGCGGTGAAATTTGTTTCCAGATGGGTGAAGACCTTATAAAGAAGAGTTCGACCGGTCGTCTCGGCGTGGCATTGAGCGGCGGGGGCGCCCGCGGTCTTGCTCATGCCGGCGCACTCGCGGCAATCGAGGAGGCCGGTATGCGTCCCGATGTCATAGCCGGTGTCAGCGCCGGCAGTGTGGCCGCTGTGCTGTATGCGGCCGGGAATTCGCCCGCCCGTATTCTGGAGCTGTTCAGCAACCGCGGTTTCCGCGATTTTGTGGATCTGCGGCCCCGCTACGGAGGCCTGTTCAACATGCGACCCTTCGAGAAACTGATTCGCGACAATCTCAACGGCTACGAGCGTCTGGAGGACCTGCCCATCCCTACATACATCGGCGTTACGGATTTTGACAACGGCGTTTCCACCGAATTCCATCAGGGCGAGATTGTGCCCCGCGTGGTGGCCTCGTGCTCCATTCCCATCGTGTTCCGCCCGGTGAATATCGACGGGACGCATTATGTTGACGGCGGCGTGCTGCGCAACCATCCGGCCTGGATTATCCGGCAGAAATGTCAGACGCTTATAGGCGTGAACGTAAGCCCGCTGAAGTCGCATCCGCAGATTGACAGTTTTGTGGGCGTGGCCCTGCGCACATACAACCTCATGGCCAAGGCCAACCAGCGTCGTGACATGGACCTGTGCGACATTTCCGTGGAAACGCCCGAGATTGCCTCGTACCGCACATTCGACCTCCGCTATGTCGACGCCGTGTATCTGAGCGGCTACATCCACACCCGCAAGGCCCTGCGCGACAACGGTCTCTGGAAAACATCTAAAACAACACTCTCTTCAACCTCATCATCCTCATCATCACATTCAACTGACTCACCACAACCGGAATCATAAACCGTAATGATGGACACCACCGAAAAACCAATCATCTATCAACTTCTGCCGCGTCTGTTCACCAACTACACCGCCGACCCCGTCCCCGACGGGACCATCGAGCAGAACGGTTGCGGCAAACTGAACGACATCAACCCCACTATCCTCAAGAACATCAAGGGCCTGGGCGCCACGCATGTATGGTACACCGGCGTCCTTGAGCACTCACATACGCCCGATTACAGTGCATACGGCATCAAGCGCAACAATCCCCACATCATCAAGGGTAAGGCCGGCAGCCCCTATGCCATCACGGACTACTACGACATCGACCCCGACCTGGCCGTGAGCGTGCCCGACCGCGTGGCCGAGTTCGAGCGGCTGGTGGAGCGCACACACCGCGCCGGGCTGAAAGTCATCATCGACTTTGTGCCCAACCACGTGGCGCGCGAATACCACAGCGACGCAGCTCCCGCCGGCATCGAGGACCTGGGCCAGGGCGACAACAAGGATATGTTCTTCGACCCGGCCAACAACTTCTACTACATCACGCGCCAGCAGTTCTCGCCCGTGGGCGTCGATCTGAGCATCGGCGCCGACGCCTACATAGAGTTCCCCGCCAAGGCATCCGGCAACGACTGTTTCACGGCCTTCCCCGGCCGCTATGACTGGTACGACACCGTAAAGCTCAACTACGGCTGGGATCCGGGCAACGGCACACGGCACTTTGAGCCCGTGCCACCTACCTGGCTGAAGATGCTCAACATCCTGCGCTACTGGGCGCAGAAGGGCGTCGACGGATTCCGCTGCGACATGGTGCACATGGTGCCCGTGGACTTTTGGCGCTGGGCCATCCCGCAGGTCAAGGCCGTCAACCCCGCCCTGATATTCATAGCCGAGATATATGATGTGGCGCTCTACCGCCCCTACATCTTCTCGGCCGGATTCGATTATCTGTACGATAAGGTCAACCTCTATGACAGCCTGCGCGCCATCGAGACGGCGCAACACTCGGCCGCCACGCTTACATCATGCTGGCAGACCGTCGACGGCATAGCCGACCACATGCTCAACTTCCTGGAGAACCACGACGAGCAGCGCTTCGCCTCGCCGCAGTATGCCGGCGACCCCTGGCTGGTGGTACCCTCGCTGGTGGTCAGCGCCATGATAGGCACCGGTCCGTTCATGCTCTACGCCGGCCAGGAACTGGGCGAGCCCGGCACCGACGCCGAGGGCTACAGCGGCCTGGACGGACGCACCACCATATTTGACTACTGGAGTATAGCCAAGCTGCGCCGCTGGCTCAACCACGGTCGCTGCAACGGATTCCTGAGCGACAGCGAGAAGGCGCTGCGTCAGACGTACGCCCGCGTGCTGGGTCTGTGCAACTCCGAGCGCGCCATTGCCCGCGGCAAATTCTTTGACCTGATGTATGTCAACTATGAGAATCCGCGCTTCAACCCGCACCGCCACTTCGCCTTCCTGCGCCACGACGGCGACGAGCTGCTGCTCATCGCGGTCAACTTCTCGGACACCGAGGCCCAGGTGCAGATCAACATCCCGGCCCATGCATTTGACTATCTGAAGCTGCCGCGCGGCTTCGCCATGGCCACGGAACTGCTCACGGCCGAGACCTCGCTCAAGGCCGTATCGGACAGCGAACCCTTTGCCACACACATTCCCGCGCACGGCGCCGTAGTGTGGAAAGTGCGCACCTCCGACATAGGCACCGGAGCCGACCAAAACGCCCGCGGCAAAAATCCCGTCAAAAAAGCCGCCAAAAAGCGTGCCCGAACGGCAAAAATTGACTAACTTTGCACTCAAATTTTCCAACCAACACATTCTCCATGAATACCCAATTACCTCCTGTCAAAATCTTCTCCGGAACGCGCTCGCGTTACATGGCCGAAGAAATTTGCAAAGAACTCGGCGTAGAACTCGGCAAGATGAACATCACACACTTTGCCGACGGCGAATTCGAGGTCTCGTACGAAGAGTCCATTCGCGGCTGCGAAGTCTATCTGGTACAATCCACCTTCCCCAACAGCGACAACCTCATGGAACTGTTGCTGATGATCGACGCCGCCAAGCGTGCGTCGGCCAAATCAATCATCGCCGTGATGCCCTACTTCGGCTGGGCCCGTCAGGACCGCAAGGACAAGCCCCGCGTGTCAATCGCCGCCAAGCTCGTGTCCGACCTGCTGGTGGCCGCCGGTGTTGACCGTGTCATCACCATGGATCTCCACGCCGACCAGATCCAGGGCTTCTTCAACATCCCCGTCGATCACCTCTACGCCTCATCGGTATTCATCCCCTACATCCAGTCGCTCAAGCTTGACAACATGGTCATCGCCACCCCCGACGTAGGCGGTGCCAAGCGTGCCAACTCATACGCCAAATATCTGGAATGTCCCCTGGTGCTCTGCCACAAGCAGCGTCTCAAAGCCAACGTCGTGGCCAACATGACCGTCATCGGCGACGTCGAGGACAAGAACGTCATCCTCATCGACGACATGGTAGACACCGCCGGCACCATCACCAAGGCCGCCGACCTGTTGCTCTCCAAGGGCGCCCGCACCGTCCGCGCTTTGGCATCACACGCCATCATGAGCGACCCCGCCACACAGCGCGTCCTGGAATCGGGCCTCACCGAAATGATTTTCACCAACTCGATTCCCTACCTGAAGGATTGCCCCAAGTGCACCATCATCTCGGTGGCACGTCTGTTCGCCGACACCATCAGCCGCGTACACTCGTTCCAGTCCATCTCCTCGCAGTACCTCATCAAATGATCACCCACGCCGGTGCGGACAGTGCCCGCACCGGCGTTCTTCCGGAATATACAAACACATCATACGTAAAATGAAAAAAAGTCCCCTCCAGAAGGCCCGTGCGGCCTATCAGCCCAAACTGCCCATCGTCCTCACGGGCGCTGTCAAGGCAGTAGCCGGCAAACCCACTGAATCGGTTGCCGATCAGGAAGAAATCAAACGTCTATTCCCCAACACCTACGGTCTGCCCGAGCTCCACTTCGAGAAGAACGCCAACCCCTCGGCCAACCATCCCGTCAACGTGGGCGTAATCCTGTCCGGCGGTCAGGCCCCCGGCGGCCACAACGTCATCAGCGGCCTCTTTGACGGCATCAAGAAAATCCACCGCGACAGCCGTCTGTTCGGCTTCCTCATGGGCCCCGGCGGCCTGGTGGAACACCGCTACATCGAGCTGACCGCCCCCATCATCAACGAATACCGCAACACCGGCGGTTTCGACATCATCGGCTCAGGCCGTACCAAACTCGAGACCAAGGAACAGTTCGACAAAGGCCTTGAAATCATCCGCGAGCTCAACATCCGCGCCATCGTAATCATCGGCGGCGACGACTCCAACACCAACGCCGCCGTCCTGGCTGAATACTACAAAAGCATCGGCGCCGACGTTCAGGTAATCGGCTGCCCCAAGACCATCGACGGCGACCTCAAGAACGAGTGCATCGAGACATCGTTCGGCTTCGACACCGCCACCAAGGTTTACTCCGAAGTTATCGGCAACATCCAGCGCGACTGCAACTCGGCCAAGAAATACTGGCACTTCATCAAACTGATGGGTCGCTCCGCCAGCCACATCGCCCTGGAATGCGCACTGCAGACACAGCCCAACATCTGCATCGTGTCCGAGGAAGTCGAGGCCCGCAACCTCACCCTCCAGGACGTAGTCAACAACATTGCCGACATCGTGGCCGCCCGCGCCGCCGAGGGCAACAACTTCGGTACCGTCCTCATCCCCGAAGGCCTCATCGAATTCATCCCCGCCATCAAGGCCCTCATAGCCGAGCTCAACAACGTCCTGGCCGAAAACGCCGACCAGACCGCAGCCCTTTCGGGCACCGAGCTCGAGGACTTCATCAAGTCGCACCTCTCTCAGGCCAACGCCGCCACCCTGGCATCCCTGCCCGCATCAGTTGCCCGCCAGCTCATGCTGGACCGCGACCCCCACGGCAACGTTCAGGTATCGCTCATCGAAACCGAGAAACTCCTCAGCGAGATGGTTGCCCGTCGTCTTGAAGTCATGGCCGCCGAAGGCAAGTTCAACGGCAAATTCGCATCGCTCCACCACTTCTTCGGCTACGAAGGCCGCTGCGCCGACCCCTCCAACTTCGATGCCGACTACTGCTACGCCCTGGGCTTCAACGCCGCCTGCCTCATCAACTCCGGCGTCACCGGCTACATGTCGTCAATCCGCAACCTGGTGAAACCCTCCGTACAGTGGACCGCCGGCGGTATACCCATCACCATGATGATGAACATCGAACGCCGCAACGGCGCCGACAAGCCCGTTATCCAGAAGGCACTCGTACGTCTGGACGGCGAACCCTTCCGCCGCTTCGCCGCTCAGCGCGATGACTGGGCCATGAACACCTGCTACGTATACCCCGGCCCCATCCAGTATTTCGGTCCCGCCGAGGTCTGCGACCAGCCTTCGCTCACACTCCGCTACGAACACATCAGCAAATAAACCTGCTGTAAAACCCATACCCGAATCACAGCTTGTAGGGCCTGCCCGGGGAGCAATTACGCTCTGGCAGGCCTTTTTTCATTCCCTACAAACCAAACACCCTCCCCGCGCGTTTATCCGGTAAAACCGATAACGAGCATGCGACAGATTATCAACCATTTTACCGACGACGACCTGTACAAATTCACCATGTGCTGCGCCGTCATTGACAACTATCCCCGCACTCAGGTCAAATACCGCTTCATTGACCGCAACGGCACCGTCTACCCGCCCGGCTTCGCCGACGAACTGCGCCGGCAGATCGAGCTGCTTGAAAACGTCCGCATCACCGAAGACGAAATAGACTTCATGCGCCGCCGCTGCACCTACATCCCCGACTGGTTCTACAGCTACCTGCGCGGATTCCGTTACGACCGCCGCCGCGTCGCCGTCAGTCAGGACGCCGACGGCCGGCTCGACGTCCGCTTCACCGGCAACTGGAGCGAGACCATCCTGCTTGAAGTCAAAGTCCTGGCCATCATATCCGAACTCTACTACATCATGACCGGACAGGCCGACAAACTGGACTACGACGCCTGCTACAAAAAATCGCGCGACAAAGCCCGCCGGCTGGTCAGCGCCGGATGCATGTTCAGCGACTTCGGCACCCGCCGCCGCGCCTCATTCCGCGCACAGGACACAGCCGTCCGCGCCATGAAAGAATACTGCGACACCACCCGTGGTCCCGGCCGCCTGACCGGCACCAGCAACGTCTACCTGGCCATGAAATACGGCCTCACCCCCACCGGCACCATGGCCCACGAACTCGTCTGCGCCATCGCCGGCATGTACGGCCCGCAGATGGCCAACAACCTGGCCATGGAAACCTGGGCACACACCTACCGCGGCGCCCTCGGCACATTCCTCTACGACACCTACGGCTGGCAGATATTCAGCCTCAACTTCTCCGAGGACTACGCCAACATGTTCAAAGGCCTGCGCGTGGACAGCGGCGACAACTTCGAACAACTCGACAAAATCATCGACAAATACCGCTCGCTCAACATCGATCCGCGCACCAAACAAGTAGTGTTCAGCAACGGCCTCAACGTCGACAGCACCATTGCCATACAGCAGTATGCCCGCGACCGCTGCCTGCCCTCCTTCGGCATCGGCACCCACTTCACCAACGACTTTGACGGCGTCCGTCCCCTCAACATAGTCATCAAACTCGTCGAAGTCAAAATCACCGAATCCTGGCCCTTCTTCCTGACCACCTGCAAACTCAGCGAAGACCACGGCAAATACACCGGCGACCCCGCCACCGTCCAACGCTTCCTCCAGACCCTCCACCTACCCCAATAACCCCGGAAAATGCCGAATTGTCGGGAGGAACGGAACGTGGGTACGCCGGCAGCACGCTGTATTCCAATAACATATACACCAACACATGCGGCCGCACGAACCGTGCGGCCCTACGATTAGGCGCTTTGCCACACCTTCACAACCACCCGGAACTCATGTTCTCTATCATGCCGAATTTACCGCTTATAACCGGTAAACCCGGCATTTTTTGCGAACTTTACAGGTTATAACCGGTAAAATTTACTTGGATTACTTGTCAATCTTGTGTCTAAGCGCCGTAGGCGCGATGAGCGGGCTGTAGCGGCGCTATACATAGCGCCGGCGACGTAACGCACAGACAATCCGATGGTTAAACGCCCCCTGGTTGCAGGCCCCGGATGGGGCCGTGACAGCAATAGCCGCGTGGCTTTAGCCCGCGGTAAAAGCCATCCACAAAAGAATCCTTTGCCGGGCCCCGTCGTCATAGGTCGACGGCGGCCGAAAGGCCGCATTCGTCGGCCTATGGCACCGGGAGCCCGGCACCCGACCGACGCCCCGGACCGAATGCCATGCTTCGGTAGCTGGCGGCAGGGATGCCGCCCCTCCATGCCGTTCTGCCACCCGATTGTCCGGGGCTTCGGTCATCAGGCCGGCACCCCTGCCCCGGACGGTGACGATTGCGGCCTTCGCCGCCGTCACCACACGGGGCAGGGGGCGGCCAAGGAATTTTTGTGGATGCCGGATACCCCGCGTTGAAACGCGGGGCTAGTGTTCAGAGGCCCATCCGGGGCCTTCCGCCCACTCCATAAACTTAACATTGGGCTATCGCGCCGGATTGCAGAGGGCTTTTTCAATTTGTGATTTCCAGGTAATAATCGGGAAAATGAAATTTTTTATCAACTGCGCAGGATGGTTGCGCAGCGGGGGCGTAACTTTGCGGCGTAAACTGATAAATGAACGATTATGAAGACTATTCAAGGATACGACGTGAAGATTTTCACGGACAATATTGAGGAGAGCGCTTTGGAGCAAATCCGTGAGCTGCTGGCTATTGACGCTTTCGCTGACAAGAAGATACGCATCATGCCGGACGTCCACGCCGGCGCCGGCTGCGTGATTGGTTTCACGGGCGACTTGGGCGACAAGGTGATTCCCAACATCGTAGGTGTGGACATAGGCTGCGGCATGCGGGTGCTCAACCTGGGCAGGATTGATGATATCGATTTCCACGCGTTCCACGAGTATATCCTGTCCAACGTGCCCTCGGGCATGATTGTGCGCGAGGAACGCCTGGGCTTCAAGCCGTTGGCGGGCGACGATATGGAGATTTACCGTCGGGCCAAGCAGCTTGTCACGCAGCTGCACTGCTACCGCGAGCTGAAGGACTCGGGGCGCATCAACCGGGCCATCGGCTCGCTGGGCGGCGGCAATCACTTCATCGAGCTGGACCGCGACGACGCCGGCAATGTGTACCTGGTGATTCACACCGGATCGCGCAACCTGGGCAAGCAGGTGGCGGACATCTATCAGGTCCGGGCGGTGAAGCACATGACGGCCGGAGCGGATGAGTTTGAGCAGACCATCCGTCGCACTATAGAGGAGTACAAGGCGGCAGGACGGCGCTCGGAGCTGAACGCCGTGATAAAGCGCATGCGCCGCGAGCAAACGTTGGCCGAGCCGTCGCTGCCGGCCGGGCTCTGCTACGTGGAAGGCGAGGCGCGCGACCAGTATCTGCACGACATGCGTCTGTGTCAGCGTTGGGCCGAGCTCAACCGCCGCCTCATCGCCCGACTGCTCGTTCGGTTCTTCGGCGGCCGCGCGGCAGAGGACGTGCCGTGGTTCGAGTCGGTACATAATTATATAAGCGACGACAACCTTATCCGCAAGGGGGCGATATCGGCCGCCGAGGGCGAGCGGTGCATCATCCCGCTCAATATGCGCGACGGTTCGTTGCTCTGCACGGGCAAGGGGAACCCCGACTGGAACCGCTCGGCGCCCCACGGCGCGGGCCGCGTGCTGAGCCGCTCACAGGCTTACGAGAAGATAACGATGGAGGACTTCGCAGCCTCGATGCAGGGCATATACTCGGAATCTGTTACCGAACGGACGCGCGACGAGTCGCCCATGGTCTACAAGCCGGCAGCGGAAATCATAGCCAACATTGGCGATACCGTAGCCATCGACACCATCATCCGTCCCATCTTCAATTTCAAGGCCAACTGACGCCGCGCGGGCAAACCATTAAGTATGCCCGCGCGTTTTAATTTAAACGGAGCGACATAATGACTACTAAGAGCTTGTTTAATAACGCGAGTTCGGGATAACGATATCCAACTCGGCGACATTACATTTAGGCATGAATTATCGGG
>CANQZK010000041.1 GCA_947628285.1 uncultured Muribaculaceae bacterium
AGGGGCAGCATCTCGGCCTTCTTGACTCCGGCAGCGCGTGCGGCCTTCTTGAGGTCGACCTCGGCATCGCCGTGAATGACGCAGACAAAGTGCTGCGAGGGTCCGGCGGCCAGGACCAGGGTCTTGAACACGCAGCGGATGTCCTCGCCTAACTGTTCGGCCACGTGCACGGCCGAGAGGTCGGACTCGTCCACGGTGTAGGGGACGGTTTCGTATTGCAGGCCGGCCTTGTCCAGGAGGCGGGCCACGTTGGTTTTGACGGGTTTCTTCATAGGCGGAGTGTTCAGATGCCGGAGAGGTCGCGGTAGATGTCCAGGGCGACTTTGATGTTGTCGGGTTCGATTACAATGTCGGTGCGCGGGCGGCCCACATCCTCCAGCAGTGTGAAGGCTATGCGGCCGGGGGCGTTGTTCTTCTTGTCCTGGGCCATGAAGCCGAGCAGGGCGGGGTAGTCGTCGCACGTGAAGGCCACGGGCCCGTAATGGCGTGTGACGTAGGAGGCAAACAGGCGCAGCGCGCCCGAAGGGAAGCCAAGGCGGAGGTGCGACAGTATCAGCGCCACCACGCAGCCGGCGGCCACGGCGTAACCGTGGGGCAGCGCCTCGCCGCGGGCCATGGCTAACGACTCAAAGGCGTGCCCGGCCGTGTGGCCCAGGTTGAGGGCCTTGCGCAGGCCTGTCTCGTGCAGGTCCTGCTCCACTATGCGGGCCTTGACGGCCACGCTGCGGCGCAGCATGTCCAACAGCACGTCGCCGCCGCCGGCGTAGAAGTCCGGCTCGTGGCGCAGCAGCTCGGACAGGGCCTCGTTGCTGTCCAACAGGGCGTGCTTGAGCATCTCGGCATAGCCCGAGAGGAATTCGCGCCGCGGCAGGGTGCCCAGGAAGCAGGTGGATATCAGGGACGCCGCCGGCTCATAGAAGGCGCCGATGAGGTTCTTGTAGCCGTTGAAGTTGATGCCCGTCTTGGCGCCTACGGAGGCGTCGACGGCGGCCAGCAGCGTGGTGGGAACGTTGACCATGGGCAGGCCGCGCTTGAAGGTGGCTGCGGCCAGGCCGCCAAGGTCGGTCACCACGCCCCCGCCCACATTGACTATGAGCGTGCGGCGCGTGGCCCCGAGTTCCTCAAGGCCGTGCCAGACGTATTGCAGGCCGTTGGTGTCCTTGTGGGCGTCGCCGGCAAGGATGGTCAGCACCGGGGCGTCGCTCAGGGTGCGGCTCTGCCGGCGCAGGGCGGGCACGACCAGCCGGGCCGTGTTGACGTCCGCCACGACAACCGTCTGCGGCCGGCCCATGGCGTCGACAATGCGGTCAAGCTCCGCACCGGGCGTATCGGTGAATATAAGCTGCTGATTCATAGGAGTTGCGGTAAGGCGTCGGCGCACTCTGTCATGGAGGCGTATACGATGTCGGCGCCGTTGGTGAGGAGGTCGGAGGCCTCGATTGGCCCGGTGACGACCCCCACGGTGAATATCCCGGCGGCGCGGGCCGACTGTGTGCCCAGGGGCGCGTTGTCAATGGCTATGGCCCGGTCGGCGCTCACCCCGGCCAATTCCAGGCCGTGCTGGTAGGGGTCCGGGGCGGGCTTGCCGCGGCTGACGTTGCGCGATGTCACCCGCCGCTCCGGCGGGAAGGCGCCGGGGAAGTCGCTCTCCAGGCGGTCAAGCAGCGTGTTTTGGCCCGAGCCGGTGACTAACACGGTGATGATGCCGCGGCGGTGCAGCTCGTCAATGAGCCGACGAGCGCCCGACATGACGGCGACGGGCGGCTGCGCGGCGAAGTAGCGGCACTTCAGGGCGTAGAGGTCGGCCTTCTCGGCCTCGGTGGCGTCTCGGCCCAGGCTGCGGCGTGTCAGCAGGTTTATGGTGTTGGCGCCCGTGGAGCCCTCCAACAGGAAGAAGTCGGCCTCGCGGGCCTTCAGGCCGGCGTGGCGGCAGACTTCCATCCATGCGCGGGCGTGGTTGGGCATCGAGTCGTACAGGGTGCCGTCCATGTCAATCAGGGCGGCTTTGATTCCGTTAAGCTTTTCCATTGAACCGTAGGCGGTCGGGCAGCAGGGCGTCGCGCGCGGGCACGGCGGATGTTTCCCGGCCTTTTTTCTTGTCGGATTTACGTTTTTTGGCTTTGACGGCCTTCTTGTCGGCCGGAACGGAGTCGGCCGGGGCCGGCGGGGCGGCGGGGATGAGTCCGCGGCGGATGAACTCAAGCGAGTCGGCGTGGCTGATGGTGTCGGCGCTGAGGTCGATGGCGGCCGCCGGGGAGCTGCGGTCTATGTTCAGGCGGGCGAAGCGCGAGTTGCTGACGCCGCGGCGGAATATGTTCTCGATCTGCTGCAGCAGGTTGACACGCGCCGTATCGACAATCGACACCGACTTGACGGCCTGCTGATGGTTGAAGCGCGACTTGCCCAGGCGCACCTTGTACTTGTCAGGGTTGCCCTTGATGTTGATGCCGAACTTGAACGGCAGGGGCGATTTGAGCACCGAAATGTGGTAGTCAAAGTTCAGGGCCAGGTCGTTGTAGCCCTGCACGCCCAGACGGTAGCGGTCGATGTTGAAGATGAAGGGGTAGAGCTCCAGGCGGTTGTCGCGGATGGTCATCTCCACGTTCATGCTGTCAATTATGTTGCTCTGCTTGTCCTTGAACAGCAGCCACTTGCCTATGGTGCGGTAAGTCTCCTTGTCGATTACGGCCAGGGAGTCGCCGCGGATTTTGATAGCGGCCGTCAGGGTGGGCAGCATCAGGTTCATGTCGCGGTCAATGTCGCAGGTGGCGGCGATGTCGGCGTTGACTATGCCCTTGATGTCGCGCAGCAGGGGCATGACGGAGTCCACGGCGGGCACCATGCGCGTGAAGTCGCCCAGGCTGAAGCGGTCCACCTGCAGGCCGAAGCCGAACTTGATATCGTCGGCCGACGGGGCGGAATACAGCGCCGAGAGGTTCAGCGCGCCGGCCTGCGACGCTGCGTGCAGCCCGTGCAGGTTGAGCGCGCCGCGGTAGGCCATCACGCGGCCCTCGAAATCGGTGAAATTGAAGTCGGAGTACATCACGTTGGCTGCACGCATGTTGATGCGGGCGTCGATGTTGCGCGGGATGAGCAGGGGCGCGGCGGAGTCCGGGGCGTTCTGCACCATGCGGCCCAGCTCGCGTTCCAGTTCGGCGTCCTCGGCCGCCTCGCGCTCAATCAGCGCGGCGGTGCCCCGGGCCGGGACGGTCTCGGCGCGGTGAGCGGCGGCTATGCTGTCGGCATGGTGGCGCGCTTCGGTGTAGGCGGCTCCGCGGAAGGTGGCCGAGGCCAGTTCGTTGATGTCGATGGTGTCGCTGACCACGTCAAAGTTGATTTTCAGGGGCGAGCGGAAGCCGTCGGATGTCAGGCCGCGCTTGATGTTGGTGATGAGGCCGGATATGGTGAAGTCGCTGTGCCCGGCCTTGTAGCGGACGTTCTGCAGGCTGATGGTGTCGGTGCTGAAGGCCACGTTGAAGTCGCGCACGCGGTTGCGTACCGGGAAGGCGGACGTGAACAGGCCGGCGCGGCGGGCGGTGACGGTGCCGCGCAGGTCCCATCCCAACAGCAGGCGCCGCAGGCTGTGGCTGGTGCCCCAGTCGATGATTTCGGTCTCGGCGGCGGTGTATTGCGGGTGCACGCGCGGGTAGGGGCTGCGGTGGCGGTGGATGCGGTGCTTGAGTATGGCGTAGCGGTAGACGGAGTCGATGGGCAGCTCGGGGTGGACGGCCCGCAGCGAGTCGGCGGTGTGGCGGATGTGCGCGGGGATGCGCCGGCGGGGCAGCTTGTGGGCGGTGGCGTGGACCTGTGCGCCGCTGAGCAGGAAGCGCACGTCGGGGCTGCCCGTGGAGATGCGACCCACCTCAAGGTCGGCCGCGAAGACGGGCATGCGGGCGTTGCCGTTGAAGCGCTTCATGGTGACGCGGCCGGCGGCGTCGCGCACGTTGAACACTATTGAGTCGCTGATGGATGTCAGATAGAACGTGCCCACCTTCAGGCCGCCGCCCATGGGGATTACCAGGGTGGTGTCGGCCGAGTCGTAGCGGTTCGAGGCGCCGGCTCCCAGGGCCAGGCCGGTGACGGTCATGGCGATGTTGCCCGAGAGGATGTCGGCCGAGTCGACCCGCACCGAGGCCGTCAGCAGGCTGTCCGGATAGCGCTCGCCGCGCCCGTGGGTGCTGTTGGCGCCGAACCGCAGGCAGGCCCGGTGGATGGCTATCATGTTGTTGGTGTCGTTGGACAGATAGTAGAGGTCGTCGCCGTCAATGTCGCCGTCGACGCGCAGGCGGTGAAAGGTGTCGCGTTGCAGCATCGAGGGGCGCCCCTTGAATGTTATGTCGGCGCGGATTCGGCCCGAGATGTAACCGCGCATGGCGTCGGCCAACTGTGGCGGGAGGCGCTGCAGCAGGGTGTTGCCGCGCAGCGAGCCGCTTACCAACGGGTCGTCGGTCAGGCCGTCGATGCGTGCGTCCAGGGTCAGGTCGGTTGCCGGGCCGGCCACGTTGAGGCCGGCCACTTCCACCGTGGCCGCGTCAAGGTCGTTGCGCGCCAGGTGGGCCGTAATTGTGCCCCCTACGTTGCGGAACCGCGCTTTGCCCCATGTCAGGGCGCCGGGCGTCAGCTCCAGGGTGAGCACGGCCGGCGGAATGGAGTCGGTGTTGAGGTTGAACGGGCCGGTGGAGCGGGCCGAGAAGCGCAGGGCCACGTCGGTGGTGAGTTTGTCGGCGCTGATGCCCATGGCACGTTGCAGCGAGTCGGGCAGCACGCTTATGATGCGCTCCAGGCCCATCTCGCCCATGCGCAGGTCATAGTCGCGCACTATGATGTCGTCCGTGAAGTCGATGTGGCTGTCCAGGGTAGCCTGCAGGAAGTCGGCTGTGAACTTGAAGTCGCGCAGCTCCAGCTCGCCGGGGCTCTCCGGCGTCCAGGCCACGTTGCCGTCTATGCCGAAGTGCAGCCCGTCTATGTTGTACAGGCGCAGGGCGGGCGAGTTGACGTTGCCGCCCACGCTCAGGGCATAGGAGGGCGTGTTCTGGCCGTCGATGGCCAGATTCTTGAGCGCGACGGTGAAGTGGTCGGCCGTGGCGGCGTTGAAGTAGCGCAGGGGCCGCGGCTGCTCCAGACGGAAGCGGTTCAGGCTGATGCGCGGGATGGCTGTGGCCGTGGTGTCCGGCTCCGCGGTGGAGGTGTATATGAGGTAGTTGCTCACCGAATCGTTGAGCGTGGCTATGTTGACACCGGGCTGCTCGAATACGATGTCGTTCAGCTCGTAGCGGCCCATGAGCAGGCCCGGCAGACTGATGCCGCCGCCGAAGTGCTTGAGCGTCAGCAGCGTGTCGGCCCACTGGGGCAGCTTTTCGCGCTCGTCGGCCGGCAGGCGGCGTATGGCCTTGGATATGACGGTGACGCTGTCGACATCCAGCCGCGCAAAGGGGTAGCGGCCCGTCAGATTGAGCTCAACGCGGCCTATGCTCACCTCGGCGTCCAGCATGCGGTTGGCCACGCGGTTGGCTATGGCGGTGAGGTGCTCGGGCTTGAGCATGTTGTCGACGCATATCAGCGCTGCCACCACGATGAGTATCAGCGCCATGACCGTCCAGGCCAGCACCTTCAGCGCGGTGCGCCACACGGGGGATTTTCGGGGGCTTGTCATTTACGTCTTTTCTTGATGTTTTTCTCTTTGTTGTCCGGCTCGGGGCGGACGGGACGTTCCGGTTGGCCCTGAGGCCGCCCGGGCGTGCATGTCGGCCAGTACCTCGCCCAGGAGGTTCTTGAGGTCCTCAAAGGTGCGGTGGGTCTGGGCGGGGTCGTCGCAGATGAACTTGGACCAACTGATGTCAAAGGTGGTGCCGTAGCTGTGGGTGGACTCCTCGGTGGCGTTGCGGTTCACGCGGCGCAGCTTGCGCACCGTGGCGGGCGTGCGCAGCACACTGGTCACCTTGATACGGTATGCGCCCCCGCCGCGCGCCGCCAGCGAGTCGTTGAAGCTCCGGCCAATGTCGCGCAGCAACTGCGCCGCCTCGGGCACTAAGTAGGGGAACGAGTGGGTGAGCGGCTCCAGATAGTATTCGGCGCATGAGCGCACCTTCACCACCGGGCGGGTCAGATGCCAAATGTCGCCGTCGTCGCGCACGGGCGTGAACCCGGCCACCACGGCCGCGCCCATGTGTATGTAGTTGCTGTCGTTGAACACCTTGCGCAGCGGGCCGGGCGAGTTGATGCGCAGGCGTTGGCAGTTGTCATCGGGCGCCGGCGCCGGCAGGCGGTCGTAGGGATTGGCCGTGTCGGGCGCCAAAATCTCGGCGGCCGCACGCGATACATGGCCCGGCGCAGCCCCGTCAGGGTCGCCGCCGCAGGCTACGGTCGCGATGAGTGCCGTCGCGCATCCGACGGCCGTGATTATACGGTTAAGCACATTCATGTGCCAAAATTACAAAAATAATGCGAATCGCAGGGCAACTTGCCCTGCGATTTTACAATTTTGTGTCAAACAATTTTTCATTTGTCCGGGGTTACACGCCGCAGCGCCACCATCTCGTGGCCCTCGGCGTCAAGCAGCATGGCGCGGTCCTTGCCGCCGCTCAGCGCCGTGGTGGTCTTCTCCAGGGCCACCATCAGAGCCGTCTCCTGCTGCGAGTAGGGGCAGGCCATGCGCGTCAGGGCCATGCGGCTCAGGTCGATGGCGTTGGCCACGCGGTGGTCCAGATAGATTTCGCCGTTGAAATAGTTGCAGCCGGTGTTGCCGTGCACCTTGCGCTCGGCTATGTCGAAGAAGATGTCCGGCACAACGTCGGGCAGCACGTCGGCGCCGTTGATTGAGGTCACCTCCCATTGTCCGTTCAGGAAGTCAATGTTGGCGCGGCGCAACTCGATGAGCACCTTGCCCGACTGGCTCAGCATGTCGATGTACGACTCGTTGCCCAACTCGCGGAAGCGGGCCTTGGTCGACGCGCCGTCGGCCAGCACCACGCTGATTTCATGCTGGAAGTCCACATCCGGACAGTAGCGCATCGTCGTGGCCACGTTTGAGAAGGTGAACACATCGTCGGCCGACAGCGTATAGCTGCCGTTGAGCACGTTGCAGCCGTTCGAGCCGTAGAACTTGCCCGTTTTTTCCTCGAAAATCAGGTAGGGCATGTCCTCGTCGCGGTCCACGGCGTTGCCGCCCACCTTCACCATCAGCCATTCGCCGGCCAGATTGCGGGCCGAGGCGGCCTGTTTGGAGGATGCGTCGGTATCGGCCGGCGCGCCGGCCTGCGG
Source organism: uncultured Muribaculaceae bacterium (assembly GCA_947628285.1). GTDB lineage: Bacteria > Bacteroidota > Bacteroidia > Bacteroidales > Muribaculaceae > CAG-873. Next base: position 7,261 of record CANQZK010000041.1, read on the forward strand.
AGTCTGAGTAGTAGTTACGCCGGGGCGTTTCTGCGCCATATCACCGGTAACGGTGCCGGAAGTCTTGCGGTTGCCCTGCAGCGCCGAGCAACTTGCCAGTAGAGGCAAAGCAGCCATGATGAGAATGTATTTTACGTTCATGTCAAAAGTATATTATAAAACAAAGGTATAACAAACGAGCCGCCTGTGGCGTTCACACGCCCGGGCGACTCGCAATTCATTTTCAGGCGATCACTTGCGGATGCCGAGCTCTTTCTGAGCGATGATGGCACGGTAACGGTTGATGTCTTTGCGCATCAGGTAGTCGAGCAGGCGACGACGTTTACCTACCAGCATCTTCAGAGCGCGCTCTGTGGTATGATCTTTGTGATTTGACTTCAGGTGCTGAGTCAAATGAGCGATACGGACCGAGAATAATGCAATCTGCGCTTCAGGTGAGCCAGTGTCAGTCTTACCCTTACCGTACTTCTCGAAGATCTGTACTTTTTCGTCAGAACTTAAGTGCATTCTAATGAAGATTTAGTTAGTGAATAAAATTTATCGCCGCAAAGGTACAAAAAAATTCCCACCCCGAAAAACTTTCACCAAATTTTTTTTCCAAATGGCGCCGGATAAGCGGCTCCGGGCTTGGATGAGCGGCTTCCAGCCGCTGAGACGTCGAGGCGGCTGTTCTTGTGGCTGTAGCGGCGCTATACATAGCGCCGGCGACGAAATTCCCTGGTAATCATATATTTATATTTATAGGTAGCGAAATTGGTCGTTATAAGGATGGGCAAATCAGTTCAACGCGTTATACCGTATTATTGTGGCGAGGTTCAAATAAATGATTACCAGCGCGTTTCGTCGCCGGCGCAATGTATTGCGCCGCTACAGCTGCTCATCCATGCTTGCGCTCATCGCCGCTCTTCTTACGAAAATTCATGAAAAATTTGCAAATATGAAATTTGAGTTGTAACTTTGCAACGCAAACGGCGCAAAAAAAGCTCCGATTCGGTGAATCGAAGCTTGTAGCGGGACCGAGAATTGAACTCGGGACCTCCGGGTTATGAATCCGACGCTCTAACCAACTGAGCTATCCCGCCGTTTGCGAGCACAAAGGTAGATACTTTTTTTTACATAACCAAATTTTAAGTCAATTTTTATGCAAAAAATTATTTTCTTTCTTTTTCACAGCACTGCGACGCCCGCCGAAGGCGCGGTTGGAGGGGCCAATACAGACCTCTGACACTGTCAGCGCGGCTTCACGGCAATAGGCTAATATTCTTATTACATAACCAAATTTTAAGTCAATTTTTATGCGAAAAATTAATTTTATTATTGTTCACTGCACTGCGACGCCCGCCGGACGCGAGGTCAGTGTGGCCGAAATCGACTGCTGGCACCGTCAGCGCGGCTTCAACGGGATCGGTTATCATTATGTTATCGGGTTGGACGGAACGGTGCATTCGGGGCGTCCCGAGGGACTGGCCGGGGCTCACTGCCGCGGTCGCAACGCTACGTCGATAGGCGTGGCCTATGTGGGCGGCACGCTGGCCGACGGCACTCCTGCCGATACGCGCACGCCGCAGCAGAAGGCGGCTCTGCGCCGCTTCATCGCCGAACTGAAACGTCGTTATCCCGGCGCCGAGGTGCGGGGGCACCGCGACTTCGCGGCCAAGGCGTGTCCGTGTTTCGACGCAACTGCTGAATATGCCGCGCTATGAGAAAGTTTGTTATTGCCGTCGCCATGCTCACGGGCATGGCGGCGTGCCGTTCGCACCGGGTGGAGCAGACCGAGGTGCGTACGGCCGACTCAGTGGCGGTACACAGCGTGCGCCACGATACGGTGCGGGTGGCGACATGCTATGTGCTGGAACGGCCCGTGATAAGGATTGCGCGGACGGACTCGCCCGCAGTGCAGGTGGAGATACGCGGGCGGCGCCTGACGGCATCGGCCGCCGTGGAAAGCGCCGCCACGCAGATGCACGATACCGTGGCAACGCGCCGCGCCGAGGTCACGGCCGAGGCGGAGGTGCGGACCGAGAGGGCGCCGTCGCCGCTCGGGCCGTTCGCCGCAGGCCTGGCCGCCGGGGCGGTGCTGATGATTATTCTGCGCCGATCATGGCGAGGAATTCGTTCTCGTCTATGATGGGTATGCCTAACTGACGGGCCTTTTCCAATTTGGCGGGGCCCATGTTTTCGCCGGCAAGGACGTAATCGGTCTTCTTGGAGATGGACGATACGTTCTTGCCGCCGTTGTTTTCAATTATGGCCTTGTATTCGTCGCGGCTGTGGCGGCTGAACACGCCGCTGATGACGATGCTCTTGCCGGCCAGGCGGTCGCTGAGGGCCGATGCGTCCTGCTCGGGCATGGCCATGCTTACGCCGGCTTGGCGCAGCTTGTCGATGCACAGGCGGTTGGCGGGCTGGGCGAAGAAGGCCACGATGTCGGCGGCTATGCGCGGGCCGACGTCCTCGATGGCCTCGAGCTGCTCGGCGGGCAGGGTCATGAGGGTGTCCATGTCGTGGACAGCACGGGCTATCTTCTTGGCAGTGGTCTCGCCTACGCCGGGGATGGACAGGGCGTAGACTACGCGGTCGAAGGGAACCTGAAGGCTGGCGGCCACGCCGTCGAGGATGCGGCGGGTGATGCCGGGCCCGAAGCCGGAGATGCCGTTGAAGCGGTCGGGCGTGAGGCTGTACAGGTCGCCATAGTCGGCCACCATGCGGGTCTGGAGCATGGTCATGACCGTCTCGCGGCCGATGCCGTCGATGTTCATGGCGCGGCGCGATACGAAGTGCTCGATGCGGCCGGCAATCTGCGGCATGCAGCCCCACTTGTTGGGACACATCCATGCGGCCTCGCCCTCGACGCGCACCAGCGGGGTGCCGCAGGCGGGGCAATGACTGACGAAGCGCACCGCCTCGGTTCCGGGTTGACGCGCCTCGGCGTCAACGCCGACGATTTTCGGTATAATTTCGCCGCCCTTCTCCACGTAGAGCATGTCGCCCTCATGGATATCCAGCGAGCGCATGATGTCCTCGTTGTGCATGCTGGCGCGCTTGACGGTTGTGCCTGACAGGAGCACAGGTTCCAGATTGGCCACGGGGGTGATGATGCCCATGCGGCCGACATCGAACGATACGAAGCGCAGGCGCGTGCAGGCGCGTTCGGCGGCGAATTTGTAGGCCACGGCCCAGCGGGGCGACTTGGCCGTGAAGCCCATGTTGAGTTGCTGGCGCAGGCTGTCCACCTTGAACACCAGGCCGTCGGTGGCCACGGGGAGTTCGCGGCGGGCGGTGTCCCAGTGATTGATGTACTCGTCGATCTGCTCCAGCGTGTCCAGTCGCGTCATGGCCGATGACACCTTGAATCCCCAGCTGCGGGCGGCCATCATGTTGTCGTAATGCGTGTCGTAGGGCAGTTCCTGGCCCCCGGGCAGATAATAAAGGTAGGCGTCCAGGCCGCGGCGGGCCACCTCGCGCGGATTGAGTAGCTTGACAGTGCCGGCGGCGGCGTTGCGGGGGTTGGCGAACAGCGGTTCCTCGTTGAAGGCGCGCTCGGCGTTGAGGCGCTCAAACGATGCCCACGGCATGACGATTTCGCCGCGGATTTCCAGGCGCTCGGGCCAGCCGGTGCCGTGCAGCTGCAGGGGGATGCTGCGGATGGTCTTGACGTTGGCGGTGACATCGTCGCCTTGCTCGCCGTCGCCACGAGTGACGGCCCGCACCAGACGGCCGTGCTCGTAGATGAGCGATATGCCGGTGCCGTCGAATTTCAGTTCGCCCACGATGCAGACGTGCTCGCCGGGCATGGCGGCGCGGACACGTCCGGCCCAGGCATCGACCTCCTCCACAGAGTAGGTGTTGCTGAGCGACAGCATGGGGTAGAGGTGGCGCACCTGTTCGAAGCCCTCGGTCAGGTCGCTGCCCACGCGGTGTGTCGGCGAGAGAGGGTCGTCAAACTCGGGGTGCTGCTTTTCCAGTTCCTCCAGTTCTTTGAGGAGCATGTCAAACTCGCGGTCGCCGATTGTAGGGGCGTTCTCCACGTAATAGCTGTGGTTGTGGCGGTTGATCTGGTCGCGCAGACTGTCTATTTTCTCTTTGGGGGTCATCGTGGTGTGTCGGTAATGTCAGTATTGGAGGTAAATGAAGGGAACAAGGTCGGACGAGCGGACCTGGATAACCAGGAACAGGACGACGGCCAGGAGCAGGCTCTGAGCCATGAGCGGCATGGCGGCATAGGTGCGCGTAACGCTTCCGGACCACCGCCCGGGGGCCCAGTGCATGGCCAGTCCGGCCATTATGGCCAGGACAATGAGCAGATAGCCCTGCACGAACTGCGGCGCGACGGCCCAGTGCATGTCGCCGGCTATCTGTCCGGCCATGGCGCCGAGTGTCTCGAGCGAGGGGGCGCGGAATATGGCGAAGCCTATTACTACAAGGCTGAAGGTGACTGAAATGTTCACGGCGCGGAGCAGCGTGGTGCCGCGCAGCACCTCGGGCACGCGCCAGCGGCCACGGAAGGCCTTGTGCACGGCCAGCAGAGTGCCGTGGTAGGCGCCCCACAGCAGGTACATCCATCCAGCGCCGTGCCACAGGCCGCCGATGAGCATGGTGAGCATGTTGTTGAGGTAGGTGCGGCCCTTGCCGCGGCGGCTGCCGCCCATGGGGATGTAGAGGTAATCGCGCAGCCAGGTGGAGAGGGATATGTGCCAGCGGTGCCAGAATTCGCCGGGGTTCTGGGCCTTGAAGGGTGCGTTGAAGTTGGCCTTGAAGCGGTAGCCCATCAGCAGAGCCAGGCCGATGGCCATGTCGGAGTAGCCGGAGAAGTCGCAGTAGAGCTGGACGGTGAAGCCTATGCAGCCCATGACGTTCTCGAAACCGCTGTACAGCGCCGGATTGTCAAACACGCGGTCCACGAAATTGCCGCTGATATAATCGGCTATGATGACCTTCTTTATAAGGCCGGTCATGATGAGGAACAGACCCTCGCCGGTCATGGCGGTGGTGGCTACGGGGTTGGCCTTGATCTGGGGCAGGAGGTCGCGTGCGCGCACCACGGGTCCGGCTAACAGCGGCGGGAAGAAAGTCATGCAGAAGGTGTAGTGCAGCAGGTTGCGTTCCGGCTCCATGTCGCCTCGGTAGATGTCCACCAGGTAGCTGATGGAGCGGAAGGTGAAGAAGGATATGCCGGCTGGCAGGATGATGTCCAGGGCGTCGAAATGCGTTGATGTGGCGGCGGCCAGGGTGGATGCCAGCAGGTTGAAGTACTTGAAATACACCAGCAAGGCCACATCGGCCACGACTCCGAAGGCCACGCCGGCCCGACGCCAAGCCCGGCTGCGGGCGCGGCCTATGAAGTTGCCCAGCAAGTAGTCCGAAAGGCATATGCCGATGAGAATCAGGCAGTACCCGGCGCTGGATTTGTAGTAGAAGTAGAGCGAGAAGGCTATGGTGGCAATCATCTTCAGCACGGGGCGGTTGCGCAACAGCTGATATACGGCCATGAAGCCTATGAAGAGGACCAGGAACAGGCCGGTGTTGAACAGCAGCGGCGACTGCGGGTCGTAGAGCAGAGTCTGCCGCAGGCGTTCCGGGTCAAGTTTTGCAATCATTTCATTCATGAGCGGAGAGGGATTTGTGTAAGGTTTCTTCAAGGGCGTCGGTGAAGAGGTCGCCCTGCAGGGTGTAGCCGGCGGCGGTGAGGTGTATGCGGTCGGTGTTGAGGGTCTTGTCCGCGAGCCAGCGTGCTGACGAGCCTGCGCCACCGGCCACGGCGTACCAGTCATAGACGGGGATGCCGTTCTGGCGGCCGTAGGCCACGATGACATCGCGCAGACGGCTGATGTTGGGGTTGACGGCGTAGCTGCGAACGGTGCGGCGTCCTTTGCGGCCCTTGCGGCGGACGCGCCGCAAGGTGCGCCGCTGGCATTCGGCGGGGGTGACAAGAAGCAGCTCGGCGCCGGGGTTGGCGCGGCGAAGGTCGGTCACCAACTCGTCTATGTTGATGCGGAAGGTGGCGTCGGACACCTTGCCGAAGGCCTCGTTGGTGCCCAGGCTTATCACGATGAGTTCGGGCCGCAGGGCAGCTACGTCGTTGCCCATGCCGCCTATGAGGTTGTAGGTAGAGTAGGTGGCGCCGTTGTTGCCGATGACGTGGTAGGTAAGGCCGCCCGTGCCCCGGCGCAGGTCAATGGCGCCTATCGAGGCCCCGGCGGGCACGTCGAGCTGCATGATGACTTCGGTGAGTTCGCGCTCGGGGGTCACATGCAGGCGCTTGTCGTCAGCCTCGGCGGTGAAGTCCACGTCCCAGCCGAAGGGGTCGGTGAGCGATATCACCGTCACGCCCGGGGCGGCGGCGTGGATGGTGAAGCGGTCAAAGCTGTCGGGGCCTTTCATGCGCAGCTCCATAGTGCCCGACGGCGGCTCGATGCCTATGCCGGTGAAGGTCATCTCGGTGGGCCAGGGCATCTTGAGCAGGCGCGAGGCGGCCAGTCCGGCGGGCGATGTCAGCACGTAATCACGGGGTTCATTCGTTCCGGCCAGCTTGAAGGGGACTATCAGGCCGCGGCCGCCGTTGCCGTAGCGCTGCTGCAGGCGCCGGCGGGTCACGGCGGTGGCTATGTCGGCCTGCAGGTGCGAGTCGCCGATGTGCACCACGGCCACGGCGCTGTCGGCGGCCGCGGCCAGGCGCGCGGCCAGGCGGCTCCAGTTGGCGCCGTTGAGGTCTATATGGTTGGCCTGCAGATTGATGTAGGAGGGGTATTCCTCGCGGGTCGCGACGGGCGCAGTGACGTCGATGGCGGGATTCTCGCGGATATCGCTTTCGGAATCCTCCACGTCGGTCTGCGCGCCGGCTCGGGGCCATGACAGAGCCAAAGCCGCAGTCAGCAGGGCCGCTATGCGTATGTATTTATTGTTCACTTAGGGTACGGTTGAGAGAGGTTAGGAAAATGTCGGCCAGGGCCTTGCCGCCGCGATGGTTGAGGTGGATGTAGTCGGCGTTGACATGTCCGCGGCGGTGCCAGTCCACCACGGAGCCGCTGCCGCCCATGGCCTGACGGGTGTCCCAGAACATGCTGCCGGTGCGGCGGGCCACGTCGCGCTGGGCGCGCACCATGGCCGGGGCGGTGTGCAGCGAGCCCACGGTGCCGTTCTGCTTCTGGCCGCGGTCGCCGATGCCCATCAGCATGATGACGGCGTCGGGGTAGATGGCGCGGATGCGGTCCACGGCCTGCACCATGGCGTTGGCGTAGGCGTAGTAGTCGGACTGCGCCGAGCTCAGGGCGTTTATGCCGAACTCCAGGATGATGAGGTCGTAGGGCACGAACTCACGCATCTGTGTGCCCGTCTCCACGTCCAGGCCGCGATGGCTTATGCCGCTGTTGCCGCGCATGGACATGCAGTCCACATACACGCCCGTTGGCGAATCGAGCCACACGCCGGCCACTTTCAGGTCAGTTACATCGGTCTTGAACGAGAATTTGGTGGTATGGCCGTCCACCGTGAGCTGTTGCAGGCGGGTGGAGGCCGTGACGGGGTATACGCGGTCCGTGGCGGCGTCGGTGGTGACGGTTATTGTGCCGTCGGCGGGGGCGACGTAGAGGATTGTCGAGCGGTCCCAGGCATCGGTATGCGCGGGGCGGTGCGAGCCCTTGAAGGTGGCCTCGGCGCCGGCGCCTGCGGTGTAGTAGACGCCCTGGAGGGGCTTGAGCTGGTCGCTCGCGCTCTTGCGCATGTCATGCTCGGTCCAGCCCTGACCCGACTGGCGTACTGACTGGCGGAAGCCCGGAAAGGCCGAGTAGGCGGCCATGTAGCCCACGCCGCTGCCGCCGTAGCGGTCCTGCAGCCCGGCGCGGATGTCCTGAGTGAGGATGTCGCCCTCGATGTATGAATCGCCCGTCACGGCTATGCGCACGGGGCGCGTGCCGGCCTGTGCCAAGGCGCTGCGCAGCATGGCCGGGTAGCGGCCGCCGGAGTAGTCCTCGATGAGTACCACGCTGTCGGCGGTCATGGGCGCGGTGAAATCCTCGGGCAGTTCGGCGGGGAAGGCGAGCTGCGATGCTCCGTCGGCGGCTGTATCGGCGGGTACGTCGGCGGCGGTGGCGGCGGTGTCCAGCTCGGCCAGGGTGGGGTCAAT